>JACQHC010000187.1 GCA_016199245.1 Gemmatimonadota bacterium | reverse complement strand
GGTCGACATCCACCCAGGACCTGGACTTGTTCGCTTGCGTTGACACGTCCACGGCCGGCCGGGTATTGTACCGGCCCGGTTAGCCAAATGCAAGACACATCAGCGCTTGCGCGCATCGTAGACCTCGTTCGGGACCTTCGCAGGCGCTGCCCCTGGGACGGCGCGCAGACCCCACAAACGCTCCGGCCGTACCTCGTAGAAGAAGCCCTGGAGCTCGACCACGCGCTCGGTACCGGTTCGGATGCAGCCATCCGAGACGAGCTCGGCGATCTGTTGCTGCACATCGCGTTTCAGATCGTGCTGGGCGAAGAGCGGGGGGCATTCGGGACGGAGGATGTGGTGGTGGCGCTGGAACGGAAGATGTGGCGGCGCCACCCCCAACTCTTCCCCGCTCCGGCGGCAGAGGCGGCAGGCCGTGCCGATGATTCACATGCGAATTGGGAGCGCAACAAGCTCGCAGAGCGGCCGGTAGGTGGGCCGGGCGTGCTCGATGGACTGCCGCCGAACCTTCCGGCATTGATCATGGCCCTGCGCCTCCAGGAGCGCGCGGCCGGGGTGGGGTTTGACTGGCCGGATGCGGCGGGACCGCTCGCGAAGATTGGCGAAGAGCTCGAAGAACTGCGGGCCGAAGTGGATCCGAACGGGGCGAGGAGAGCCGAGGAGGGGCGAGGGGGGGCGAGCAGCGAACGGGTCGAGCACGAAATCGGCGACGTGCTGTTTTCCGTGGTGAATCTCGCGCGCAAACTGGGCTCCGATCCGCGGGCGGCGTTGGAGCGCGCGAACAAGCGGTTCCTCGAGCGGTTTCGCCTCGTCGAGCGCCTCGCGGCCGAGCGCGGGGTGGAGATCGGGCAGGCAGGGCTGGACGAACTGGATAGGCTTTGGGAGGAGACGAAGGAAGAGAAGGGCTAGGGCCTCAACCGATGCATTTGTCGGGGAAAGGCGATCGCCTCACGGATATGCGGAATCCCACAGATCCACGCAACGGTCCGCTCGACCCCCAACCCAAAACCGGAGTGCACGAACGTGCCGTACTTCCGGAGGTCGAGGTACCAACCGTACGCCTCCTCCGGTAGTCCCTCGGCCCGGATCCGCGCGAGCAGGCGATCGTGGTCATCCTCGCGCTGGCTCCCGCCGATGATCTCGCCGTAGCCCTCCGGTGCCAGGCAGTCGTTGTTCAAGACGGTCTTGGGATCAGCCGGATTCTCCTTCATGTAGAACGCCTTGGCCTCCCGCGGGTAATTGAACACGAGAACCGGGCGGTCGAAGGAATTGGCGAGCAGGGTCTCCTCGTCCCCGCCTAGGTCTTTCCCCCACGGCACGCTCGCGCCCAGTCCCTCGACCTTCTTCAACGCGTCCGTATACGAGATCCGATGGAACGGCGGCGCGACGCGCTCCAGCGGCGCGGTGTCGCGCTCGAGTTCCTTGAGATCTTCGCGGCGGCGCTCCAGGCACCGCGCCACGATGTAGGACACGAAATCTTCCTGCAGTCGCATGTTGTCTTCGGAGTCGTACCAGGCGACTTCCGGCTCCACCATCCAGAACTCGGCCAGGTGGCGTCGCGTCTTGGACTTCTCGGCACGGAACGTGGGCCCGAAGCAATACACCTTGCCGAGCGCCGCGGCCGCGGCCTCGAGGTAGAGCTGTCCGGTCTGCGCGAGGTACGCCTTGCCCAGATCGAAGTAGTCGGTCTCGAACAGGCTGCCGGCCGTCTCACCGATCGCGGCGGTGAGAATAGGCGTATCCACGAGGAAGAACCCGCGCTCGTGAAAGAAGTCGCGGATCGCCTGCACCACCTCGTGCCGCACGCGCATGATGGCGACCTGGCGCCGGCTGCGGAGCCACAGGTGCCGGTGCTCGAACAGGAAGGTGGTGCCGTGTTCCTTTGGTGTGATCGGGAAATCCACCGACGGCCCGAGCACCGCGATCTCCATGGCCCCGAGCTCCACCCCTCCGGGCGAGCGCGCGTCGGCCCGCACGACGCCTGTGACCGACACGGACGTCTCCTGCGTCAGTGCGCGGAATCGCTCCCACGCGTCGTCGCCGACTTCGGCTCGGGACACCACGACCTGGAGATATCCCGTCCCATCGCGCAGCACGGCAAACGCGATCTTGCCGCTCGAGCGCGTCGTCGTCACCCAGCCGCGGATCGTGACGGATTGTCCGATAAGGACGGGCAGATCGCTGATGCGCGTGTGGTCCTTCATGGCCGGCATATCGTAGCCGGGGAGACTGGCGGGAGTCAACGAGCGGCGATTACTGATTTCAGGTCAAACCCCGGCGCATTGCGGGTGCGCTGCGCCGCTGCTAGCCTGCGAACGGAGCACCATCGGAGCGACCATGCCCAGTGAGCTGGCAGCCAAGACCTGCGTGCCTTGCCGTGGCGGCCATCCGCCGCTCCGCGGCGCCGAGATTACCGGGTTGCTCGACCGACTCGGCGGCGGCTGGCGTGCCGTGGACGAGCATCACCTGGAGAAAGAGTATCGCTTCAAGAACTTTGCCGCGGCCCTGGCGTTCACCAACCGCGTGGCGGCGATCGCCGAAGAACAGCAGCACCACCCCGACATCTACCTGGCGTGGGGGAGAGTCCAGCTGAGAATCTGGACCCACAAGATCGACGGGCTGACCGAAAGCGACTTCGTGCTGGCGGCAAAGGCCGACGCGGCGCTGCCCTAGCGCTTCAGCTTGACGTCCGCGGTCCAAATCCTCCCGGGAAAGCTCCGGTAGCGGTTGTCGTTGATCCAGACGCCCTCTTCCACGAACCGGTAGACGACCTCAACGGGAGCGGCGGCCGGCACCGACGCCCTGAGCGTCACCAACGCGAGCGGCGTGCGGCACAACACATATCGCCCCGCGCTGTCGGCCGCGACCCGAATGACCGTCTCCTGCGCGTGCAACCCGCCGCGCTCACCCCCAATGGTCTGCCAGCGGAGCTCCACCCGCGCGCCGGACAGGGGGTGTCCGGCATCCTGATCCCGGACGACGCCCACCATGATGCGCTCCCCTTCCCGGAGCGGTTCAGTGGGACAGAGCGCCTGCACCAGGCGAGGCTCGGCGGGGATCGCAAGCGGCACGACCGCGCGACCGCCCGAGCGCAGTATGACCTCGACCGTGGGCGCCGTGACGCCGAGCGAGTCAAGCCGCGCGTGTCGGAACGAAACTTCGTAGACTCCGTCGAGCGGGACCGCGAGCGCGTAGCCGCCGCCTTCATCGCTCCTGGCGGAGTCCCCCGTGCCCTTGAGGAAGATCGTCGCGCGGGCCAGAGCCACACCACGTGTGGAATCGAATACGGTTCCCTCAAGAATCGCTTCGCGCGCGGAGTACACCACCGTGCCCCGCGTCGTGCTGATACTCATGACCTGCCCGCCGCGCTGGCGGAATCCCATCACCCGTGGCTCGGGCTGGCGCCCCGTGTTGGTGTACACCACGCGGCCCATCCGGGCCATCCTGATCCACCAGCGCAGCACGATCCAGCCGCCGGAGCTGAGACGCATGAACTCCAGGTCGCCACCCAACGGACCTTCCGGCAGGTCGGACGAGAGATTGGTATAGGTGAACCCGAGGCGGCGCAGCTCCGCGCTCCGGCGATCGAACCACAGCACGCCCCGGACGTCCGGACGGAATCGCCCGGGCGCCGGCTCGAAGGCGAGGCCCACGAGCCCCAGGTATTCACCGGAGCCATCACGCCCCGTGAAGCAGTGCGTGTTCAGGAACACGTCGGAAAGCAGCACGTTCGCGTCGGGCGCGTAGTAGTCCACGGTGTCGGCGCGCCCCTGGACGATGTAGCCCCGGTCGGCCAGCTCCTGCGCGGGAAGGCTGAGGAAGGGAGATTCGGCGTAGCCCGAGCTCACCCAGGAGCTGTCCTTGATCGCCCGGTCCCCGTAGGGCCCGAAGTCGCGCACGAAGTGCAGCAGCTGATAGCGATGCAGCCGCTGCCCCGATGTCCACGACACGGCGGCGAGCGCTTCGCGCGCCTCCTCCCACAGCCGGGCCGTGATCGACCCTGCTTCGCCTCGGGAGCCACATTGCGGGCGCCCCTCCACGACAACCGGCGGCAGCATGGCGGGGACGACCTCGACTTCCATCCGGTGGCTCGCGGTCTGGTCAGCCTCGAGCGTGAGCGGCGCGGAAACGGACAACCGGAAGCCGATGCGCTTGGATTGGAGGCGGTAGCGACCCGGCGAGGGCGCGCGGACCAGAAACCGGCCGGCGTCGTCGGTGAGCGCGCGGGCAACCTCCGCGTCCCGTTCGTCCAGCAGCACGACGAATGCGCCGCGGACGGGGCGGCCGTTGCCTCGCTCCACGAGCACACCGCGCACGGCCTGCGCGTGCAACGTCCCCGCCGCCACACACGCAGCACACAATGCAAGAAGGAGCTGGCGCGCCCGCATCACACTGCAATCTATGCCGGCGTCGGCCCCGAGAAAGATCGGTGATCCGCTATCCCACTCGGAACAGCTCGATCCCCCGCTCGTACCGCCGTTCAATGCGCCGGCGAAGAGGGGCGTGATCGGGGCGGCGGAGGGCTGGGTCGCGCTCAAGCAGATCGAACGCCCCCCGGCGCGCCGCCACCAGCAGGTCCCCGTCAGTGGCGAGGTTGGCGTACCTGAGCGCGACGCCGCCCGACTGCCGGCTCCCCGCCAACTCGCCCATGCCACGCTGCTTGAGATCCAAGTCGGCGATGCGGAATCCATCCGACAGCCGCGCGAAGCGTCGCAGGCGGGGGAGAGCGGCACGGTCGTCGGTAACCAGAATGCAGTGACTCTCCTCTGTGCCCCGCCCCACGCGCCCGCGCAATTGATGCAGCTGCGCCAGGCCAAACCGCTCAGGATGCTCGATCAACATCACGGCGGCGTTCGGCACGTCAATACCGACCTCGATGACCGTCGTGGCAACGAGCACCGCGATCTCCCCGTCTCGAAACGCACGCATCACGAGATCCCGGTCTTCGGGCTTCATGCGGCCGTGCACCAGACCCACCGCGTGCGGCTTCAGTCGCCGGGCGAGATCGGCCGACGCGGTCGTCGCGGCGCGGAGATCCGTGTATTCGGACTCCTCGATGATGGGGTACACGACGTACGCCTGCCGGCCAGCGGCACATTGCGCCTTGATGAATTCATACGCCTTCCCCCGATCCGCGCCGGCCCGCACGCCCGTCCGCACCACGGGCCGGCCCGCAGGCCGCTCGGTGAGCACCGAGATATCGAGGTCGCCGTATACGGTGAGGGCGAGCGTCCGGGGAATCGGCGTGGCGGAAAGCAGCAGGACGTCCGGCGCGGCGCCTTTGGCGATCAGCGCCGCCCGCTGCTCGACACCGAAGCGGTGCTGCTCATCGATCACGACCAGGCCGAGTCGATGAAACGCCGTCGGCTCCTCGATGAGCGCGTGCGTCCCCACGACCACCCGGGCGCTTCCGGCACCGATCCGGCCCCGAGCCGCCGCCTTGTCCGCGGAGCTCAGCCGGCCCAGCAGGATTTCGGGCGCCATACCGAGCGGCGCCAGCAGCATCGCGATCGTCCGGCCGTGCTGCTCGGCCAGCAACTCGGTCGGCGCCATGAAGGCGGCCTGGTAGTCGTTCTCGACCGCGAGCAGCATGGCGAACAACGCCACCACCGTCTTCCCCGTCCCCACGTCGCCCATCAGCAACCGGTGCATCCGTTCGGTCCCCAGCATGTCGAGCGTGATCTCGCGCACGGCGCGCTTCTGGCCGCGCGTCAGCTCGAACGGCAGCCGCTGCTTCAGGGCGCTCGTCAGCTCCCGGCGGTTCTCGAATCGAACGCCCTTCGCGGCCGCCTTGGAGAGCCGGCGCGCGCGGGCGACCACGAGCTGGAGGTCGAACAGCTCGTCAAAAGCCAGGCGGCGACGCCCGTCCTCCACACCCCCGCCCCCGGCGGTGAAGGCCGACGTTGGCCGACGATGGCCGACGGACGAAGGCCGACCTTGGCCGACGGCGGTCGACGAGGGTCGATGGAGGGCGAGGAATGCGTCCCGGAGCGGGAGGAGACCAGCCGCTGAGCGAACCGCTGCTGGGACCGGGTCTTCGACGGCCGCGACCATCTCATCCAGATGATCCAACACGATGCGCCGGATCTGCCGGTGGCTCAGTCCCTCCGTGGCACCGTACACCGGCAGCACCATTCCGGCACCGAGCGACTCCTCGTCGGCTGTCGTCGGCCGCCGTCGGCTGTCGTCGCCGGTCCCCGCTTCTTCGGCGTCGGCCAGCACCACGAACTCCCGCGGCACGACCTGCCTTCCATGGAAGTGTTTCACCGGCCCCGTCACGAGCAGCAACTGGCCTGGCGCGATGGTGCGGTCCAGAAACGCCTGCCCCGGCCAAGCGCACTCGATCAGTCCCGAGTCATCGCGCAAGACGGCGCGGAAGATCCGCAGCCCCTTCCGCGTGGGCAGCACACCTTTCGACACAATGTATCCTACCAGCGTCACCTCCTCGCCCTCGCGCACCTTCGCGATGGGAGTGACCTGGGTGGCATCGATGTATCGATGGGGCGTGTGGTACAGCAGGTCTTCGACCGTGGCAATCCCCAGGCGGGCCAGCGCCTCCGCCCGCCGCGGACCCACGCCGCGCAGAAACTGCACCGGGCTGTCGAGGCGCAGAGCCATCAGTCGGCGAGCAGGCGCTCCGTGAACCGATCGGCGTCGAACGGCTCGAGATCGCTCAAGCCTTCACCGACCCCGACGAACCGGATCGGCACGGGCAGTTCCGCCCGCAGCGCCACGATCACGCCTCCCTTGGCGGTTCCGTCGAGCTTGGTAAGGATCAAGCCCGTGAGCGGCACGGCGGCGGCGAACGTCCGGCCCTGCTGCAGCATGTTCTGCCCGGTCGTCGCGTCCAGCACCAGGAACACTTCGTGTGGCGCGCCGGGGCGGCGGCGGGCGATCACACGGTGGATTTTCTGCAGCTCTCCCATCAGGTCCTGCTGCGTGTGGAGCCGCCCCGCGGTGTCCACCAGCACGACGTCCACGCCGCGCGCCGCGGCCGCGTCCACCGCGTCGAACGCCACGGCGGCGGGATCGCCCCGCGGCGTCCCGGTCACGCACGGAACGCCGAGGCGCCGGGCCCAGACCTCTATCTGCTCGCTCGCACCCGCCCGGTAGGTATCGGCTGCGGCCAGCAGGACGCTCCGCCCCTCCTCGAGCAACCGGTGCGCCAGCTTGGCCGCCTGCGTCGTCTTCCCCACGCCGTTGACACCGAGGAAGAGGAAGACGGACGGTCCGGCGACTCCCGCGAGCGCGAGGTACCCCGGCGTGACGCTGTCCCGC
>JACQHC010000189.1 GCA_016199245.1 Gemmatimonadota bacterium | reverse complement strand
GAGATCACTCCCGCGACGCTCCCGTCCGAGGTCCAGCTGTGGAACGCGCTCGCCAACGCCACCTGGATGCCGATCAACATCCACCGGCTGATCGCCAACGCCGTGTTCGGTGGCTCCATCGTGGCGGCCTACGCCGGCTACCGCTTCCTCGCCGCCAAGACCGACGAAGAGCGCGCGCATTACGACTGGATGGGCTACGTCGGCAACTTCATCGCGATCTCCACGTTCATCGTGCTGCCGTTCGCCGGGTACTGGCTGGGCCGCGAGATCTACGCGTACAACCAGTCCATGGGCATCACGATGATGGGCGGCTTCATGAGCTGGCTGTGGATCATCCAGGCCGTCCTCATCGGCGTGCTGTTCCTCGCCGCCAACTACTATCTGTGGATCGGCATGCAGCGCATCCCGGGGGCGGAGCGCTACATGCCCTACACGAAGTGGATGCTGTTGATCCTGGTGGTGTGCTGGATCGTGTGGGCCACGCCGCACACCATGATCGCCACGCGAGAAGAGCAGGCGGCCATGGGCGGGCAGTACCATCCGCTGCTGGACGTGCTGGGCGTGATGAGCGCCAAGAACACGGCCGTGAACGTCATGATCCTCACGACCTTCCTTTCGTTCCTCCTTTACCGCCGGGCCAACAAGCATCCGGTGGTGCCGTGGGCGGCGTCGGGCACGGCGATCCAGGGCGCGATGTTCGCCCTGGCCGCAGCCGTGGTGCTGTTCTATGGCGTGTACGGGTACTTCGTGGAAGATGTCGTCCGTATCGGCTTCAGTGTGTACCAGGTGCTCGCCGTGCTGGCGTGCATCATCGCTGTGACCGTGATCGATCTGGCCCTGCTGCGCGGCGCGGAGTCGCGGGGGGAGATCCGCTGGGGCCACATGCCACCCCGGTCGCAGTACGCGCTGTTTGTGCTGGCGGTCACGTTCACCTGGCTCATGGGACTCATGGGCTTCGCGCGCAGCGGCATCCGGCAGCACTGGCACGTGTGGGAAGTGATGCGGGACACGAGCCCGTACGCAGCGACCCCCGGGCTGGGCTATGCGGCGAACATGATCAGCGCCTGTGTCCTGATCTTTCTTGGGCTCGTGGCGTTCATCTTCTGGCTGGGCGGGCTGGCGGAGCACGCCATGACCAAGCACCAGCCGGCGGAGGCCTGAGCCGCCATGTGGCGCACGAATCTCTCGATTCTCGCCGTGGCGCTCGGTGTCGTCGGCTTCTACACCATGGTTGCGCATCTCATCCCGCAGCTCCAGTCCGAAGTGCCCGCGGCGGTGAGCCTCGGCGCCGGCGCGAGCCCGGAAGAGATGGCCGCCGCCGGTGAGCAGATCTACAACCAGGTGTGCACCGCCTGCCATGGCCTGGGCACGCGCGCTCCGAATCTGCTCACCGATCACGCGGGTCAGGGGCCCATCGGGCAACGCTGCGCCGCGAATCTCGGCGAAGGATGCAAGGAATACCTGCACCGCTCCCTCCTGGCGCCCGGCGACTCCGTGCTGGCCGGCTTTCAGAACATCATGCCCATCATGACCACGCAGCTCGGTGGGGATCAGATCTGGGCCGTCGTGGCATACCTCCAGTCGCAGGGGGGCGAAGTGACGGTGAGCGCGAGCGATCTGGAGACGGCGGCGGCAGGGGCGGGAGGGGCGGGAGGCGCAGGGGCGGCAGCAGCGGCAGGAGCGGCAGCGGGGGCGGCGTCCCCTGGGTCTACCAGCGGGACCACGGACCCGCGTCAATTGCTTACACAGAACGCCTGCCTCGGTTGCCACGCCATTGACGGTGCGGGACCGCCGATCGGGCCATCGTTCGACGGCATGGGCAGCCGCATCTCCCCTGAGCGCATTCGCCGGGGGATCGTGTTTCCCGGCGCGGACACCGCCCAGGGGTTTGCGCAGTTCGCCGGCATGATGCCGCAGACGTTCGGCGCGCAGCTCACGGCGGCGCAGCTGGAAGCGATCGTCCAGTTTCTGGCGGGGCGCAAGTGAGCCGCCGCCTGCGCGAGACGCTGGGACACCCCTTCTGGCAGGCCGTGCTCCTAATGCTCGCGGCCTATCTGGTGATCGTCATCATCGGCTGGGTGAGCGCCCCCGTGCCCCGGACCGTGGTCATCCAGTACATGCTCTCTGCTCTGGTGGGCGTGCTGATCTTCGTGAGCGACAACGAGCAACGGTGGAGCCGGTTCAAGGAGCCGATCCAGCGCACGCTGGTGGAGCCCGAGCGCCGGCGCTTGCGTGGAGCGCTGCTCGTGCTGGTGCCGGCCCTGGTGGGGTTCGTGACGTTCCAGCAGGTCCGCCCGACCGTGTCGGCGCCCGCGGCGCTCCGATCTGTGCATCCGGCGTCTCCCGTGCGCATCACCTTCCGTGGCAAAGCCATGGAGCTGGCGACGCTGGAGAACTCGTTGCGCGCGAGCGGGGACCTGGCCGAGCACTACGCGGCGGGCAAACGGGTGTACTACCAGAACTGCCTGCCGTGCCACGGCGATCTGCTCGACGGGCGTGGCCACTTCGCGCACGGCTTCAATCCCACGCCGCTCCCGTTCGACGGCAGTACCATCGCTCAGCTGCGCGAAAGCTTCGTGTTCTGGCGCATCGCCAAGGGCGGCCCGGGTCTGCCGCGCGAAGGCGCGCCGTGGAACTCGGCCATGCCCGTGTGGGAGGATTTCCTCACCCAAGAAGAGATCTGGCAGGTGATCATCTTCCTGTATGAGCAGACCGGGCTCAATCCGCGACGCCTGGGTGTGGAGGGAGAGGGTGGGCATGAGTAGGGCGATGACAGGCGATGGCGGGCGATCGCGGGCGATGACGGGGGACGGTGCCCATCCGGACCGCACATCGCCTGACGTCGCCCGTCATCGCCTGTCATCGCCTGTCTGTTGGCTGGCCGCCCTGTCCGCCCTCTCCGCCACGTCTATGCTGCGCGCGCAGGAAACCCAGCTGAGCGAGTCCGCCCAGCGCGGCAAAGTCGTCTACGACAAGTGGTGCATGGAATGCCACGGCGAGACCGGGGCCGGGGACGGCGCGGCCGCGGCGTTCATGCTGCCACGCCCCAGGGACTTCACGCGGGCCTCCTATCAGATCCGCACCACGGCGAGCGGTGAGCTGCCGACCGATGCCGACATGCGGCAAATCATCGACAACGGCATGCCCGGTACGGCGATGCCCGCCTGGGGGACGAAACTGGGCGAGGGCGAGCGGAACGATCTCGTGGCGTATCTCAAGTCGTTCTCGACGTTCTTTGAGGCCGATGCGCCGACGCCGATCGAGATGGGCCGGCAACCCGGGAGATCAGCAGAGGGGCTCGCGGAGGGCCGGGCCACCTTCGAGAAGCTCGAGTGCTTCAAGTGTCACGGTGATGCGGGGTCGGGCAACGGGCCGTCAGGGCCCACGCTGCGGGACGACTGGGATTTCCCGATTCGGGCCGCGGATCTGACGCAGAGCTGGACGTTCAACGGCGGTTCCACCGTCGGGGACATCTACCGGCGGCTGCGCACGGGTCTCGACGGGACACCGATGCCCTCGTTCAGCGACGTGATTGACGCCCAGGTCATCACGGACGAGCAGTTGTGGCGCGTGGCACAGTACGTCCGCAGCCTCTCGCCGGAAGAGCCGCCCCGGCCGCGCGACGTCGTGCGGGCTCGGCTCGTCACGGGACCATTGCCGGACGGCCCGGCCGACAGCGCGTGGGATGGCGTGGAGCAGTACTATATTCCGCTGGTCGGCCAGATCATCCAGAAGCCCCGCTGGTTCGCGCCCATAGTCGAAGCGGTGTGGGTGCAGGCGGTGCACGACGGCTCGACCCTGGCGTTGCGGGTCACCTGGCATGACCGGTCCTCGAGCCCCGACCCCGAGTGGGACGAGTGGCTGGCGGCCATGGCGGCTGCGGCGACGGACGTGGACGGCCCGTTGGATGCGGTGCAAGGGCCTGATCGGCTGACGATACAGTTCCCCGGTCGTCTCTCCGGCGACGTCGAGCGGCCCTATTTCCTCGGCGGCGATCGTCAGCGGCCGGTATATCTGTGGCGGTGGAGCAGCGCGCCCGACGCACTCGACGAAGGCGCAGGAGCCGGCTTCGGACGGTTCACGCCCCGTGGCGAGGGCGGCCAGGTCACGCATCAGGCGCGGTACGACGAGGGTCGGTGGCAGCTTCAGCTGACGCGGCCCCTGTCCTCCAGCGACTCGACGCGCGCGCCGAGCTTCGCGCCGGGGATATTGGTCCCGATCGCCTTCTTCGCGGCGGATGGGTCGAACGGCGAGTCTGAAGCGCGTGGGGCGATCAGCGCGTGGTACGGTCTGTACCTCGACGTGCCCACGCCGCCCAGGGTGTTCGTGCTCCCGGTGGTGGCCATGGTGCTCACGGCCGGGTTCGGAGTCTTCGTTGTCTGGCGCGCGCAACGGCGCGAGTCGGGTCGTTCAACTTCGGAGGAGTCATGAAGCCGTTTGTTCTGTCCGTTGTGGTGGTGGTGACGGCGGGCGCGTTCGCCTGGCATCGAACGCCTGACGAGGCACCGGCCGGCGTCACGGGAACCGTGAAGCTGACCGGCACGCCGCCGGCCAATCCCAAGATCGACATGAGTGAGGAAGCGGCCTGCGGAACCGCCTCCGCCACGGACCCGGTGGTCGCCGTAACCGGCGGCAATCTCGCGGACGTCCTCGTGTACGTGAAGAGCGGCCTGCCCGCGGGCGCCGCCCCGGCGGCCCCAACGGCACCCGTGGTGCTGGATCAGCAGGGATGCCTCTACAGGCCCCGGACGCTTGCCGTGATGGTGAAGCAGCCGCTCGAGATCCGGAACAGCGACGCCGTGCTGCACAACATCAAAGCCGTTCCCAAGAAGAACCGCGGGTTCAACATCAGCCAGCCGACGAAGGGCATGAAAACCACGCGCTCGTTCACCGCGGCCGAAGTCGCCATCCCGCTGCAGTGCAACGTGCACGGCTGGATGCACGCGAACCTGGCGGTGCTGGACCATCCGTACTTCGCCGTGTCGG
>JACQHC010000194.1 GCA_016199245.1 Gemmatimonadota bacterium | reverse complement strand
TGCCGGGCGCGCTCATGCGGAATGCCGGACTCACGTTTGTGTCGCGGCCTGTGACCGTGCGCGTGGAGGCGACCGACACGCCGTTCACGCTCGCGTACGAGACCGGTGCTATTATTCGGGTACCGGTGGCGCACGGCGAGGGGCGCTTTGTCGCCCCGCCGGAGGTGCTCGAGGAACTGGAGACGGATCGCCGCGTCGTCTTGCGGTACGTCGGCCACAACCCGAACGGGGCGATGAACGACATCGCTGGCATCGCCAACGCAGCCCGCAACGTCGTCGGCATCATGCCCCACCCCGAGCGTGCGGCCGACGCCGTCGTAGGTGAGGTCGCGGGGATGAAGTTCTTTGAGTCCGTGGTTCAAAATCTTGCTCTTTCGCGAGGAGGCGCGCGATGAAGCGGATCGCTCGAGTGGCCGGCCCGGCTGTCCTGCTAATCCTGACCGCCTGCGACAAGATCCCGTTCATCGGGAAGAAGGCGGAGCCGCCCGCGGATACGGCGCAGGTGGCCGCGGCTCCGGCCGTCGACACCATGGCCGCCGCGGTTCCGGCCGAGCCGCCGCCCGCCGCCGCCGGCCCGCTGGTGGACGAACCCTGGACTCCCGTGGATACGGGAACCGTCAATCCCGGCATGACGCGCGAGGACGTAATCACGGTGTGGGGCGTTCCGGTGGCTGAGCGGACCAGTGGTGTCTGGACGTTTCTCTATTTCCGGAACGGTTGCGAGGTGAGCTGCGGCACGTTCGACGTCGTCATGTTGCAGAACGGGCAGGTGGTGGACGCCGTCGTTCGGGGACCGGGTCATGTATACTCGGGTGTTTCCTCATCGCCCCCGGGCCGCCCGGCGGAACGCACGGTCCCCGCCGTGCCCGGCCCCACGGGAGCAGCCGGATGACGCATAAGCCCAGTCACAACGAAGACGAGTATTTCGCCAAGCGGGACGCGGAGATCCTCAAGGCGCGCCGGGAAGCCGCGGACCGCGTGGCGAAGGACGCCGCCCGGCGGAGTCATTTCATGAAGTGCCCCAAGTGCGGCGCGGATCTCAAGACGGAGGAATGGAGTGGCATCCAGATCGACCGCTGCCCCGAGTGCCTGGGCGTGTGGTTCGACGCCGGCGAGACCGAGGAGCTGATCAAGCACGAAACCAGGGGCGGCGGGCTGGCCGGCGTCTTCACGGCGCTGGCGCGCGGCGTTCGCGGATCGGGGCAGTTCGCGCGGCCGCATGAGCCTACGCCCTGACGCGTTCCCCGGCGACCCGCCGGTCACGCCCGCCCTCGTAGCCGAGCACGGGCTGAACGACGAAGAGTACGGCCGCATCGAGCGCATGCTCGGCCGCGCGCCGACCTTCACCGAGCTTGGCATCTTCTCCGCGCTGTGGAGCGAGCACTGCTCGTATAAACACTCCCGACCGGTTCTCAGACGCTTCCCCACCGAGGGCTCTCGCGTACTCCAGGGACCCGGCGAGAACGCCGGCGTGCTCCGGCTGCCGAACGGCTGGGCCGTCGCGTTCAAGATCGAATCGCACAATCATCCGTCAGCCGTTGAGCCATATCAAGGCGCCGCTACGGGCGTGGGGGGCATTCTGCGCGATGTCTTCACCATGGGCGCGCGTCCCGTCGCCCTGCTCAACAGCCTCCGGTTTGGGCCGCTCACCGAGCCGCGCAATCGCTACCTGTTCGCGGGCGTCGTCCGCGGGATCGGTGACTACGGCAACTGCGTGGGTGTGCCCACGGTTGGAGGCGAGGTGGACTTCGCGCCGGCCTACAGCGGGAATCCGCTGGTCAACGCGATGTGCGTGGGTCTCCTGCGAGAGGAGCAGCTCATGCGGGCGGTCGCGTCCGGCGTGGGCAACGTCCTGCTCGCCGTGGGGTCCCGCACGGGCCGCGACGGCATTCACGGCGCCTCGTTTGCGTCTGAGGAGCTCACGGAAGAAAGCGAAGCCCGCCGCCCACAGGTGCAGGTCGGGGATCCCTTCACGGAGAAGCTGTTGCTCGAGGCCAGCCTGGAGTTGATCGGCTCCGGCCACATCGTGGGAATCCAGGACATGGGCGCGGCCGGACTCACGTCGTCGTCTGCGGAAATGGCGGCGCGCGGCGGTGTCGGTGTGGAGATCGACACCAGCCTGGTGCCCACCCGCGAGCCGGGCATGACGCCGTATGAGATCCTGCTGTCGGAGTCCCAGGAGCGGATGCTGGTCGTCGCTCGAGCCGACCGTGTGGAGGACGTGCGAGCGATTGCGGGAAAATGGGAGCTGGATGCCACGCCTATCGGCCGCGTGACGGACGACGGGATGTATCGCGTGCGGCACGGGGAGCGGGTCGTGGCGCAGATCCCCGGGGAGCGCCTGGTGGCCGACTGCCCGGTGTACACACCGGTGGCCGTCGAGGCGTCATCCGCGCGCGACCGCCGGGCAGCCCGTCCGTCGCTCGAGCCGCCCAGCCCTGAGGTCGCGCTCCGCCGGCTGCTGGATGAGCCCGCGATCGCGAGCAAGCGGTGGGTGTACGAGCAGTACGATTCGACCGTGCAGGCGGCCACCGTGATCGGGCCCGGCGGCGACGCCGCCGTGGTGCGGGTGGGTGACGAGGATTTCGGCCTGGTCCTGGCGACCGACTGCAACGCCCGCTACGTGCTGCTCGACCCCTACGAGGGAGGCAAGGCCGCCGTGGCGGAGGCTGCGCGTAACGTGGCGTGTTCGGGTGCCAGGCCGATCGGCATCACCAACTGCCTCAACTTCGGCAGCCCCGAGCGGCCGGAGGTGTTCTTTCAGTTTCAGGAGGCGTGCCGCGGCATGAGCGACGCGTGCCGGGCACTGGGTATCCCCGTGACAGGGGGCAACGTCTCGTTCTACAACGAGAGCCCGACGGGGGCCGTGGACCCGACGCCCGTGATCGGCATGGTGGGACTCATTGACGACGTGCGCCGCGCGCTCAGCCCCTGGTTTGCCACGCCGGGCGATTCCATCGTTCTGCTCGGCGCCACCGCGGGGCACCTGGGTGGCTCGGCGTACTGGGCCCACGTGCTGGGTGCGGTGGTGGGCGCACCTCCGGCTGTGGATCTCGCAGCAGAGGTGAAGCTCGTGGATCTATTAGCGGACCTCGCCACGCGGGAGCTCGTATCGAGCGTCCACGACTTGGCCGAGGGGGGCCTCGCGGTCGCGCTCGCCGAGGCGTGCATGGGAGGCCCGTACGCCGACAGCGGCCTGGGGGCCGCGGTGAATCTGACCAGGATGCGCGGGTCGCTCGCGGCCGACGCGCTGCTTTTCGGAGAAGATCACGGGCGGGCCATGGTCACGGTGGCGGCGCGTCACGTGCGCGAAGTGCTGGCCGCGGCGAAGCAGCGGGGCGTTCCGGCGGTGGAGATCGGGACCGTTCGTGCTCCCCATGGTAAATTGGAAATCGCGTTCGGCGAGGCGACGCTCACCTGGGACGTCGCCGATCTACGAGACGTGTACTTCGGCGCCGTCCCGCGGCGCATGGAGATCATCGCGACACAACGGGCGGCCTAATGTGCGGGATCTTTGGCGTCGTCGGCGTTGACGGCGCGGCGCGGCTCACCTACCTCGGCCTGTACGCGTTACAGCATCGCGGGCAGGAGTCCGCCGGGATTGTGGCGGTGGACGCCACGGGGCACGTCGCGGCGCACCGCGGGATGGGCCTGGTACAGGACGTGTTTCCCCCGGCGGTCCTGGAGGCGCTGAAGGGGGACGTGGCCGTCGGTCACACGCGCTATTCCACGACCGGTAGCTCCGTCTTAGCGAACGCGCAGCCCGGCGTAGTGAACTACCACGCGGGGCCGCTCGCTCTGGCCCACAACGGCAATCTCACTAATGCCGCCGAGTTGCGGGGCGACCTGGTCCGCAAAGGGTCGATCTTCCAGTCATCATCCGATTCCGAAGTGATCGTGCACTTGATCGCGCGGTCCGAAGCGCGTCGGCCGGAGGATCAGATTCTCGACGCCCTGGAGCGCGTGGAAGGAGCCTATTCCCTGCTGCTCACCATCGGCCGGACGATGTACGCCATCGTGGACCCGCGCGGGTTCCGGCCCCTCACGCTGGGGCAACTGGGCCGCGGCTGGGTCCTGAGCTCGGAAACCTGCGCGCTGGACATTCTGGGCGCGCGAGTGGTGCGCGAGCTGGCGCCGGGCGAGTGGCTGAAGATCGAGGACAGCCGTGTCGTGGACCTGCCCTCGCTTCCTGTAAAGGAGCACCGGCGCTGTGTGTTCGAGCTGATCTACTTCTCGCGGCCGGACAGTGTCGTCTTCAGCGAATCGGTGGATCGCGTGCGGCGGGATCTGGGGCGGCAGCTGGCGCGCGAGCATCCGGCCCCCGGCGCCGACTGCGTGTTCTCCGTTCCCGATTCGTCCAACGCTATGGCCCTGGGGTTCGCCGAGGTGAGCGGCATCAAGCTGGAGTACGGCCTGATCCGCAATCACTACGTGGGGCGCACGTTCATCAACCCGGGCCAGGAAGCGCGGGATGCGCAAGTCCGCATCAAGTTCAATCCCGTGCGCGACGTCATCCAGGGGAAGAGCGTGGTGATGGTGGACGATTCCCTCGTGCGCGGCACCACGTCCCGGAGCCTGGTGCGCATGGTGCGTGAGGCTGGCGCGCGTGAGATCCACTTCCGCGTCTCGTCGCCGCCGATCACGGGGCCGTGCCACTATGGAATCGACACACCCACGCGGGCGGAGTTGATCGCCGCCACGCAAGATCACGAGGCGATCCGCCGCCACCTGGGGGTCGAAACGCTGGGCTACCTCTCCGAGAGCGGGATGCGCCGCGCGGTGGGTGGCCAGCCGTGGCGCTACTGCGACGCCTGTTTCACCGGACGCTATCCCACCGCCTTGCCCGAGGCCATGGAGCCGGCTCCCGAGCCGGTTCTGATGGCCGAGCCGAGCCGGCGGTAACAAGGCACTGCTATGCAAGACGTCTATTCCTTCGCCGACGGAAAAGCTGACGGCCGCGCCGACATGAAGGAAATCCTTGGCGGCAAGGGCGCCAACCTGGCCGAGATGACCAACCTCGGCATCCCCGTCCCGCCGGGCTTCACCATCTCCGCCAGGCTGTGTGTCACGTATCTGCGGCAAGGCGAGCTTCCGGGCACGCTGCGCACGGAGGTGGAACGTGCGGTCGAGCGATTGGAGCAAACGACCGGACGCCGCTTCGGCGACCCGACGGTGCCGCTGCTCGTGTCCGTGCGCTCGGGCGCGAAGTTCTCCATGCCCGGCATGATGGACACGATCTTGAACCTGGGCTTGAACGACGAATCCGCCGCCGGTCTCGCTCAGGCCACCGGCAATTCCCGATTCGCGTACGACTCCTACCGGCGGCTCATCCAGATGTACGGAGACGTGGTCTTCGGCATCAAGGCCGCCGACGGCGGCGAGGATCCGTTCGACGCCGCGCTCGCCGCACTCAAGGAAGCGCGCGGGGCCGCGCGCGACGTGGACCTCGCGGCCGAGGACCTCCGGGGGCTCGTGGAGACCTACAAGGACGTGGTGGTGCGCGCGACCGGAAAACCGTTCCCGCAAGACCCGTGGGATCAGTTGTGGGGCGCGGTGCACGCCGTGTTCAAGAGCTGGCAGACCAAACGCGCCGTGGACTACCGCCGCGTGAATGGCATTCCGGACGATCTGGGTACGGCTGTGAACGTGGTGGTCATGGTGTACGGCAACATGGGCGAGGACTGTGCCACCGGCGTGGCGTTCACCAGAAACCCGTCCACGGGCGAGCTGGGGCTGTACGGCGAATTCCTCGTCAATGCCCAGGGTGAAGACGTCGTGGCCGGTACGCGGGACCCCGAGCCGCTGGCGGAGTTGAAGCAGCATCTGCCAGCGGCGTATGCGGAGCTGGAGCGCGTGTGCGGCGTGCTGGAGCGCCACTTCCGGGACATGCAGGACGTGGAGTTCACGGTAGAGCGCGGCCAGCTCTACATGCTGCAGACGCGCACCGGCAAGCGCACGGCGCAGGCAGCGGTGCGCATCGCGGTCGACATGGCGGACGGCGGCCTGATTGACCGGCGTGAGGCGCTGCGCCGCATCGAGCCGGATCACATCAACCACCTGCTGCACCCCACGCTGGACCCCGACTGCGAGGTTGACCTGCTCACCACGGGGCTTCCGGCGTCGCCGGGCGCCGCCGTGGGCACCGTCGTGCTGGATGCCGACAAGGCGGAAGCCATGGGCCGGGCCGGCGAGAAGGTCATTCTGGTGCGGCGCGAAACGAGCCCCGACGACTTCCACGGCATGGTGGCCGCGCAGGCGATCCTCACGGCCCGGGGCGGGATGACCAGTCACGCGGCGGTCGTCGCGCGCGGCATGGGCAAGTGCTGCGTCGCGGGCGCCAAGGACATCCTGGTGGACGAAGCCGAGCGCGCGCTGCACGTCAACGGCCGCACCGTGCGCGAGGGCGAGTGGCTCACGCTGGACGGATCCACCGGTCGCGTGATCCTGGGCAAGGTGCCGTTGGTGCCCCCCGGCCTGTCCGATGAGTTCGCCCGTCTGATGTCGTGGGCGGATGAGGTGCGGATGTTGCGCGTGCGGACGAACGCGGATACCCCGGAGGATGCCGAGCGGGCGCGGAAGTTTGGGGCCGAGGGAATCGGGCTGTGCCGCACGGAGCACATGTTCTTCGAGGGCGACCGGATCGACGCCGTGCGGGAGATGATCCTGGCGACGGACCTCGAGGGACGGCGGCGGGCGTTGCTCAAGCTCCTCCCCATGCAGCGGCAGGATTTCGTGGAGATCTTCCGCACGATGGACGGGTTGCCGGTCACGATCCGGCTGCTCGATCCCCCATTGCACGAGTTTCTCCCGCGGCGTGACGAGGAGATCCGCGAGCTGGCCGAGACGCTCGGCGTTACGGAGGAGCGGCTGCGGCACACGGTGGATGTGCTCACGGAGGCCAACCCCATGCTGGGCCACCGGGGCTGTCGGCTGGGCATCACGTTCCCCGAGATCACGGAGATGCAGGCCCAGGCGATCTTCGAGGCCGCCTGCCAGGCAGCCGCGGAAGGCGTGGAAGTCGTGCCCGAGGTCATGGTGCCCTTGGTGGCGCACGTGGAGGAGCTGCGGCGCCAAACCGCGCTGGTGCGGGCCACGGCCGAGCGCGTGTTCGCCGAGCGCAAGCGACGGGTGGAGTATCTGGTGGGCACGATGATCGAGCTACCGCGCGCGGCGGTCACCGCGGATCAGATCGCGGAAGTCGCCGAGTTCTTCTCGTTCGGCACCAACGATCTCACCCAGACCACGTTCGGGCTCTCACGGGACGACGCCGGGCGGTTCCTGCCGCAGTACCTGGAGAGCGGCGTGCTCGAGGCTGATCCGTTCCAGACGCTGGATCAGGAGGGCGTGGGCAAGCTCATGGAGTTGGCCGTGCACATTGGCCGAAAGGCGTCGCCACGCCTCAAGATCGGGATCTGTGGTGAGCACGGCGGTGATCCGAAGTCCGTGCACTTCTGTCACCGCACGGGGATGAACTACGTGTCGTGTTCACCGTTCCGGGTGCCGATCGCGCGGCTCGCGGCGGCGCATGCGGCGATTGGGTTGGGGAAGGAAAAGGATGTGTGACTAGCGCCGCGTCCAGAACGCGATCACACCACAGGCCGAACCGGTCCGATTGAACATCACCGGTATCTGGCTAGCGCCACTGTAGACCTCGACTGCCTCGATTTGATCGAGCGGAAGGATGAAGTCAAGGTCCAGTCGGTCCGCGTTTCCGATGGAGGTGCCGTCGAGAAAGAAGAGCGTAGGGCATCCGCTCGTCCCGATAATCCACCGCCGCCAGTCGCGGCCTCCAGGGCCCTCTTTCAAGTAATTCGGATTCGGCTTGATGTCGATCGCGGGCAAGCGCCTCAGGATATCCGCGGCTTCTGACGGGAAGTACGGCTCGAACTCACGCCGCGTGATGAAGTCCCCGAAACCTGCCCGGCGGCGGTCATCGAAGCCCACCCATTGGAGCCAGCGCTCTCCCTCCAGCTCGCCCGCGGCGACCACCGTGTCCAGGACAAATGGCACGGGGCGCAAAGCCAGCTGACCAGGCGGAATGCGGACGGTGTCGGCACCCGCGACGGTCAACACTCGCTCCAACAGTTCATGGCCGATCCGCCGAACGACCAGGGTGTACGTGCCGGGCGGCACCTGCTTCAATACCACCCGTCCGGATTGATCCGATACCCCGGAGATCTCCACGCCCGTGAGCGACACGATGGCGTTGGCAAGAGGTTTCCCGCTGACGGCGTCGGTGGCAAACGCGACGACGGTTCCCTGGGCGACCGACTCCGGGCCTGCCACCACGTCGTACTGCCAGATGCGGCTCGCGTGGGAGATCCACCTGTCACCGACCCAGACGCCCTCCTTGTCGAACACCAGCGTGGCGGCGTGACGCACGCGCCCGTCGCGCACGACCGTCAGCCCAACGCGCTTGCCAGTCGGAATGCCACAGATGAGGTAGTTCCCCGACGAGTCCGCTGCCGCCATCGCACCGCGTTCGCCGAGGACCAATGGCCTGATTCGCCCCTCTACGGCGATCGGTTGGCCCGGCTGCAGATTCGCGATCTCCTGCCACAGGACCCGTACCTCGGCGGCCGCCACGGGGGTTCCCGCAATGTCGTCCCGCACCGCGCCGTGCAGGACGTGGAAGTCGGGCGCGGGCGCGGTGTCGGAGCACAAGCGAGCGACGATGACGCTTTCAGGTGGAACCGAAAGCGCAACGGTGGCAACGTCGCCCGTCCGGAGGGCGACCGGCAGCGATTCGACGGTGTGAGCGAGGGAGTCCAGCCGGGGATGGGAGAACGTCACCTGGTATTCACCGTCCATCGTGCCGACCAGGGTGAACCGACCTGTTGCGTCCGTCACGGCGCTGTAAGGGGTTCCTGCAAGCTGGATCGTCGCGCCTACGAGCGGGGCCCGCCGAGTCTCGTCCACGACGTTACCGCTCAACGTCGCGAGGTCAGCCGCGTACACCGCCTCGCCGCCTGAGAGGATGCGGAGAACCCGGCCACCGGTCTGGCGCAGCCCGATGACCCGGAGCTCACGGTCCGCGAACCTGTCCACCCAGGCGCGGAGCGGCGTGCGAATCCACCAGTCGCGGACGATCCAGCCGCCAGACGGCAGGGGCAGGAATCTGACCTCACCGCCGACCGGGGCCTCTTGCAGGTCCACTGGCAGGTTCGCGTAGCGGAACTCGAGCCGACTGAGCTCCGCAGTCGCGCGGTCGACCCACAGGGTCCCGCTGATGTCCGCCACGCGCCGCCGCCGAACAGGCTCAAACGCAAGTCCCACCAGGGCGGTATCACGGTCGCCGCCGGGTACCGCAGCGAAGCAGTGCGTCTCGATGAAGGACTGGCTGCGCACGACGTCCACGTCGGGGCCGAAGAAGACGCGGGTTCCGTTTTCGTGCACTACGTAACCATCTCGCGCCAGCTGTCCGGGCTGGGCGGATCGAAACGGTGTTTCGAAAACCCCGGATCGGTGCCGGGTGCGTTCGCGCCTGACCGCCTTGCCGAAGACGTCGAGCTCGCGTTCATACAGCGCCTTCTCGTAGCGGTACGGCTGCCGGCTGGTCCAGGAAACCGCCGCGAGTGCCTCGTGGATCTCTTCCCACAGCTGCCCCACCTCCGCTCCTTCCACCTCACCGCACTTCGGCTGACCGGCGGCGAGCACCGC
>JACQHC010000012.1 GCA_016199245.1 Gemmatimonadota bacterium | reverse complement strand
GCCCTCATCGCAACGCTCGTTCTCATGCACTTGCCCGCTTCCCCGCTCGCATCCCAAGCCCGAGAGTTCGACCTGCTGATCAAGAACGGCATGATCCTGGACGGGACCGGGAACCCATTCTACGTGGCGGACCTGGGGATCAAGGGCGAGCGTATCGCGGCGATCGGTGCGATCGACGCGAGCCGCGCCACGCGCGTGATCGACGCCACCGGCCTCTACGTCACGCCCGGGTTCATTGACATGCACTCCCACTCCGGCAACCGCGACGGCGCGATCGATCACGCTGAGGGCCGCAAGGCCGCCAACTCCGTGACACAGGGGATCACGACGGAGACCATCAATCCTCCCTGGCCCGTGGCCGAGCAGCTCGCGCGCTACCGACGGAACGGCCACGCCCTCAACGAAGTCGTGTCGGTGAACTTCGGCCAGATCCGCGAAATGGCGCTGGGCCTGGAGAACCGGCCACCGACCCCCGCCGAGCTGGAACGGATGCGCGCGTTGATCCGTCAGGGCTTCGCCGAAGGCGCGCGCTACATCTTCGTCAACCTGGAGAATGGGATTCCGGATCGCTTCGCGCTCACCGATGAGCTGGTCGAGATCGCGAAGACCGTCCGCGAGCTGGGTGGTTATTACGACACGCACCAGCGCTCCGAGGGGATCACGCCGATCTGGTACAACCCGTCCGGCCAGGACTACGACCCGCGCAGCCAGTCACCCGTGGTGGACGGCGTGGACGCCGTGCGGGAGACCATCGAGATCGCCGAGCGGTCCGGCGTGAAGATCGTGGGGCACCACGTGAAGGTGAAAGGACCGAACTTCTGGCGAGCCAGTCGGTCATATGTCGAGCTCATGGACCGGGCCCGCACGCGCGGCGCGCAGGTGTACTTCTCCATCTACGGATACACGTCCTACGGCAACTGGCCGGGCGTCGCCGTGATCCCACCGTGGGCACTCGCTGATCCCGGCGTTCATTCGCGGTTGCTGCGGGGCGTTCCCAGCCCCTATGCCAACGCCAGGGCCAACTTTCAGCGCGTACTGTCGGACCCTGCAAGAAAGCGGAGCTTGCTCATCGATGTCGAGCACCAGTTCACCAAGGCCGGCGGCCCCGATCGCCTCCTGCTCGTGGAGTACCCGGACAAGCAATACACGGGGAAAACCCTCCAGCAGATCGCCGACCTGCGGAACGAAGATCCCATGGATGCTTTGTTCTGGCTCCAGCTGAACGGCGAGAACCGGCCCGGCGGCGGCGGTTGGAGAGCGCTCGACACCGACGACATCGACGTCGAGCACTTCATTCAACAGGACTTCGTGGCGTACTGCACCGACGGCGGGATGATCGTGCCCGGTGAGGGATACCCGCACCCGCGCTACTACGGGATCTTCCCGCGCTTCATTCGCCGCTACGCGCTGGACCGACAGGTGGTAAAGCTGCCGTTTCTGATTCGCGGCATGACCTCACTCGCCGCGCAGATTATCGGGCTCGAGGACCGCGGGCTGCTGCGCGTGGGGTACTACGCGGACATCAACGTGTTCGATCCCGTGACGATTCGGGACTACGCCACGTACATGAACCCGCATCAGTACAGCACGGGGTTTCGTTACGTGATGGTCAACGGGACACTGGTGGTGTACGACGAGCAGCTCACAGGCGGGCTACCAGGGAGGATCCTCACGGGAACGACAACGAAGACGGGCAAGCAATAACGTGAGGGAATCGTGCCGCTCGCATTGCCCTACGGCGCCTCACACTTGGAACTTCTGCCACTCAGACTCCACTCGCTCCATGAGCGCGGTGAAGCGCGGCTCGTTCCGTACCGACTCGAGGTGCGGGTCCAGCTTCGCCAGGTACGGATAGTTGATAAACCCCCGTCGGACCGCATTCTCCAGCCATTCGAGCGCAGCGCTGCTCTCACCGAGTAGCGCATAGGCATCCGCCATCAACCACGAGCCTTGCTCGTCCCACCTCACAGATTCGGTCAGTTCTGACGTCGCGGCTTTCCGCGCCCCATCCCTGTCCCTCTGCATCGCGAGCTTCAGGAACGCGCTGTGGCGGCCGAAGAATGTCCCTGGCCGGTCGCGCGCAACCGAGTCGAACAGGGCGCACGCTTCGTCAATGCGCTGGTGGTTCGCGAGTGCGATGGCATATGACCAGCGTGACCACGGGCTCTGCGGTTCGAGCTCGTACATCCTGTGAAAACACTCCAGTGCCCGCGCGAACCACCCGTCCAACAACTCAACCCAACCGGCACGACTGTGCGTGACCTGGGTGAGCGGGTCGATTTGCAGGAGCTTTTCGATCAGGGGTCGTGCTGCGGAACCTCTACCGGAGAACGCGTATACGTATGCCAGCCACGCCAGGGTGTCTGGATCGTTCGGTTCGGCGGCCAATGCTCGCCGGAAATCAGGCGCCGCTGCTTGGAGATTCACCCGCTTGTAGTGGATCAGTCCCTGCAGCACGTGACCGGGCGAAGAATCCGGATCCAGCCTGGCGGCCTTCTCTGCGAGCTCCTCGGCGTGCTGCAGGTGACGTTCGTCGGCGCTCTGCATTGTATTCACGTACTGAACGTGGACGTATCCGAGCGCGGCATATAGCAGCGGGTTGTCGCCGACCTTGGCCAGTCCGTGCTCAAGCAACTGTTGCGCTCGGTCGAGTGATTCTTCCGTCCAGTGCCAAATCTCCCAGCGGGCGCGGTGGTAGCACTCGTACGCGGCTAGGTTGTCGATCGGTCGAGCCGCGATCCTCCGGTCTTCTTCGGGGCTCAGCCGCACCTTCAGCGCATCTACGATGCTACGCGACAGTTTCTCTTGGATATCGAATACGTCGTCGAGGGTGCCCGAGTACTTCTCCGCCCACAGATGGGCATCGGTCCCGGCGTCCACCAGCTGCGCGCTAACCCGGAGGCTGTTTCCTGCCCTTCGAACACTGCCTTCCAAGGCGTACTGCACGCCGAGTTCGCCGCCGATGGCCCGCAGGTCCTTATCCGTCCCTTTCAGCTTCATTGCCGAGGTGCGGGAGATCACACGCAACGCCTGGATCTTCGACAGGTCTGTGATGATTTCCTCGGTGAGGCCGTCGGCGAAGTACTCGTTCTCGGGGTCCGGGCTCAAGCTGGTGAACGGCAGGACGACGATCGACTTGAGTTGATCGGTGACGCGGGCTGTAGTTGGGCGGATAAGTGCCGCACTGAGCTCAGCTCCCGTCGCGAACCGGTCGGCCGGCGATTTCTCAAGGGTCCTGGCGACGACTCGCTCGACGTGATCCGGCACCCCCGGGCGCACCGACCGAAGCGGCGGCACGGGATCCAAGATGTGGCGCGCTATCAACTCCTGCGCCGTCGTACCGAGGAACGGCGGGTGCCCCGCCAGCATCTCGTAGAGCGTGCAGCCCAAGCTGTAGATGTCGCTCCGGCCGTCAACTACTTTCCCGCCGGCCTGCTCCGGGCTCACGTACTCAGGAGTCCCGAGGGAGAGTCCGGTTTCGGTAAGCCGCGTCCCTCCCGCCGCGGTTAACGCCAGGGCAATACCGAAATCGGCCACCGTGGCCTCGCCCTCGTAGAGCAGGATGTTCTCGGGCTTGATGTCTCGGTGAATGAGGTCCCGGCGGTGGGCGTAGTCCAGGGCCGACGCGACCTGCTGCGCGATTCGGACCGCCTCATCAATGGAGAGCTGCTTCTCTCTCTCCAACTTCTGTCGCAGGGATTCCCCCCTAACGTAGGGCATGACGTAGTACAGGAACCCGGTGGCTTGGCCGGAATCGATGAGCGTTAGGATGTGCGGGTGGCTTAGAGCCGCGGAGATCTGGATCTCGCGGAGGAAGCGCTCGCTTCCGAGGACGGCCGCGAGGTCGGGGTGCAGGACTTTCACGGCGACCTGCCGCCGGTGCTTCAAGTCTTCGGCAAGGTAAACGGTGGCCATGCCACCGGAGCCGAGTTCGCGCTCGACACGGTAGCGGTCGGCGAGCGCGGTCGTCAAACGCTCAAAGGCGTCGGGCATTTCGCGCAAAGATGCAGCCTGGTGACGATATGCGGGAGGTCGCGCCGTGACGTGCCGCCTTCTCCCGGCCCAACTGCGTCACGCCGTCGCCGAGCTGGACCGGGTGCTCGCCTTGTCCACGTGTTTCGCCCGCGCGGGGGAAAATAGAGCGTGCGCTCGGCCCTTATCCTGTCTCCCACCACGCTACCTCCCCCCGGTGCCCGCACGGTTTGCACACGAGGTCCTTCGGCTCGCCGAACACCGACAGCCGGGAACCGCACTTCGGACACACGGCATAGATCCGGCCCAGGTTGCCGGGCGTACCGTAGCTCGGATTCTCGGCGCCTCGCGGACGGTACACCACCGTGAACCGGTTAGGTCGACGGTCTCGGAACTCAAGGAGATGTCGCGGCACGGCAACCCGCCGCTCCTTGACGACGACCACAACACGCGGACCGAGGTCACTCACGACGGGATACCACGCCCCGTGCCGCAGCATGGGCCGGGTGAATGGGTGGGCCGTCGGGTAGAGACGGGCCCAACTGGATCGCTCCTGAAGCATTGCGGTCACCCTGAGTCGCGGGCGACACTGTCCGCCGAATCGGTATCCGGGCCCCGCGAAGCTGCTCCCAACAACTCGCCAACCTTGGCCGCCAGCTCGCCGATGGTCCAGGGCTTGGACAGGAACGGCACGCCGGCGTCCAAGCCAAACTCGGCGGGGACGTCGCCCGCCGCGTAGCCGCTGGTGAAGATGAACTGGGTCGCCGGCCGCAGGCGCCGCACGCATTCGCGCAGCTTGACCCCGCCAATCTTCGGCATCACCACGTCCGACACTACCAGCGCCACCTCATCGGCGTGCTCCTCGAACAGCCGCAAACCTTCCTCGCCGTCCGCCGCCGTGAGCACTCGATAGCCCAGCCGCTCGAGCGAGCGCTGTGCCGTGCGGCGGATAGGCGCTTCATCGTCCACGACCAGAATCGTCGGCGCCTTTGGCGGCGCGGCCGGCACCGCTGCCCCGGTCTCCGTCGTCTCCAGCTTCTCGTGCCACACCGGGAACAGCACCTGCACGACCGTCCCGCGGCCCGGGGCGCTGGTCACCTCTACGAATCCCCCATGCTGCTTCACCAGGCCGTAGACCATCGCCATCCCGAGACCCGCTCCCTGTCCCGGTGGTTTGGTCGTGAAGAACGGCTCGAATACCTGCTCCCGCGTGTGCTCGTCCATCCCCTCGCCCGTGTCGCTGACCCGCACGACGCCGTATTCGCCGGGCGTGGTCGGCGCGTGCGAGGCGCCCGGCGCCGCCGGAACGGCCGGCGACGCATCCACGCGCAGCGCCCCTACTTCGATTGTCAGGTCCCCACCCCGAGGCATCGCGTCGTTCGCGTTGGCCACGAGGTTCATCAGAATCTGCTCGATCGATCCCGCGTCCGCGCGCACCGGCCGGAGGCCCGCACCGGCGGAAAACCGAACTTGAACGCCGGGAGAAACAGCCTGGCGCAACGCGGGGATGCACGCCCCGACGACGCCGCCCAAGTCCACCGCGCGGAACACCAGCAGGTCGCGCCGCCCAACGCCGAGGAGTTTCTTCACCAGCGTCGTGCCGCGGCGGGCGGCGGTGACGAGCTCCGTGAGATCGTCCTGCGCCGCCGCACGCCCCGCCCGCAACTCGGCGTCTATCAGACCCGCGTTGGCCAGGACAATCGTGAACACATTGTTGAGGTCGTGCGCGATCCCTCCGGTCAGCCGCCCCACGGCCTCGACACGTTCGAGAGCGTGAAGGCGACGGGCCACCGCGTCGCGTTCGACGGCCAACCGGGAGCTCGTCCGTTCGAGCAAGCGTTGGTACACCACGGCGAGCCCCGCCAGGGCCAGCATGACGACCAGCGCGCACACCTCGCGTGCCGGCTTCGAGATCGGATCCAACACGTCGAGTCCGTACAGCGCCAGATGCGCCCCGGGCACGGCGACAGCGTACACGAGCAACGCACCGCCCCAGTGCACCGCAGCGGTCAACTGCTCAGGCGCAGGGGCCGCTGCGACCGGCAGGACTGGTACAGGACCGAAATGGCGAGTGCGGGCCGCGGCGACCAGCGTGACGTAGGGCGGAAACCAGGCGAGGTCCAGCGGCCTGCCCGAATCCGCCGGCAGCGCCCCGAGATAACTCAGGGCCTCCATAATATCGGTGACCAGCCACAGGACGGCGGTCACCAGGAGAAGTGTGCATGTCAGGCGCCAGGGCTGCAGCCGCGCTTGCGCCTGCAACCGTGCCAGCCGCGCTACGACGTACACGTCGAGCGTGACATACAGGAGCAGCGACGGAATCCACGTATCATAGGCGCCCGGGTTCAGAGCGGTCGGGATAATCACGAAGTAGACGAGCAGACCAAAGACGAAGACGGCCGCGCCGGCCGACCGCAAACGCCCGAGCCCCGGTGCGGGCCTTGCGCGGTCCGCCTGAGGCGGCGCGGATTCCAGCGCCAGCACGACGAAGAAATAGAACAGGACGTAGAGAACATCCTGCACGATGTCCGAGGCCTGAGCTACGGTTGGTCCCGGCGCGGGGACCCACTGGACCGCACGGGCGACGACCCAGCATGAGACCGCAGCGGTGAGCAGATGCCAGAAGCGCCGCGTGGGCGGGTCCGGCAGGGCGCGCAGCCCGTACTGGAGAGCGAGGAGCACCCCGAGCAGCAGCAGAAGGTCGAGCGCCGCAGAGTAGTCCGGCATGTCCGCCGGCGAGAGAATGGGGATGACGTACGGCACGGCACCGAGCGCCAGGGCCCCGAGAGCTACGCGGACAACCGGATCGGCTGCTAACGCCCGCACAGTCGGAGGCCCGAGCGAACGGGTGGTCACGGTCCGATCACGGTCGCGGGCGGGCGCGCAGCAGCCGACGCGCCGCGGGCAGCGAACGTCGGTCCACCTGCGCCGGCCCGGTCCGATCCACGGGCGGCGCGCGCAGGTCACGCGTCTCGAACCGCAGACCAACGGTCCCCGGATCCGGCTCGATCTGACCTCCGAGATCGGTGAACATGGCCCACCGCCCCGCCGGATCTTCCACCCGCACAGTGCTGTTGCCGAACAACGGGTAGTAGCCGACATGAAGGCGCGTGGCTCCTGGTGGCACCACGCAGCCGCAGGGGCGCGCGCCGCGTAAGCCGAAATTCACGATCACGCGCAGCGGCTGGTCCGTGGCATTCGTGATCAGCGGTGCGAAGTACGCGCTCGTATCGCCGCGCGCGCTGGCCGCAGCGCGAATCGTGCCACGACGCGACGTGAGCGCGATCGTACCGGCCATCTCGACCCCCATGGGGCCGGCAACGGACGCCGGGCGCTCAAGCGCCCACTGAGCCGCCTGGCCCCCTCCACGCGCCAGCTTGACGCGCAACGTCTCCCCGGGCTCCACCACCCGCTGCTGCCCGTCCGCGGACAGGCGAACCTGCTCGACCAGGCGGTTCTCGAACTCGAGCGCGGATCGGGAGAAGGCCAGGTAGCCGCCCCCGATCGCACCACCGACGACCGCGGCACCGCCCAGGATGGCAAGAACGGGACGGCGTTTGGGAGCGGCGGCCGCGGGAGAGGGAGCAGGCGTGGCCGGCGTCGCTGGAGTGGCGCCGCGTGCCCGGGACACGGGGCGCTGGCCACTCTGGATCTTCACCGTCTCCGAGCTGGCGACGCGGTCGGCGACGCGAGCGGCCGTGACGAGATCCGGCGACCCGGTCTCCGCGCCTGCGGCCAACACGTCGAGCATCGTGGCCGCCGACTGGAACCGCTCGGCAGGCTTCTTGGCCAGCGCCCGCACGATCACGTCGGACAGCCAGCGCGGGATCTTGGTGTTCACCTGCGAGGGCTCGGGCGGCGGCTCGGTGATGTGCTTCGCCACCACTTCCTGCGACGTGTCGGCCACGAACGGCGGAGCACCCGTGACCATCTGAAACAGCACCGCGCCCATGGAGTAGAGGTCGGACCGCCCGTCCAGGTTCACCTCGCCGAGGGCCTGCTCCGGGCTCATGTACTGCGGCGTGCCGACCACGAAGCCGGTTTGCGTCAAGCCCTTCCCCGCATCCAGTCGCTTCGCGATGCCGAAATCCACCAGCAGCGGCTTCCCGGTCGCGCGCTCGACCATCACGTTTTCCGGTTTGATGTCGCGATGAATGAGCCCGGTTTCGTGGGCATGCTGCAACGCGTCGAGGATGGGCCGCGCGAGCCGGAGCGCCTGCCCGGTCTCGAGCGGCCCTTCCTTGCGGAGGATGTCGCCCAGGGATTCGCCCTCCACGAACGGCATCGCGTAGTAGACAATGCCCTCGGCCTCATCGATGAAATGGATCGGGAGGATGTTCGGATGGGACAGCTTGGCGACCGCGCGGGCCTCGTGGCGGAACCGATCGAGCATGCCCGATGTCCACGCGATGTCGGGCCGCAGCACCTTGACCGCGAGCCGCCGGTCGAGGTCCTGGTCCCACACCTCGTACACCTCGGCGAACCCGCCGCGGCCGAGCAGATGTCGCACCGTGTACTTGGGACCGAGCGCGCGGGCGAGGCGCTGCTGAACGTCGGCGTCGCTGGGGGGCTGCGGCGAAGAAGCGGGGCCGGTCACGGGGCCTAATCTATGGCAGCCCCGCCCGGCCCTCCAATAGAACACATCGCACAATCGTCAATTGTCAATTTTCAATTGACAATCTGCCGTTGTCCAGGCGCTCTTACCCGCGCCGCCGCGCTCCGCTGCTTCCGCCGCTGGGCCGCGCCGGCGCCGACCGCGGCGCGGATGGCACAGAGCGAACGCTGGGCCCGGAGCTGCGGGGCGGAGCGGGCCGCGCCGATGGCGCCTGTCGCTCCGGCGCGGCACGTGGCACCTCGCGGGCCGGCGGGCGCCGCGGCTCGAGGCGGGGCCGGACTTCGCGCACCGGCTCCCGCTCGCGCACCGTGGCGCGCTCCTGCCCGACTCGGGACCGTTCGACCGGCTGCCGCTCGACCTCGCGCCGAGGCGTCACCTGGCGCTCCCGCTCAGTCGCGGGATCCGGAACCACCGCACGGTTGCGCAGGTCTGCGCGGCGCGGCTCCTCTCGCGTCATTTCACGCTGCGGCGTGACTCCGCGGTCCTGCACATCCGTCCGCCGCGGCGTCACCGCTCGGTCGCGCGGCGTAACCTGCTGGCCGCTCTGGCTCTGATCCCGGGGCACGACCGCTCGATCTCGCGGTGTCAGCCGCTGGGGCTCCGCGCGCTCCGGCTGCCGGCCCTGCACACTCGTCCGCTCGCGGAGATCGGCACGCTGAGGTTCCGCGCGGTCCAGCACGCGCCGCTCGGTACCGCCAATAGCGGGGGTGACTGTTCGCTCGCCGAGCACCCTGCGCGCGGGAACGCCCAGATCGGTCCGACGGCCCGTTGCCACGCCCGCCGGCTCCGTTACCAGCCGCCGGCCCACCGCGGTGGCTAGCGGGGTTCGCTGTCGCGGCTGGACCGGGGCAAACCGCGGCTGCGGGCTCAGCTTGAAGGTGTACGCCCCACTCCCCCATCGTCCAGCCCGGTAGCCGTCATAGTAGTTGTTGATGACCACCGTACGCGGATACCGGTAATAGCCGTAGGCGTACCGCGGGGAGCACCATCCAAGGCACACACCCCAGTACCAGGACGGCCGGTAGAACCACGGATCGTACCAGGGATCGTAGTACCACGGGTCATAGTAGTACGACGCGTAGTACGGGCTGTAGGAGTAGTACGGCCGGTAATAGCTGTAGTAGTACGGCGACCCGAACCCGACGCTGAGCCCAAAGCCCCAGTGATCGTAATGGTCGTGATACAGGCTCAGGCGGGAATACCGCGTGGGGCGGTCGTACGAGGCCCACGCGCCAACATCATACTGCACGACATCGTACTCCAGCGTGCTGCTTCCCACCATGCGCTGCGCGAGCCCCAACAGATACGCCTCGGCGTCGTCGCTGGTATCCCAGGTGGAGGCCAGGGTGTAATCCCAATGATCGGCGCGCGCGAACTCGTCCACGCGGAACGGATCCGGCGACCAGGCCGCGAAGACCGTCCCAACGCCGCGCGACTCGTAAACGGTGAAGGCGTGGCGGTCCCCGCGGCCCCGCACCTCGAACCTCTGGCCGCCGCGCACGAAGTGGTCTTCGAACGGATCCACGGGGAACAGCACGCGCACGCGCCCGGTGGGATCCGCATGCAGCACGAGCAGGTAGCCATCCTCTTCCGCGCGGACGTCAACCTGCACGCGATCGCCACGCGCGAACGCGCGGCTCGGGTCGAGCCAGATCCTGACCGCCGGATCGTCTTGACCGGCCGTCGGCAGGGCCGGCGTTCGGGTGGCTCCCAAGAGCGTCGAGAGTGCGAGTAGGAAGGTGGCGTTCATGGTCCCTCCAAGCTCAGGCGCTG
>JACQHC010000185.1 GCA_016199245.1 Gemmatimonadota bacterium | reverse complement strand
CGCTCGAGAGCGTGGGCGTCCGGTGGACGCGGGACGCAATGCGGCCCTGGGCAGTGCGGATGTCATCCAGCGAGATCAAGGGGCTGCCCATGTCAGGTCCTTCGGTGTGAGGTCCGCCGGGGCGACGCGCCGAACGACTTCCCCGGCGGTTCGGCAAGCCGCCGCGGCGCGGTCGATAAACCCCGAATGAAGAAAACGCGAGGGAAAGACGCTCACCTGGGTGCGCGGTATATTACCCCACCCGGATGCCGGTGCGCCCGCGGAAGAACGGTGGGCGCGTGATGAAGGGGACGACGCTCCCGCTCCGCGGGGGCACCTGTGGGAGGTCGAAGTGCCGACCGAAGGTTCAACGCGCTCACGCTCTGACTCGCGAGGCACCAAGGGGGTCGAAGCGTCGGCTCGCGGATCCGCTCGAACGTCGAACACCCGGTTGCTCAGGTGGGTCGAGGAGTTGGTGACCCTCTGCAAGCCCGACGGGGTGCACTGGTGCGACGGATCCCGGGAAGAGTACGACGCGATGTGCGAGGCCCTGGTGAGGAGCGGGACCTTCGTGCGCCTCAACCCGAAGCTGCGCCCCAACTCGTACCTGGCCCGCTCCCACCCGAGCGACGTGGCCCGGGTCGAGGAGCGCACGTTTATCTGCTCTCGGACCCGGGATGAGGCCGGACCGACCAACAACTGGGAAGATCCGGAGCGGATGCGCGCTACCCTGCGGGGCCTGTTCGACGGGTGCATGCGTGGCCGCACGATGTACGTGATTCCGTTCAGCATGGGGCCTATCGGGTCGCGCATCTCGCAGGTCGGCGTGCAGATCACGGACTCGGCGTACGTGGCAGCGCACATGAAGATCATGACGCGGATGGGGCAGAAGGTACTTGACGCCCTCGGGGGTGGCTTTTTCGTCCGCTGCGTGCACTCGATCGGCGCGCCCCTGGCACCGGGGCAGCAGGACGTGCCGTGGCCGTGCGAAGGGGACATCGGCCGGAAGTACATCGTCCACTTCCCCGAAACGCGTGAGATCTGGTCGTATGGCTCGGGCTACGGCGGCAATGCGCTGCTGGGCAAGAAATGCCTGGCGCTGCGCATCGCTTCGGCAATGGCGCGCGACGAAGGATGGCTGGCCGAGCACATGCTCATCCTCGGGCTGGAATCCCCGGAGGGAGAGCGCACCTACGTGGCCGCGGCGTTCCCCAGCGCCTGCGGCAAGACCAACCTCGCGATGATCGTCCCGCCGGCGGGGTTCGAGGGATGGAAGGCGAGTACAGTGGGAGACGACATCGCCTGGATCAAGCCTGCTCCCGATGGCACGTTGCGCGCCATCAACCCCGAGGCGGGGTTTTTCGGCGTGGTGCCGGGCACCAACGAGCGGAGCAACCCGAACGCCATCGCGACCCTGCGAGCTAATTGCATTTTCACCAACGTGGCCCTGACCGACGACGGCGACGTGTGGTGGGAGGGGATGGGTCCGCCTCCGGCTCATGCCATTGATTGGAAAGGCCGGGACTGGACGCCGGCGGCGAAGGAGCCGGCCGCACACCCCAATTCGCGGTTCACGGCGCCCATCACCCAGTGTCCGTCGTACGATCCCGCCTGGGAGGATACCGCGGGGGTGCCGATCTCAGCGTTCCTGTTCGGCGGCCGGCTGTCGACGACGTTCCCGCTCGTGTGTGAAGGGCGGGACTGGACCCACGGCGTCTTCCTGGCGTCCACGATGGGCTCGGAGGCGACGGCGGCAGCGATCGGCCAGGCGGCCATCCGCCGGGACCCTTTCGCCATGCTCCCCTTCATCGGCTACCACATGGCCGACTACTGGGGGCACTGGCTCAAGATGGGTCAGCGCGCCGACCTCAAGCTCCCCCGGGTCTTCCGGGTGAACTGGTTCCGGAAGGACGAGAACGGCAAGTTCGCCTGGCCCGGCTACGGCGAGAACATGCGGGTTCTCAAGTGGATTGTCGACCGGGTCCGCGGGCGCGCGGGAGCCGTGGACAGCCCCTTTGGCCTGATGGCTCGATACGACGATCTCCGCTGGGACGGTCTGGCCTACGACCGCGAGTCCTACCGGCGGATCACCGACATCGGCAGGGCCGATGCCCAGCGGGAAGTGGACGGGGTTCGCGAGTGGTACGCGAAGTTCGGCGAGCACCTGCCGAACGAGCTGGCGGCGCAGCTCGAAGGCCTCGCGCAGCGCGTGGCCACGATGCCCGACACGTGGCGCGCCGGCTGAGCTGAGGCGGGGCACGGTCGCAGCGCACAACGCGCCCGTGTGGTTCGTGCTGAATCAGCCCCCCCGCTTCAGCCGCCGTATCGAGTGACGCTCACGACCTTTGAATTCCTGTCCGCTTCTCAGGCTCCCGAGGAGGGACTCGAACCCCCGACCCGCCGGTTAACAGCCGGCTGCTCTACCAGCTGAGCTACTCGGGACTGTGGGGCGGAGTCTAATCCCCCGCTGCGGGCGATTCAAGGAATGCGCGGGGCCGGGGCGTCAGTTGAACGTTCTGATCAAGATCGCCACCGAAATCGAGATCTGCACGGCCTGGAGCAGAATCACCAGGTCGTCGCGCGTGAACGGGCGGCGGGCCAGTAGGATCTGGTCGCCCGACCGGACGCCGATCTCCTGGAGCGAGCGCCCCTGCATGTTCTCGCGCTGGAAGCTTACCTGGAGCCGCTCGCCGTCCCGCAGGAGGTGGATCTTGTTCAGGTCGCCGTTCCGGGCCGGGCCCCCGGCCATCGCGACCACGTCGATCACGCTGAGCGTAGGGTCCACCGTATAGAGCCCGGGTCGCGCCACCTCGCCGAGCACCGCCATGCGAAACAGCGGCGTGACGGTCACGAAGGGGGCGTTGAACACGGTTTCGAGGCCCGCCCGAATGCGGTCGCGCACGTCAGCCACAGTCAGATTGCGCGTGTCGATGTCGCCCACGACGGGATACAGCAAGATCCCGCGCTCGTCCACCTGGAACTGGCCGGAGTACGCGGTCTGCCCCCACACGTCTATGCGGATGAGGTCCCCGCCGCGCAGCGAGTAGGCGGCCCCCGCGCCGGGGACCACCGCGGGTTGTTGAGCCCCGAGCGCCGCAGCGCAGAGTGCCGCGAAGCACGAAGCCAGGCGCAGGGAGCGTCGCATCGCGGCACAAAGATGCGGGCGGCTCAGAGCAGGGTCAACGTCCGGTCACCGGCGCGCTGGCTCCTCCCACCTCGACGGGCCGGCTGGCCTCCGTGACCAGCGCCGATCGGAGGTAGCCGGCTGTGTGCGTCTCCGCGCGTGCCACGTCCTCTGGCGTACCGGCGGCCATCACCCGGCCTCCGGCGTCGCCCGCGTCGGGCCCCAGGTCGATCACCCAATCCGCCCGCTTGATGACGTCAAGATGGTGTTCGATGACCACGACGGTGTGTCCCGCGTCCACCAGGCGATCCAGCACGCGGAGCAGCGTGCGGACGTCGTCCAGGTGGAGGCCGGTGGTGGGCTCGTCCAGGATGTACAGCCGGCGGTCGCCTTTCCGCACGGTGGCGAGCTGACGCGCGATCTTCAGGCGCTGCGCTTCGCCGCCGGACAGCGTCGTCGCGGGCTGGCCCAGCCGCAGGTAGCCCAGGCCCACCTGTTGCAGGTGCCACAGGGAACGCCCCAGCGACGGCTGATGGTGGAACCGGGCGATGGCGTCGTCCACGGTCAGGTTCAGCACGTCGTGAATGGACAGGCCCGCGGCGCGGACGTCGAGCACCTCGCGCTCGAAGCGCGTCCCGCCACACGCCTCGCACGGGGCGAAGACGTCCGCCAGGAAAATCATCTCGATCTGAACGTGTCCCGCCCCGTCGCAGGCGCGGCAGCGGCCGCCACCCGACGCGTTGAAGGAGAACGTGGAGGGCGTGTAGCCGCGCGCACGAGCCAGGGGTGCCGCCGCGAACAGCGCGCGGAACTCATCGAACGCCTTGATGTACGTCACGGGGTTGGAGCGGGGCGTGCGCCCGATCGGCGACTGGTCGATCAGAACGACGTCGCCCAGCCTTTCCCAACCCGTGAGCCGTTCGACATGGCCCACGGCCTCCCCCAGGTGTTCCTTGGCCCCGTGGGCCCCGGTGAGACGCGCGCGGATCTGGCGGTACAGCACGTCGTGGATCAGCGTGGATTTCCCCGATCCCGACACACCCGTGATCACCGTCAGTGTGCCGAGCGGGATCGCGGCGTCGATGCCCCGGAGGTTGTGGAGTCGGGCTCCTTCCAGGCGGAGCCAGCCCGGCCCCGCGGGGCGCCGCGCGGACGGCACGGCGATACGCCGGCGGCCGGCCAGGTATTCGCCGGTGAGGGTGCCGGACTCCGCGGCGCCGGCCACCGGGCCGGCGTAGACCACTCGGCCACCGGCCTCGCCGCTCCCGGGCCCCAGTTCGATCATGTGATCGGCCCGGCGGATGGTGCCGGGGTCGTGCTCCACGATCACCACCGTGTTGCCGGTGGCGCGAAGCGTGAGGAGCAGCTGGACCAGCCGCTCCACGTCCCGCTGATGCAAGCCGATCGACGGCTCGTCCAGGACGTACAACGTGTCCACCAGGTTCGCGCCGAGCGCGTTGGCAAGGGCGATCCGCTGGGCCTCGCCGCCCGAGAGCGTGCGCGTGAGGCGGTCCAGCGTGAGATACCCCAACCCCACGTCGCACAGGAACCCGATCCGGGCCTGGAGCTCGGCGAGGATGGTCTGGGCCACGTCCCGCTCGAACGCTGCGAGCGCCAGGTTCGCCACCCATTCACGCAGCGCCCGGGCCGTGAGCGCGGCGACCTCGGCGATCGTCATGCCGGAGACGCGGACTGCCAGCGCCTCCGGCCGGAGCCGCGCGCTGTGACAGGCGGGACAGGTGACGGCGAGCTGGTATTGCCGCAGGAACACGCGGATGTATTGCTTGTATCGCTTGGCCTCGAGGGCCGTGAGAAACGGGATGACGCCGCGGAACCTGCCGTCCCGGCCGTACAGCAGGAAGCGACGGTCCGTTGCCCGCAGGCGCGACCAGGGCACGTCGAGCGGGATGCCGCGCTTCTGGGCCGTGTCGGCGAGCAGGCGCCGTTTGTTGCCGT
>JACQHC010000184.1 GCA_016199245.1 Gemmatimonadota bacterium | reverse complement strand
TGGAGCCGTCCCTGCTGCCGCCGCGCGGCCGCTTCCGCCTGCGCCAGCAGCGTGTCTCGGTCGAACGCCAGAACGGCGTTGAGCCCCCGGCGTTCAACGGCTTCGATTCGATCCGCCGCCTCGCGCGCCGTCGCCCGGAGATCGCTCACGCGTCCTCCATGGCGGCGAGCTTCGGTACGAGAAACAGGTCGTCCCGGAACGCCGGTGCGAAGTCCTTGATGGCACCGTGCAGGTCGGCGGGCCGGACCTCGTCGGCCCGCGGGTTCTGGGGCTGGTCCGTCCCCAGCCAAACGGACGACGTCATTCCCGAGCTGGTGTCGGCCTGCTCCAGTTGCGAGACGTAAGCGAGGATGTCCGAGATCTGTCTCGTAAGCTGGGGCAAGGTGTCCTCGTCAACCGCTAACGCCGCGAGCCGGGCCACCCGCTCGATGTCTTCACGACTCACGCTCATGCCGCGTCCCAATCCCTTTCCAGGCCGGCGAGTGATACCAGCAGGTGCTTGGTGCCGATGTCGCCGTCGTCGAATGACACCACGACCTTGAGATCGCGCCCGGCGCCCGCCAACCCCATGATGGTGCCCGATCCAAAGCTCTTGTGGCGCACGCGCTCGCCTTTCACGTAGCGCGGCGCGTCCTGCGACACCTGCTCCGGCTCGGCGCGGCTCGCCGTCCAGGACACCGTAGCCGGGCGTCGCGTCAGCTCGCCGCCGAACATTCCGCTCGTGCGGCGCTCGTCAATGTCGGCCGGGAGCGCGTCCAGGAAGCGCGACGCACGACCGGGCATCAGTTGCCCGCCGCGGCGCCGCGAGCGTGCCCACGTGAGGTACAGACGATCGCGGGCCCGCGTGACGCCCACATATGCGAGCCGCCGCTCTTCCTCGACGCCTTCCGTGGTCTCGAGTGAACGGGACAGCGGAAACAGGCCATCCTCCAGCCCGGCCAGTACCACGACAGGCCATTCGAGCCCCTTCGCCGCGTGCACGGTGAGCAGGCTCACGCCCTCCGGATCGCCGCCCACGGTGTCCTCGGAGGTCGCGAGCGCCGCGGACGTCAGGAATCGCTCGAGGGGCGACGCTCCGTCCTCTGGCTCCGCCGTCTCGTCTGACCACGCCGCAGCGGCCGCGACGAGCTCGCGCACGTTCTCCATCCGCTCCACTCCCTCGGGCCCTTCCTCGGCCAACGCCACATCGTACTGGATCGTGTCGATCAGGTGTTCGAGCAGCGAGGCCGTCGGCGTGCCCGGCGCCCGGGCTCTGAGGGACTCGATGAGCCCCGCGAACTCGCGAAACCGGTCACGCGCCAGCGGGCGCAGATCCGCGATGCGATCGGCGATCGCGGCCGTGGCGAGCAACGCCTGCTTCCAGGCGGCCGCCGCGCCCTCGAGGATTGCCAGGCTGGACATGCCGAGGCCGCGTTTGGGGACTTGTACGGCCCGGCGGAATGCCTCGTCGTCCGCCGGGTTCACGATCAGGCGCAAATAGGCCAGCAGGTCTCGGACCTCGCGCCGCTCATAGAAGCTCACGGCGCCCACCACGCGGTGCGGCAGCGCGACGCGCCGAAAGGCGTCCTCGAACGCCCGCGACTGCGAGTTCGTGCGGTACAGGACGGCCATGTCACGCCATGCGTACTGGTCCTGGGCCGCGCGGGCGCGCAGCTCACGGGCCACCCATTCGGCCTCGTCCCGTTCGTCTGCCGCCGCCACGAGCGCGACCCGATCGCCGCCCTGTCGGACGGTGTACAGCGTCTTGCCCAGCCGCGCCCGGTTCGGGGCGATCACGCGGTTGGCAGCTTCCAGAATCCGTTGCGTGGACCGGTAGTTCTGCTCGAGCCGCACCACCGTCGCGTCGGGAAAATCAGACCGGAAGTCCAGCATGTTGCGGACGTCCGCACCGCGCCAGGCGTAGATCGACTGATCATCGTCCCCCACGGCGCACACGGCGCGATGCCGCTCCGCCAGCTGCCGCACGAACAGGTACTGCGCGCGGTTGGTGTCTTGGAACTCGTCCACCAGCAGCGACGCGAACCGCTGCCGGTAATACTCCAGGCGGTGGGGGTGCTCGTGGAACACGCGCAGCGGATGCAGCAGCAGGTCGTCGAAATCCATCGCGTTTGCCGCAGCCAGCGCACCGGTGAGCGCGGCGTACGTCTCGGCCGCCACCTGGACCTGCGGGTCCTCGGCGCGCGCGGCCATGTCGGCGGCCGTCTCGAGCCGGTTCTTCGCCGCCGAGATGAGCGACGTGATGAGGCGGGGGGGGAAGGCCTTGGACGAGCGGCCGTGTTGCTCGAGGATGCGCTTGACCAGCTCGAGGCGGTCGTCCTCGTCGTAGATGGTGAACGCGGACGTGAAGCCAATGAGCGGCGCCTCGCGTCGCAGCAGGCGGGCGGCGAGCGAGTGGAACGTGCCGATCCACAGGCCGTCGGGTTCGCGGCCGAGCAAGGTCGCTACCCGGCGTCGCATTTCTTGCGCGGCTTTGTTGGTGAAGGTCACGGCCAGAATACGGCTCGCGGCCACCTCCTGCTCGACGAGATACGCCAGGCGCGCCGTGAGCACGCGCGTCTTCCCGGAGCCCGCCCCGGCCAGGACGAGGAGGGGTCCGCCACGATGCTCCACTGCCTGGCGCTGCGCGTCGTTCAGTGGGAGGTTCACCCGGCGGCTCCCAACGGCAGTTCGGCGGCGAACGTGGCGCCGCGCTGGGCGCTCCGCAGGGCGAGCCGCCCGCCATGCACGTCCTCGACGATGCGGCGCGCCAGCGCCAGACCGATGCCCCACCCGCCGGGCTTGGTGGTGATCCCCGGTTCGAACAGCGCCGCCCGCACGTCCGGCGGAATGCCCGGGCCGTCGTCGCTCACGATCAGGGCCGCAAATCTCGCGTCCGTCGTGACGGTGATATCGATAGACCCGCCTCGCCCGCTCAACGCGTCTACGGCGTTCCGCACCAGCGCCTCCAGCGCCCATTCGAGCAGGACACCGTCGCCCGTGATGCTGGGGCCGGCGTGCGGGGCATGGACCCGGATCGTGACGGGGTTCGCGTGGCGCGGCAGCCGCGGGCCGAAGTACGCCGCCACTTTCTCCGCGAGCGCGCCTAACGCCACGC
>JACQHC010000181.1 GCA_016199245.1 Gemmatimonadota bacterium | reverse complement strand
TTCAGCGCGGCCGTGCGGCGATGCCGGAACGACAGCGAATGGCCGGGGCGGAGGAGCCCGCGGGCCATGCCGTTGGTGTAGACCGGAACGCCGAGGTGTTCCAGCGCCTCGATGAGCCGCGGGATGAGCGCTCCGACGCGCACGGCCTGGCTGCCGAGCACCAGGACCGGGCGCCTGGCCCGGCGCAGCAGGTCTGACGTACGCGAGACAGCCCGGCCCGGCAATTCGGGCGAGGGCGGAGGAGTCTCCAATGACTGCGCCCCCGTGTCCACCGCTGCTCCCGGTTGCATGAGCCGCGCCACGTGGCGCTTCAACGCCCAATGCCGCACCCGATCCGAGAGCGTCCGATCTCTTGGCGGCGCGTCCACTCCGTACATCTCGCGCACGATGCGCTCGTCGTACAGCACGTCCGTGGGGCATTCGACGAATGCCGGCCCCGGCGTGCCGCTGCGCGCGGCGGCGAACGCCCGGGCCACGGCGGGTGCCAGGTCGCGCACGCGCGTGACCAGAGCCGCCGACTTGACGTGCGGTACCAGCATCGCCTGGTGATCCACGTCTTGCAGCGCTCCGCGACCTTTGAGGATGGTAGGCGGCGCGCCACCCAGCACGATCACCGGGCTTTCGGCCTGTCGGGCATTGGTGATGGCCGTGAGGCTGTTGGTCGCCCCGGGACCCGCCGTCACCACGGCGACCCCAGGCACTCCCGTGAGCCGGGCGACGGCGTCGGCCGCGAAGATAGCGGCGGCCTCATCGCGCACGTCCACCACGCGGATGCCGCGGCGCTTGGCCGCCACGAGGATGGGCGAGATGTGGCCGCCGCATAACGTGAAGACGGCGCGCACGCCCTCGCGTTCAAGCGCGGCGGCCACCAGCTCGCCACCGTTCATTTCCGTCTCCTGGGGACCAGCGTCTTGGTTATACGGGGCTTCATCTCGCGGAAAGATTGCGAGCGGGGAAGGGCCCGGCCAGTTAGCGAGTCCCCGGCCCAGGCCTGGCTTGCCGAGTCAGGAAACCGCTCCGGACGCCTGCCGGGCCTCCTCACGCATCCGCCGGGCGCGCACGTCGGCGCCGATTTCGGCGTACGACTCGGCCGCCTGGGAGAACGCCCGGGCTGCGGTGGGTCCGTCGCCGCGGCGCAGGTGCAGGTGCCCGAGGTCCTTGAGAACCGTGGCGACGGTCCAGGGGTTGTGAATGCGCCGCGCGAGCGCGAGGGCTTCCTCCCCGAATTGCTGCGCGGCCGCCAGATCACCGGCTTCCCGCTCGATGTTGCTCCGCAGCCGGAGCGCTTCGATCTCCGCGAGCCGGTCGTCTTCCACGCGCGCGAGCGCGCGCGCGCGCTCGACCAACGTCCGGCCCACGGCGGCGTCGCCCGCCTGCGCGATGGCTTCGCCCCGCATCGCCAGCGCCTGCGCGATGAGCCGGCGGCTCTGGATGCGCTCGGCGATCTCGAGCGCCTGGTCCCCCGCCTCCTGCGCCTCCGCCGGGCGATCCAGCTCGCGCCACGCGAGCCCGACGTTGATCAGGGCCTCGGCTTCGCCGTGGGGCAGACCGGCGCGCGCGAATCGCGCGCGCGCCAGCCGGTAACAGGCGAGCGCCGTGTCGTGCCGGCCCCGGTAGAACGCCACGTTGCCCAGGTTGTTCGCGGCCCGCGCCATCAGCAGGCGGTCGCCGGCGCGCTCGGCCAGCTCCAGCGCGCGCGCGAACCCTCGCTCGGCCTCCGGCAGGCGACCGCGCGCGAATGCGCCTGCGGCGGCCACGTTCTCCGCCCGCATCTCGCCGTCCGTATCGCCCGCCGCCCGATAGGCATCCCGCGCCTGCAAGGCCGCCGCATGGCTCGGCCCGAACTCGCCCAGTCGCCACCGGGCCATGGCCGCGAGCAGCTGCCACTCCGCGGTGCGCCGCAGCGCCGGCGGCTGGTCGTCGAGCAGGCCCCAACCGTCCCGGAACCGGCCTCCCTCCACCGCGTGCCGCGCCGCCCGCAGGGGATCGTCAAGCACGCTGGTCATCGGATCCGTCGAGGATGCGTTGCAGGCGTTGGCGGGAAATCCCGAGCTCGCGCGCGGCGGCGCTCTTGTTCCCGCCGCAGCGGTCCATGGCCGCGTTGACCGCGGCGGCGATGATCGTGGCGAGCGGCGCCCGTTCCGGGACGGCGCCGGCGCGTGCGGGCCGCGCCGGCGGCAGCAACGCCGCCGGATCGAGCGCTCCCGGCGCGGAGAGGAGCAGCGCGCGCTCGAGCGCATGGCGCAGCTCGCGCACGTTCCCGGGCCAGTGATGACGCCGGAGTGCGGTACGCACCTCTCGCGTGAGCGGTGGGGCGGGGAGCCCGTAGCGCGCCGCGAGCGAAACGACGAACGCTTCCGCGAGTTGCTCCACGTCGCTCCCGCGCGCCCGGAGCGGGGGAAGATCGAGCACGATGACGTTCAGCCGGTAGTACAGGTCTTCGCGGAAGTCTCCGCGCTGCACCGCTTCCCTGAGATCCACGTGTGTCGCCGCGACGATGCGGACGTCCACGGCCCGGGCCTCCGTCGCGCCCACGCGCCGGATCCGCTTTTCCTCCAGCACGCGCAGCAGCTTTCCCTGCAGGGCCAGGGGCAGATGGCCGATCTCATCCAGGAACAACGTGCCCCGGTCGGCTTCCTCGAACAGGCCGCGCTTGGTCTGGTGCGCGTCCGTGAACGCGCCGCGCTCGTGCCCGAACAACTCGCTCTCGAGGAGGTGTGTGGGGATCGCGGCGCAGTTGACGGCCACGAGGGGTCCGGCCGCGCGGGGGCTGGCCTCGTGCAGCGCGCGCGCCAGCAGCTCCTTCCCGGTGCCGGTCTCCCCGGTCAGCAGCACCGTGGCGACGCCATGGGGCGCAACGCGGCGGGCGCTCTCGAGCACGGCGGTGAGCGCCGGGCTCGATCCCATCAGCTTGCGGAACGGATCGTCCGCGGCCCGCGCCGCGTCGCGCTGCTGCCGCTCCCGGTGGGCCTCCGCCTGCGCGCGCAGCGTGCGGCGCAACAGGTCGAGCTCCGCGGGGAGGGCGAAGTAATCCGCGGCTCCGGCGCGCAGCGCCTGCACGGCGAACCGGTGGGATTCGCGGCTCCCCACAACGTATATGGCGGCGCCGTCCGGCCGGGGGAGCCCTGGCACCACATCCAGTGCCCGCTGCTCCTCGCCGCCCGCGGCCACCACGACCGCCACCGCGTCGGCAGGCGGAGGCCGGTCGGGGCCCACGAGGCTGAAGGCCAACCCCAGCTCCGTGGCGAGATCCGGCCAGACGGAGCTGAACGAATCCGACAGCCGCACGACGGCGAGCGCTGTCATCCTTCGTCCGACTCGTCCCCGTCCGCGTCACGGTCCTCGAATGCCTCGATGGACCGCTTGATATTCTCGTTCACCAGGCTCTCGTTCGGCTGCCCCTTGTTGCCCGACGCCGGGTTGATGAGGCTGCCGCCCGACGCGCGGAACCAGCCGGCCAGCCCCACGCGGACCGTCACGTTCGTGCCGGTGGTAGTGTCCGTCACCACCAGGGGCGGCGTGAGGTCCAGCTCCTGCTCGACGTTGAGCTCCGTCTGGTAGACGAACGCCGCCCCGTTGAACGTACCCTGCACGCGAATGCTCTGGCCCACCGGGAAGTCGGGATGGGCAGCGCGGAACGCGGCGTCCACTGCATCGCTCGTCACTTTGTGGATCACGAACTGGATTTCGTTGTACGCGGCGGCCGGCAGGTCCACCTCGAACTGTTGCGCGGCGCCCGGTCCGAGCGGCAGGTCCACGAGCACCGGTCCCAGCTCGATGTCCTCACAGCCAGCGGGCTCCGGATCGACATCGCAATCGGCGACCTCGACGGGTTCGAACTTGATCTTCTCGAGGACGATCTCCGCCCTGGTGATGATGAGGGTGTTGGTCCCATCCGTCAAAGTATCGCTGGCAGTGACCACGCCCGGTGCCCGTGGCGCCCGGGCCTGGCCCGACGCGGTCGGCGCCGCGGGATCGCGCGTTGCGAAGGACACCTGCACGTTGCTGTTGAGCGGTCCGGCGCCGTCGGTGCATCCCAGCGCAACGGCCAGTGCCAGCGCCGCAATCCAGGTTCGGTTCATGAGCATCCTCTTGTTTCGACGTGGCGAAAGTCAACATCCTGCGTGCGTGAGTTGCCAGGAACGGGGCGCCCGGCCGAAGCCAGGCGCCCGCGCTTGATCAGTTGTCGTTTCCGTCTTCGTCATGATCTTCGAACGCCTCCACGGACTGCTTGATGTTCTCTTTCACGAGGCTCTCGTTGGCCCCGCCTTTGTTTCCCGTGGCCGGGTTGAGGAGCTTGCCGTCCAGCGCGCGGAACCAGTCCGCCAGACCCACACGTACCGTGAGGTTGGTGGCCGTGACGGAGTCCGCGATCACCAGCGGTGGAGCCAGGTCCAGCTCTTGCTCAACGTCCAGGTCCGACTCGAAGGTGAACGGCGCGCCGTTGTACGTGCCCTGCACGCGGATGCTCTTCTGCGCGAACTCGGGATGGGCGGCGCGGAACGCTGCGTCCTCGGCGTCGTCGCCGATCTTGTGAATCTCAAACTCGACCTCGGTGTACGTACCGGGGGGAATCTCGACGGTCACCTGCTCACGGACACCCGGACCCAGAGGCAGGTCCACCAGAACCGGGCCGACCTCGAAGTCCTCGCAGCCGGCCGGCTCGGGGGACACGTCGCAGTCCACCACTTCCTGACGTTCCAGCTCGATCTCTCGCAGCACGATCTGCGCGCTGGTGATGATCAGTGTATTGCTGCCATCCGTGATCGTGTCGCCGGCCATCGTGATGCCGGGGGCGCGCGCCGCACCGAACGCGCCGGCGGCCTGGAGCCCGCCGGGAAGCCGCGTCGCGAACGACAGCAAGACCACCGGTTGTGTGCCAGGGCCCGTGCCGTCGCTGCACGCGGCAGCGACGAGACCGACCAGACAGGCTGAAAGACTCATGGGGCGTTTCATCGTGTTTCTCCGTGGGATGGGGTGTGTCCATCGGGGCGAACGACTCGCCCTTTGCCACGGGTCAAATGCAACCGCCGTTCTTGACGGGCCCGGATCGGCGCAATTCGGCAAGAACTTGAAGGACAAGCGCTTGTGGGTGCGTGATCCAGCGCACATGCGAGGGGGCCTGTATTGTTCCGGACCAGGCTGGTAGCGTTTCGAGGCGGAGTGGGGAGCACAAAAAAAATCCACGGTGTGTTGGGCCGAGCTAGATTGCCCGCTCGCCCCTCCCGCGAGAACCCTGCTTGGCAGCAGGATGCCCAACACACCGCAGACGTGATGCCCTGGCTTCGTCGTCTGAATCGCGGGCCCCGTCCGGCCGGAGATTCGGTGCTCGGACGGGGCAGTCACGCGACTGCGTAGAGGGCCGGGCGAGCGGATAATCAGCCGCACTCTTGTATGCCGGGCCGATCTACGCACCGACGAGTCTACGGGTCCCGTTGCCCTGCTATCCTGAGTCTTCTGTGAAGCATTCTTCATACACGGATTGACGCGTGCGCCTCGAGCCCATCACGCTCCAAGGAGTCCATGTGCGGCTCGAGCCGCTCAGACCCGAGCACCACGCGGACCTGTGCCGCGTAGGTCTCGACCCGGAGCTGTGGAAGTGGACGACTTCCCAGGTGCGTACGCCTGAGGAGATGCGCGCGTACATCGACACCGCTCTGCAATGGCAGGCGGAGGGGACCGCGCTGCCCTTCGCGGTCGTACCGCTGGCACTCGGTCGCGCTGCGGGGAGCACACGGTACGCCAACGTCGATCGTGCGAACCGGCGGGTGGAGATCGGGTGGACGTGGTACGGGCGGGAGTATCAGCGGACCGGTATCAACACGGAATCGAAATACCTGCTCATCAAGCACGCATTCGAGGTGCTGGGCGCCGTCCGCGTGGAATTCAAGACGGACTCGCTGAACGAGCCGTCGCGTGCGGCGATCCTGCGAATCGGAGCGACGGAGGAGGGCATCCTGCGCAACCACATGATCACGTGGTCCGGCCGGCTGCGACATTCGGTGTACTACAGCGTGATTGCGGAGGAGTGGCCGGAGGTGAAACGAGCCCTGGAGTCGAGACTGGCTCACCATCCACCTCCGATTTCGGAGGGAAGGCGTGAGGGGTGAGAGGTAAGAGGTGAGAGGTAACTGACTAGTGCGGCTCGTGGTGTGCGAGGCCGCTCCCGAGATGGTCGCGGGAGATCCGTCGTGGCGGGCCCTGGTCGAGGCCGTGCGGCGGCACGGGCCGGACATCGTCCTGCTGAACGAGATGCCCTTCGGTGCGTGGATCGCAGCGGGCGAACGGTCGGACGCTGCCGTGGCAGCGGAATCCTGTCGCAGGCACGACGACGGGTTGCGTCACCTTGGTGACCTCGGGGCACCCGTGGTACTTGGCACCCGAGCCGTGACGGAGTCGGGCCGAACCGTGAATCAGGGGTTCGTGTGGGACGCGGATCGCGGCCTGCTCCCGGTCCACACCAAGCAATTCTTCCCGGACGAGCCGGGGTACTACGAGGCACGGTGGTTCGAGCGGGGCGAGACGCGTTTCCATGTCGCGTCCGCGCGCGGGATCGACGTCGGATTCCTGATCTGCACTGAGGTGTGGTTCACCGAATGGGCGCGGCATTACGGCCGTCAGGGAGCCCACCTGATCGTCGTGCCGCGCGCGACGCCGAAGGCCTCGATCGACAACTGGCGCACGGCGATCCGGATGGCCGCCATGGTGTCCGGTTGCTACGTGGCCAGCTCGAACCGCGCAGGAGCGGATTCCCGCGGCCAGGAGTTCGGCGGTCACGGGTGGATCGTGGATCCGAACGGACAGATCCTGGCCGAAACCGCAGCGGAGCAGCCGGTGGTGACGGCGGAGATCGATGTGGAGCGAGTGGCGGCAGCGAAGACGGAGTATCCGCGGTACGTGGAAGACCTGCCGAAGAAGGGTGACGAGGGGCGACGAACGCCGACGGAAGGCGGCGCAGAATGAGCGCAGCCGTCGCCTTGCGTCGGCTTCCGTCGGCCGTATTCGCCTGTTTGCTCCTCCTGCCGACCGCTACTACCGCGAACGCCCAGGACCCGCCTGCCGCGCCGCCCACGCTGGTCGTATTCCCGTTCACGATCGAGGGACACGCACGTGACTCGTCAGAGATGCGCGCCAGCGCGGAGCGCATCGTCCAACACGTGAACCGCGTCTTGCGGGCGGACACCACGGTCAGGTGGCTGGAGTACCGGCCCCTCCAGCGGCCGCGCGATCCGGAGACGGGAGCGATCGTCCCGGCGCGTTACGGTGTATTGGGAGCGGTCCGCGGCGGCACGAGCGACAGCGTGTGGATCAGGTTTCAGCTCGTCGCCGTCGAGACGCTGGATCTGTTGGTGCGCGACAGCGTGTCGGCGCGATTTGGGGGCGAGGCGGTGCGGGCCACGCGCATCGCTCGCCGGGTCGTAACGGCGCTGCACGAGGACGCCCAACGTCCGCGGGCCCCAGGCCCCGCGGCTCCAAGTTCGACTGACCCAGAAACGCTCCTACGGCGCGACCCCACTCACTGAGTCTTCACTCCGTCTTGGGGCAAGTCCCGCCACATTCGTCCCGGCTTCACAAGCGAGACGAACGTCATGAGCGCGGACGGAGGAGAGGCGCGATTGCGCCCTGGCCACACGCCGGCATCGGTGGCCGAATTCCTGAGCGGTAAGTCGATCGCAGTGGCCGGGGTCTCACGCCACGCGGGTCAGGCGGCCAACGCGGTGTTCAGGAAACTCGTGAGCACGGGCTACACGGTGTACCCGCTGAATCCCCAGGCGAGAGAAGTCGAGGGAGTTCGCTGCTACCGCGACCTCTCCGCCCTGCCGGAGCCGGTGCACGGCGTGATCATCGCGACACACCCTGACGTCGCGGTCGACGTCGTCCGCCAATGCGCCGAGCGCGGTGTGGGTCACGTCTGGTTGCACCGCTCGTTCGGTCAGGGAAGCGTGTCCGACGAAGCCGTGCGCGAATGCCAGGCTCGTGGTGTGAACTGCATCGTCGGCGGATGCCCGCTCATGTTTTGCGAGCCGGTTGACATCGAACACAGGTGCATGCGTTGGTGGCTCGGCCGGCGCGGGCGGGTTCCGAGATAGGGCAGGGACGAGCGGCTCGATCCTCGAGCCGACCCGTCGCCCCACGTCGCCCGTTTGTCGTCCCTCGTCGTCCTTCCCACGCGCTGGCCCGCACTGCATACTCATACTGGATTCCCCGCAGGAGCCCCACCATGAAAGCGTTGCTCGCTGTCGTCGTCTCGGTCGCATCCGCCGCGTCATCCTCTCCTCTAGTCGCTCAACGTCGTCCGCAGGCGCCACGCGTTGCTCAGGCGACCGTCCCCGCGGGCATGAACGCCCCGCTGCTGCAAGCGCTGGAGTACCGTTCCATCGGCCCATTCCGTGGTGGGCGCTCGACCGCCGTGGCTGGCGTGCCAGGCGAGCCGTTGACCTTCTTCATGGGCTCGACTGGCGGCGGCGTGTGGAAGACGACGGACGGCGGCATGGCCTGGCGCAACGTGTCAGACGGCTTTTTCGAAGCAGGCTCGATGGGCGCCGTCGCCGTGGCAGAATCCGATCCCAACGTGGTCTACGCCGGTACCGGCTCGGCCTGTCTGCGGGGCAACGTGTCGACCGGCGTGGGGATGTACAAGTCCACCGACGCCGGGCGGACGTGGACCCATGTGGGGCTACGGGATGCGGGGCAGATCGCCAAAGTCCGCATTCACCCGAGAAACCCCGATCTCGTATACGTGGCCGTGGTGGGTCACGCGTTTGGGCGGAACGCCGAGCGCGGCGTATTCCGCTCCCGGGACGGCGGCAAGACGTGGGAGAAAGTCCTGTTCCTGTCGGATT
>JACQHC010000180.1 GCA_016199245.1 Gemmatimonadota bacterium | reverse complement strand
GGGCGGAGCGCGCATTCGGCCGGCGCGCCGTGGCGGGGGCGCTCGGCGCTCGACGCCGTGAGCCTGATGGAGATCGGCTGGCAGTTCCGCCGCGAGCACATGCGCCTCCCGCAGCGCTCCCATTCGGTGATCGTGGACGGCGGCGACCAGCCGAATGTCGTCCCACCTACGGCATCCATCTGGTTCTACTTCCGCGAGCTGGATTACCCGGGCGTACAGCAGATGTGGGCGTGGGGTGACTCGATCGCTCAGGGTGCCGCCATGATGACCGGGACCAGGCTCGCTTCGACGAGGGTGCTCGGGTCGGCGTGGCCCGGACACTTCAACAAAGTGGTCGCGGAGACGATGGCGGAGAACATCAAGAAGATCGGTCTTCCCACCTGGGACGAGGCGGACCAGCAGCTGGCGCGGGCGCTCCAGAAGGAGCTCGGCGTGGCGGACAGCGGGCTCGCCGTGCGGCTGGACACGTTGCGGCCGCCGATACCGCCCCAGCAACGCATGGGCGGCGGCTCGGACGATATCGGTGACGTGTCGTGGAACGTGCCGACCATCGTGCTGAGCTTCCCTTCCAACATCCCGGGACTGCCGGGACACAACTGGTCCAACGGCATCGCGATGGCGACGCCGATCGCGCACAAGGGGGCCACCGCCGGCGCCAAGGCCCAGGCGATGACGATGCTCGATTTCTTGCTCCGGCCCGAGCTGGTCCAGCAGGCGTGGGACTACTTCCGCAACGTCCAGACCAAGACGATCAAGTACGAACCGCTGATCCGGCCGGAGGATCGCCCGGCGACCCACCTCAACACGGACATCCTCGCCCGGTATCGGCCCGAGATGCGGAAGTTCTATTACGACCCGTCCCGCTACCGCACGTATCTGGAGCAGCTGGGCGTGGCATACCCGACGGTCCGGTCGGCGGATGGGCGGTGTGGGCCGGTGGCGGTGCCCTGAAAGACGCGGGCGATGAAACACGGGCGATCGTGGGCGATGGCAGGCGATGATGGGCGATGAAACACCGGCGATGGCGGGCGATGACAGGCGATCACGGGCGATGTTGGCCTCCCAAGGTCCAGGGACCGCCAGTGAACGGAGGCCGAGGTCGCCTGTGATCGCCTGTCGTCGCCTTTTATCGCCTCAATCATAGGGAGCTCACCACACATGACGTCAGTTCACATCACAACCGTTCTCGCCATAATCACGGCGCTCACCGCGCCCGCCCACGCGCAGACGGCCCGCCTCGATCGCCTGAAACGCGAGGCGGCCGAAGACGTGCAGGCCCGTGCCAAGCTCACCCAGGAGCTCGTGGATCAGATCTTCTCGTTCAGCGAGCTGGGGTTCCAGGAGTACGAGACCGCGCGGTTTCTGACCGGATTGCTGCGGGACAACGGCTTCACGGTGCAGGACGGGATCGCGGGCATGCCCACGGCATGGGTGGCCACGTGGGGCTCGGGGAAGCCGGTGATCTCCCTCGGCGCGGACATCGACGACGTGCCGCAGGCGTCGCAGTACCCCGGCGTCGCCTGCCACCGGCCGATGGTGCCGGGCGCGCCGGGACACGGCGAAGGGCACAACGCGGGTCAGGCCGTTGCGGTCACCGCGGCGCTGGCCGTGAAGCAACTGATGGAGCGGGACCGTCTGCCCGGCACGATCCAGCTGTGGCCGGGCGTGGCCGAGGAGCTCGTGGGCGCCAAGTCGTATTTCATCCGCGACGGATTGTTCCGCAACGCGGACGTGGTGCTGTTCTCGCACGTCGGCGACGGATTCGGCGTCGCGTGGGGCGACACGCCGGGGAGCGGCCTCGTGTCGGTGCTGTTCTCGTTCGAGGGGCGCAGCGCGCATTCCGCGGGGCAGCCGTGGCGAGGACGCTCGGCACTCGACGCGGTGAGTCTCATGGAGGTGGGCTGGCAATTCCGCCGCGAGCACCTGCGGCTGCCCCACCGATCGCACTCGGTGATCGTGGACGGCGGGGATCAGCCCAACGTCGTGCCGCCCACGGCATCCATCTGGTTCTACTTCCGTGAGAACGACTATCCGCACATCACGGAGCTCTGGGCCATCGGAGATTCCATCGCGCGCGGCGCGGCGATGATGACCGGCACCAGGCTCGCCTCGCAGCGGGTCCTGGGCTCGGCCTGGCCGGCGCATTTCAGCAAGCCGGTCGCGGAGGCGACGTTCGAGAACATCCGGCTCGTGGGACTGCCCGCGTGGGACGAGGCGGACCACACGCTCGCCCGCGGCCTGCAGAAAGAGCTGGGCGTCAACGAGCAAGGGCTGGTGACGAGCATCCCGGACCGGCTGCCGGATCCGCCAAGGGAGAGCGAGCGTCGTGGTGGGGGATCGAACGACCTGGGCGACATCACGTGGAACGTGCCGACCGTGACGCTCAACTTCCCCGGCAACATGCCGGGCTTGCCGGGCCATAACTGGGCGAACGGGATCTCCATGGCCACACCCATCGCCCACAAGGGCGCCACGGCGGGCGCCAAGGTCCTGGCGATGACGGCGCTCGACGTCCTCCTCCGGCCCGACCTGGTTCAGGCCGCCTGGGACTACTTCCGCAATGTCCAGACGAAGACGATCAAGTACGAGCCGTTCATTCGGCCCGAAGACCGGCCCGCGATCGACTTGAACCGGGACATCATGACACGCTACAAGCCCGAGCTCGAGAAGTTCTACTACGATCGCTCGCGCCACCGCACGTACCTGGAGCAGCTCGGCGTTGCTTACCCCACGCTACGGTCGGCGGATGGGCGGTGTGGGCCGACGGCGATTCCGTGAAGCGTGGCATGGGCGGCAAAGAGGACGGGCGATGACGGGCGATGAAAGAGCCGGCGATCGCGGGCGATGGCAGGCGATCACGGGCGAGCTCGGCCTCCGAGCACCGGTCAGGCTCGGATCCAAGTGCTAACATCGCCTGTCATCGCTCATCGTCGCCTGCCATCGCCTGTACAAGGAGCTCACCAGCCATGACTCGAATCCGCAGCGTTTACATCCTCGCCACGATCACGGCGCTCGCCGCGCCCGCCTCCGCCCAATCAGCCCGTCTCACCACCCTCAAGCGCGACGCCGTCCGCGGCGTGGAGGCCCGTGCCCAGCTCGCGCAGCAGGTCGTGGATCAAATCTTCAGCTTCGCCGAGCTGGGGTTCCAGGAGTTCGAGACTTCGAAGTACCTGGTGGACCTGCTGCGGAAGAACGGCTTCACTGTGGAAGAAGGCATCGCGGGGATCCCGACAGCCTGGATGGCGTCGTGGGGCTCGGGGAAGCCGGTGATCTCGCTCGGCACGGACATCGACGACATTCCCCAGGCCTCGCAGACGCCGGGCGTCGCGTGTCACCGGCCGCTGGTGCCCGGCGCGCCGGGCCACGGGGAGGGCCACAACTCGGGACAGGCGTTGAACATCACGGCGGCGCTCGCGGTCAAGGAGATCATGGAGCGCGACAGGCTTCCCGGAACGATGCGCATCTGGCCCGGCGTCGCCGAAGAGCTGGTCGGCACCAAGGCGCATTACGTACGGGCCGGCCACTTCCGCGACGTGGATATCGTGCTGTACGCGCACGTGGGATCCAACCTCAGCACCGGCTGGGGTGACACGCCCGGCACGGGTTTGATCTCGGCCTTGTTCGCTTTCGAGGGTCGCAGCGCCCATTCCGCCGGTGCGCCGTGGCGCGGACGCTCGGCCCTCGACGCCGTGAGCCTGATGGAGATCGGCTGGCAGTTCCGGCGCGAGCACCTCCGGCTGCAACACCGCTCGCACTCGGTCATCGTGGACGGGGGCGATCAGCCCAACGTCGTGCCGCCCACCGCCTCCATCTGGTTCTATTTCCGCGAGCTGGACTACCCGCTGATCCAGGGGCTGTTCGCGATCGGGGATTCCGTCGCTCGGGGCGCGGCGATGATGACCGGCACGACGCTCGCCTCGGTCCAGATCCGCGGCTCGGCGTGGCCGGGGCACTTCAACAAGACGATCGCGGAGGTCATGTACGAGAACATCAGGCAGGTGGGTCTGCCGACGTGGAGCGAGGCTGACCTCACGCTCGCGCGAGCGCTGCAACGAGAGATCGGAGCAGCACCAGACGGGCTCGACACCGCGCTGAGTGGGCCGCCCCGCGCCCTGCCGTCCAACATGCGCGGGATTGCGGGCTTCGCCGATGACATTGGCGACATCTCGTGGAACGTGCCCACGGCAGTGCTGAGCTTCCCGTCCAACATCCCCAACCTGCCGGGCCACAACTGGGCCAACGCGATCGCCATGGCCACGCCGATCGCGCACAAGGGTGCGGTGGCCGGGGCGAAGGCGCAGGCCATGACCCTGCTGGACTTCCTGCTTCGCCCCGAGCTGGTGCAGCAGGCGTGGGACTACTTCCGCAACGTGCAGACCAAGGACATCACGTACCAGCCGCTGATCCGGCCGGAGGACAAGCCGGCGATCGATCTCAATGCCGAGATCATGACCAAGTACCGGCCCCAGATGCGGCAGTACTACTACGATGCGTCGCGCTACGGTACGTATCTGGAGCAGCTGGGGATTGCCTATCCGACCGTGCGCGGCACGGACGGACGGTGTGGCCCGGTGGCGATTCCGTAGCCGGACACTAGGCGTCTGAGTTGGGCGGATGGGCGGTTAGGCGGATGGGAGGTCGGTTACTTGTGCGACGACCAACCGCCCAACCGCCTCATCCGTGGCCGTGGGTCTGAGCGGAAACGTGCGGGCGGTCTCCGGCGCGAACGGTGAGTTTCGAATCGTCGACGCCGAGGTTGACTGGGGACCAAACGTGATCGAAGTGCGGCGTATCGGCTTCGCGCCCGTGGCGGACG
>JACQHC010000183.1 GCA_016199245.1 Gemmatimonadota bacterium | reverse complement strand
GGGTCCTCGCACCAGCGGGTTCGCCCCACCACGCGGTCGCCGGCGCCGAGGTCGAACAGCAACTCGGTGGTGGCGGGCGAGAGGGAGACGATGCGGCGCGGGGACGCGTCGAGCCGCAGGCGGCGCCCCGCATCGTCGGCCACGCTGGCAGCGGGACGCTCCCGGCCGATACCGCACGATATCAGCAGCGCGCCGAGCAGGGCGGTGCGAGCTGCCGGAGTTGCCGGCATGATCCGGAATAGCAAAACCGCCCACTCCTTCCTCACGGAACGGGTGGGCGTCGCCCCACCATCCCTCCCGCGAGGGACCTCGAGGTGGTGCGAACGGGACCGTCTCCTGGCTCCGGGCTATCGGCTCCCCTTCCCGGTTCCCCGGTGGGCTCGAGCCGACCTGCGTGCCCGTTACAGTGGCGGGGCCGCGCCGGATTCCCACCGGCTTCCGTGCTCCGCGTTCGCGATACTGGTTGTCGTCCTGCTAGCTACGATAGGCCTTGGGGGCGCACACGGTCAAGTCAGCGGGTCACGCAGGCCGCGACGCAACACTGCGCCGGAGCGCCGCGCAGCGGCGCTCATACGCAACCCGCTCTTCCCCGCTGAGGGGATGATCCTCCGAGCTGAGCGCGGCCTCGACTGCCGCGAGCTCGGCCGTGAGCGTGGCAGGATCTTCGGAAACCAGCGGCATCGGGGATCGCCGCCACCCAACGGCGAGCGCCGCCGCGAGCGCGCCAAAGGCCAGCACGATCACGACCCACCACCACTGCCCCGGGGCGAGCGGGCCCCGGCCGAACGTAATCGTGACCCGGCCACCACCCTGCGGGATCACGCCATCGAACCGGGCAAAGCTGGCCCCTTCCATCTGCTCGAACCCCAGCGCCGCCAGCGGCCCTTCCGCCACCGACGCGGCGCTGTCCTCGACCAGGATGTTGAGACGCAGCACGGGCTGATCCACCGGCAGATCGAGCGCCTGCGCCGAGGCGGGGAGCAGGTAACTCACGATCACTTGCTTCTCGCCGGGCGGCACGGGAGCGGTGACCACCAGCGTCCCCCCGCGCACGTCCACGGCCTCGCTGCTCACGTCGCCCTGGCCCACCTCGAGCTGGGCCACTCCGCGCGGCAGCGCGCCCCGCCACACCGGTCGGCTCGTGTCGGACGCGATGCGGGTCCGGCTTCCCGTGTTGGAGAGGACAATGAGCTCGACCACGCGGCGTGACCCATCCTCCGCCGCGCGACGCACGACGATATGCCGTTGCGTGATCGTGATGGTCGGCGTCACCGACGACGTGTCGAACACCGCGAGCACGTCGGCCGTGTCTACCCGGCGGCCGAACGCGTGCACGGGGCTCGTGAAGTACGCGATGCCCTGGTAGGTGACACTGACGACGTACAATGCGGTGGAGTCCAGCGCCGGCGCGCGCACGGCGTACCGCCCGCGCCCGTCGGACCGCGCCGAGTCCACCGGCGCGCCGCCCGCCGCCGTGACGCCGTGCAGGATCACCCACGTCCCACTGAGGGGCTGCGAGTCCGCCCCGGTGACCCGGACCACGCGTCCCAGCACACGAACGCCCTGGGCCAGCGCGGGAACAGGCAGACCCAGGGCGAGCACCAGCCCGATCACGAGCCTACGGACGGAACTTCCCGAAATCCTCAGGATTGAGCTTCCGCAGGTCCTTGAGCCACTCCGGATCTTCGCCCGCCGCCGGCGGCTCGGGCTCGACGGTCTCGATGGACTTCCGCTCCAGCAGATCATCGCGCGTGAAAATCGGCGCCTTGAGACGCAGCGCAACCGCGATGCTGTCCGACGGCCGGGCGTCGATCTGGACCACGTGATTGTCCCGGTGGAGATGCAGCTCGGCGTAGTACGTGTTGTCCTTCACCTGAGTGATCAGGACGCGCCGCAGGTTCGCGCCCAGCCCCACGATGATCTGCTTGACGAGATCGTGCGTGAGTGGGCGAACGTACTTGACGCCCTGCAATTCCAGCGCGATGGCGCTGGCCTCGGCTGGCCCGATCCAGATGGGCAGGACCCGCTCGCCATCGGCCTCCTGCAGGATGACCACGGGCGTGTTCGTGGCGGGGTCGATGCCCAGATGCACGACCCGGACCTCCACCAACTCGTCACCGTTATGTGCCGGCATCCCACGACGCCAGGTAGCGCCGCTGTTCGGCCGTGAGCTCGTCAATCCGTACGCCCATGGCGGCGAGCTTCAGCTCCGCAACGCGGCGGTCGATCTCCTGCGGCACGCGGTGCACCGCCTTACCCAACCCCGCCCCGTTCTTCACCAGATGCTCGGCGGCCAGCGCCTGGTTAGCGAACGACATGTCCATCACGCTCGCGGGGTGCCCTTCGGCCGCCGCCAGGTTGATCAGCCGGCCCTCCCCCAGGACGAACAGCCGCTTGCCGTCCAGCTGCCACTCGTCCACGTACTGGCGAGCCTGCCGCGGTCCCTTGGCGGCGCGCTGGAGCGCGTCGAGGTCGATCTCCACGTTGAAGTGACCGGAGTTGGCGATAATGGCGCCGTCCTTCATCACTCGCATGTGTTCGATGCCGATCACGTGCATGTCACCGGTGAGGGTGACGAACAGGTCTCCCAGCGCGGCCGCCTCGCGCATCGGCATGACGCGGTACCCGTCCATCCGGGCCTCGAGGGCCCGCAGTGCGTCCACCTCCGTCACGATCACGTCCGCTCCGGCTCCGCGGGCGCGCAACGCGACCCCCCGGCCACACCATCCATACCCCGCCACGACCACGGTGCTCCCCGCCATCAGGATATTGGTCGCCCGCAGGATTCCGTCCACGGTGGACTGGCCCGTCCCGTACCGGTTGTCGAACAGGTGCTTGGTCTGGGAATCGTTCACCGCAATGACCGGGAACTGAAGCACGCCGTCCTGCGCCATGGCGCGCAACCGAATCACACCCGTCGTGGTCTCTTCGGTGGAACCGATGACGCGCTTCACGATGCGTTCCCGCTCGTCTCGGGACAGCCCTTCCACCCAGCGGCGGACGGGCGGCGCCAGGTCGTCCATGCGGTTGAGCGCGATCATGTGAATGGCACCCACCAGATCCGCCCCGTCGTCCATGGTCACGTCCGGCTGGTGGGCCAGGGCCTGCTGGATGTGCCGGTAGTAGGTCTCGGTGTCTTCGCCCTTGATGGCGAACACGCCCACGCCGTGGTCGCGGGCCAGGTGGGCGGCCACGTCGTCCTGGGTCGAGAGTGGGTTCGAAGCGCACAGAGCCACGTCCGCCCCACCGGCCCGGAGCGTAGCCGCGAGGTTCGCCGTCTCCGACGTCACGTGCAGGCACGCGGCGACCTTTCGCCCCCGGAGCGGTTGTTCCTTGGCAAAGCGCTCCCGAATCTGCCGCAAGACGGGCATGAAGCGCTCCGCCCATTCGGTGCGGCGGCGGCCCTCATCCGCCAGCCGCAGGTCACGCACGTCGAACGTGGTCTCGGTCTTCACAGACGTCATAGTATCAGATCTCGTGAGGTATTAGGCCGCGTGCCGCAGCGCGTCGCGCAACGCGGAGGTCTTGGGAGTGTCCTCCCAGGAGAACAAGCGAACCGTCTGTCCGTGCACCTCGCGCGCCTCCGGCGCGCGGCCGAAGTGTCCGTACGCCGCGGTCGCCCGGTAGATCGGCCGCCGGAGGTCCAGCGCGCCGATGATCCCCGCCGGAGTGAGGTCGAACGTGGCCCGGATCGCGCGCTCCAGCTCCCGCTCGGACACCTTGCCCGTGCCGAACGTCTCGACCATGACCGACACGGGTTCGCGCACGCCGATGGCGTAGGCCAGCTGGACCTCGCAGCGCCGCGCGAGGTCCGCGGCCACGACGTGCTTCGCGACCCAGCGCGCGGCGTAGGCCGCCGAACGGTCCACTTTGGAGGGGTCTTTTCCGCTGAAGGCGCCGCCCCCGTGGCGCGCCGCGCCGCCGTAGGTATCGACGATGATCTTCCGACCTGTGAGGCCGCAGTCGCCCTGCGGCCCGCCCACCACGAACCGACCCGTGGGGTTAATGAAGTACTTCGCGCGATCGGCGTCGAGATCGGCGGTCCGCAGCACGGGCCGGATGACGTGCTCCTTGACGGTGCCCTCCAGCTCCTGTTGCCCGATCGTGGGCGCATGTTGCGTGGAGACCACGACGGCCCGAACCGCGACCGGACGGTGATCCACATACTCGACGGTCACCTGGCTTTTCCCATCCGGCCGGAGCCAGGGCAATTCGCCGGACTTGCGCGTCTCGGCCAACCGGCGAGTCAGCCGGTGTGCGAGCATGATCGGCATGGGCATCAGCTCGGGAGTCTCGTCGGTCGCGTAGCCGAACATCATGCCCTGGTCGCCGGCGCCGCCCGTGTCCACCCCCTGGGCGATGTCCGGCGACTGCGGATCGATCGCGGTGACCACCGCGCAGGTGCGCGCGTCGAGCCCATATGCGGCGTCGGTGTACCCGATGGATTCCACCGTCCCGCGGACGATGTCCGGGACATTGACGTAGGCCGTCGTCGTGATTTCCCCCGCCACCATGGCGAGGCCCGTGGTGACGAGCGTCTCGCACGCCACGCGTGCCCGCGGATCCGCCGCCAGAATGGCGTCGAGCACGGCATCAGAGATCTGATCGGCGATTTTGTCCGGGTGTCCCTCGGTGACGGACTCGGACGAGAGTATGTAACTGTGCGAGATGTGGCCTCCCGGCTCAAGTGCTCAAGCTAGTTTCGGACCGGGCGGGCGGCAACCGCTCACCCGTCCAGCAGGCGCAGGTCCACATACGGCGCGATCCCACGCTCGAGGGCCTTCCTGACGTCCCGGTCGGTGGTGGCCGCCACCGCGGCTGCGGCGGCCTCCCGGGCCGCGCTCACGTCCACGCGGCGAACCAGCCAACGCACTAGCGGGAGGCTCGTAGGCGCCGAACTGAGGACCCGGTATCCCAATCCCAGCAACAAGAACGCCGCGAGCGGCTCCGAGGCCATTTCGCCGCACACGCTGGTCGGCTTGCCTGTGCGGCGCCCGGCCTCGGCCACACTCTGCAGCATCCGGACCACGGCGGGGTGGAGCGCGTTGAACCGGTTGGCCAGCCGCGCGTTCCCCCGGTCCACGACCAACGTGTACTGGGTGAGGTCGTTCGAGCCCACGCTCAGGAAGTCGCTTTCGGCGGCGAGCACTTCCGCCAGCACAACCGCGGCGGGGGTCTCGATCATCACGCCGACCGGAAGGTCCCCACCAGCCGCCGTGCCATTCCGGGTCAGGTCGCGCTCCGCCTCCGCGATCAACTCCTTCGTTTGACGCACCTCCTCCACCTGCGTCACGAGCGGCAGCAGGAGGCGCACGTCCGCCACGGCACGCGCCCGAAGCACGGCCCGGATTTGCGCGCGGAAGATCTCCGGGCGATCCAGACACACGCGCAACGCCCGCCACCCGAGGAACGGGTTGGCCTCCTGCGGCGGACGCAGGGGCGCCGGGAATTTGTCGCCGCCCAGGTCGTACGATCGGATGACAACCGGCCGTCCCGTGAACCGCGTGCCGACGCGGATGAAGTAGCTGGCCTGCTCATCTTCACTTGGCATCTGGCTGCGACCCAGGACCAGGAACTCCGTGCGCAGCAGGCCGACCCCTTCCGCCCCATGC
>JACQHC010000191.1 GCA_016199245.1 Gemmatimonadota bacterium | reverse complement strand
GGTCTCGCGGTTGAGCTTGTCGCGCAACGTCTCGCCTTCGATGTACGGCATGACGTAGTAGAGGAACTCGGCTTCCCCTCCACCGCCCTCGCTCGCCTTCGTCCGCCCTCGCCCGCTATCAAACAGCGTCAGGATGTGCGGATGCTGCAGTGACGCCGTAGTCTTGATCTCGACCACGAACCGCTCGGCGCCGAGAACGGCGGCGAGCTCGGGCTTCAGGACCTTGAGCGCGACCTTGCGGTCGTGCTTCAAGTCTTGGGCGAGATAGACGGTGGCCATGCCGCCCGCGCCGAGCTCCCGCTCAACGCGATACCGGGCGGCCAGGGCGGCCGAAAGGCGGTCGGTCGCGTCCGTCACACGCGGTTCCTCTCCCAAGCCACGACCGATTCCCAGCGTGGCTTCACTTCGTTCGTCATCTGCGTGAACCGGTCCTCGCCACGAAGGTCGCCCAGGAAGGGATCGTGTTCCGTGAGGAACGGGTAGTTGATGAAGCCGTGGTCGATCGCACGCCGTACCCAGCGCAGGGCGTCGTCTGGCCGCCCGATCAGCGCATACGCCTCGGCCATGAACATGGCGGCGAACTCGTTGTGGAGCGCCTGTTCCACCTGGGGCGTGAGAGCGCCGAGGGCGGGCTCCGCATCCCCACGCAAGGCGTGCTGGAGGAACGACGCCCCTGACCCGAAGGGAGTTCCGGCCATCGCCGCGCCAGTACTTCCCAGCAGCTCGCTCGCTTCCTCACGGAGCCCGGCGGCGGCGATCTGCATGCCCGCAACGAACGGCACCATGGACCCCGGTAGCGCCATCTGGCACGCCCGGCGGCAATGCGGTACGGCCTCCTCGAAGCGGCCGTTCACCCAATGGTAGGTACTGGCTACCAGCGGCGTGATAGCGGAAAGCGGGTCGATCTGGGCCAGGCGATCGACAAGGGTCCCGTGCGAGCGCAAGCCCGCGGTGTTGGAGTAGCGGCAGATCTCCGCCAGCAGGTTCGCGTCACCCGGCCATAAGTCATGGGCGCGATAGAGGTCCGGCAGCGCCTCTTGCGGCCGGCCGCGACTGCCGGCCACCAGGCCGCGGACGAAGATGGCCAGCGCGTGCTCAGGATCGAGCGCCAGCGCCCGGCCCACGAAGTCCGACGCCCGAGGGAGTCCGACCCCCGCAGGCACCAGGTTCATGTTGACCTCGTTCCAGTACAGCTGCGCCTTCGTCGCCAACAACAGGGGCGTATCGCCGACGATCGCCAGGGCCTCATCCACCAGGCGCAGGGCCCGCTGCGCCGCGTCCGGCGTCCAGCCGTACATGTGTTCGCGGGCCCGCAGGTAGCAATCGTACGCGACGGCATTCTCGATGGGCCTGGCCGCAACCTGTCGGTCCTCGCTCTCGGTGAGGGTTACCTGAAGTGCCGCGACGATCTTTCGGGCGATCTCCTCCTGGATCCCGAACACGTCCTCCACCGTCCCGGAGTACTTGTCGGTCCACACCGACGTGTCGCTGGCCGCATCCACCAGCTCGGCCGTCACCCGCAGGGCGTTGCCCGCGCGTCGCACGGAGCCCGTGACGACGTGACTCACCTTGAGCTCCCGCGCGATGGTGGGCGTGTCCTTGCTGGTGCCCTTGAGGGTCAAGGCCGAGTTGCGCGAGATCACGCGCAACCCCTGCAAGCGCGACAGGTCGGCGATGATCTCCTCGGTCAGTCCATCAGCGAAGTATTCGTTGTCCGGATCCGGGCTGTGATTCGCGAACGGCAACACGACCAGGGACTTCGTGCGCCGTTCGTCGGCCGCGTCCTTCGCCGTGAGGCCGGCCGCGAACGCCCCTGCACTGGCGTAGCGGTCCGCCGGTGCCTTGCTCAACGCTTTGGCGAGCGCCTTCGCCAGCGCCGCGCTGACGTTCGGGCGCGTGGTGGTGATCGGCGGCGCGGCATCCGTCACGTGCTTGGCCATCACGGCCTGCGGGCTCGACGCGACGAACGGGGGGTCGCCCGCCAGCATCTCGTACGTCACACACGCCAGCGAGTACACGTCGGTCCGGCCATCAAGTTCGCGTTCCCCGGCGATCTGCTCCGGGCTCATGTACGCCGGCGTGCCGATGGACAGGCCGGTCTCGGTCAGCCGCTCGCCCCCGGCGGATTTCAGGGCCACCGCGATCCCGAAATCCGCCACCACCGCAACACCATCCTGCAGCAGGACGTTCTCGGGTTTGATATCGCGATGGATGATCCCACGCTTGTGCGCGAAATCCAGCGCGCTCGCGATCGTCTCGGTGATCCTGATCGCCTCGTCGATGGCCAGCTGTTTTTCACGGGTGAGCCGGTCGCGGAGCGACTCACCCTCGACATAGGGCATGACGTAGTAGAGATGGGCGTCAGCCTCGCCCGAGTCATACAGCTGGAGGATGTGCGGGTGCTGCAGCGTGGCAGTGACAGTGATCTCCCGCAGGAACCGCTCGCCTCCCAGGACGGCCGCGAGCTCGGGCTTCAGGACCTTGAGCGCGACCTTGCGGTGGTGCTTCACGTCCTCGGCGAGATAGACCGTGGCCATGCCGCCCTGGCCCAGCTCGCGCTCGATGCGGTAGCGGTCGGCCAGGGCGGAGGCGAGGCGGCCGGGCGATTGTGTCACGTGTTCTCCCGTCGGCGGTGTTCCTGACGCATCGCTTCCAGCTCCCGCCGAAGAGGGGCCCAGTACTGGCGGTCAGCGGCTTTGCCTTCGATCTGTTCCTGTGCCAATTGCAGTTCCAGTGCGGCGCGATTGCCCTCGAGCGCCGCCCTGAGCAACGGCCGACCCGCGGCGGCGGCGGCCGCAGCCTCCTGGTACGCCTGCGCCAATTCGATCACGGTGTCCGCGCTGCGAGCCTCCCTGAGCCAGAAGGCGAGCCGCCGTTCATCGACTTGCGCTTGATGCGCCACCATGTCGGCCTCGATCAACTCCCCAATGGTCGCCCAGTCCTTGTCGCGCTGGGTCTTCTTCGTCAGCACGAGATCTTCCAGTGCCACCACGGGCACGAGACCGATATCGAGGTCGAACACCACATGCGCTTCCAGACCGCGGCGACGTCGGCACGAGCGCATCGGAAATGCACGGCATGTCCGCGCTCGAGAAGCGCCGCATCGAACGGTGGGATGGCGATCAGGCGGGCCTCAAGGGCATCCAGCGCGCGCGGCACACGGGCGAGGGTCGCCGGTGCCGCCGCCATCAGGTCGAGAGCCCGGCTAAACTCCGCCCCTCCGTACAGAATGCATGCCTGGCCGCCGATCAGCAGCGATGGGACCTCGGCCTCCCTTAGCGTCACCAGCGCCACCTGAATCGGGGTCGGAATCAACGGCGCCTCCGAGCGCAATGAAGGTGGCCCACATCGCGCGGGTTGCAGCCCAACGGGCCGCCGGGCTCATCGCGTACCATTCCATTCGCTCCTCTCCCGCATGACTCTCGATCCGGGCCAGCACGGCGGCTGGCAGCGCGCGAGCACTGGTGGCAGAGTCGGCCATGTCTCAAATCTGTGTCGGACCGCGGGCGTTCGCGAGGTGACGTGTGGCGCCACCGTCGCTCACCGCTTGCCGACCCTTGAACGGCACGGTCTCGCGAACATAGCAGCGGCCGGAGAGGACGACCGCGCCGTCCGTTCGGGCCTCCTCCAGAAATCCATCGAGCAGCGTGCTCTTTTCCTGAGCCGTACGGCCCATGGACCAGTCGCAACGGTGCGGCGACCGGCGCGGCTCGCCTGGAGCGCCTCGCGCAGGCCGCTAAGCTGAACCTCGCGCCCGATGACGGGCGGCCTTGCCGCACGCAGCGTGACGCCCGAGACGGCGCGCGGGGCGCCGAGGCGGCGCAGGAGATCGTCGCCGGTGGCACGGGCGGCTGGATCCACGGAAAGCAAGTCGACACAGAGCCCCGTGAGATCGGCCGGCAGGCCTGGCGTCACGGTATCGGGCGGCGGGGGCGGCCCCTGAAGTTTCGCGGCGAGCACCGCGAGGTAATTCCCCTGGAAGGGGAGTTCGCCAGTCAGCGCTTCGTACAGCATGATGCCCAGGGCGTACCAATCGGAGGCCTCAACCGCCTCGCCGCTCACTTGTTCGGGCGACATGTACGCCGGCGTCCCGAAGACGCTCGTCGCCACCGTCTTTCGGTTGATATCCGGCGCGCCCACATCCGTGGCGATCCCGAAGTCGAGGATCACCGTGCGGTCGCCTGGCGTCGCCATGACGTTGGAAGGCTTGAGATCCCGGTGCAGTTTTCCTGCGGCATGGAGCGCCACGAGGCCATCAGCCAGCTGGCGCAGCGTGCCGCGGAGCCGGTCAAGGCGCAGGCCGGCGGGGCGAACGTAGTCCATGAACCCGGCGCCCTCGAGCAGCTCCATGGTGAGGAACCAGCCGCGGTCGTCGCCCATCAGCTCGTAGAGGGCAATGAGGTTGGGGTGGACGACGTCGGCGAGGGCGCGACTGCGCCAAGGTGCAAGGAAGGAGCGAAAAGCGCGAGAGAAGGCAACGAAGGGCACGCAGGAACATCCGTCATCCGACGCCTGGGACGGTCGGATGCCCCCCAAATCCAACGCCGCGGTCCTTCTACTTTTTCCTGGGTTCCTCCAACTCGGCGTCCGGCCGCCTGTACTTCCCGCTCCTGATCTGCCGCACGGTCTCGACCAGTGACAGCGCGGCGTTGCGCGTCTCCACCTGGAACGCCTCGTCTTTGTCGAGGTCGTCGTGGCTCGTGGCGTAGGATTCGTAGTAGCCCAGGTACTTGCCGATCGCGCCGCTGGGCCCGGCCTGAATCAGCTCGAGATCAGTCATCCAGTCCGTGAGAATGCGCCGCAGGTTCTCTACGCCCGCGGCGTCGCCGTGCACGACAACCGCGAACGCTCGGCCGGCGAGGTGCTTGGGATAGGGCCAGCCCTGAAGCTCCAGCGCCTTGGCGCGCTCGGGGTCCTTGCCGCCGGTGGACGTGGGGTCGGGATTCCCGCCGTCCGCGCACACCAGCCGGTCGATCATCAGCTTCAGCACGCTCGGCGCCTGATACCAGTTCACCGGCGTCACGATCATCACGCCGTGCGCCGCGCTCCACCGCGGGTAGATCTCGTGCATCCAGTCGTTCACCTGGCCGAGCGCGTGGTTGGGGTAGCAGGTGCAGGGCCAGTTGCACAGCGGCTGCGCCGTGGAGACGCACGCCTTGCACGGATAGATGACCTTGCCGTACTCGGCGGTGAGCGCCGAAAGGTCCAGGAAGTCCGCCTCGAAGGCGCGTTGTGACTCGACGACGTGCTTGGCAATCTGGGCAAGCCGATACGTCTTGGAGATCTCGCCCGGGCACGTCTGGTCGTTCCGCGCCGAGCCGTTCACGATGAGGATGCGGGACGGCGACTTGAGGTTCTTCTGCCGCCGCTCGGCCTCCTGGATCTTGCGTCGGGTTTCGAGCCACTCAACGGAGACCGCGAACTCCGGATCGGCGAAGCCCCGTCCCGCCTTGACCGTGCGCGGGCTCTTGCGGTAATCGGAGTAGGCGTCCCAGGCGACCTTGAGGACATCATCGAGCTGCTTGCTCACGGCCGCGAACGCGGGGTCGTAGAACCGGTTGAGGAACGTCTCGCGGAACTGATCCCGCTCGAGGTCGAAGCGCTGGGGGCCCTTCACCACTCGAGGTTTCTTTGGTCTCGCACGCTTACCGGCTTGCTGGCGCTCGCTCATGGGGTCCTCGGGGAGGGGTGCGGCCTCAAATGCCGCGGGTGATCAGAGGGTTCCCCGAGACTGTACAGGTGGCGAACCAGACGCCGTGGGGCTCTTGGGGCGGCACCTCACCAATCGACAGGATTTGGCCACCGGCGGTACGGCCCGGTATGTTGTTACCCCGTCCACAACACTCAAACGGAGATCCTCGATGCGACGCATAGTCTCTCTCTTCACGGCCGCGGCTCTTGCTGCCTGCTACGGCGGCGGCGAACGGGCCGGCGAAGGTGCCGAAGCCGGCGCGGCCGCCACCATCTCGCTCGCCGATGTCGCGGGCAAGTGGACGGTGCAGTCCATGGCCGAAGGCTCAGATAGCGTGCTCGTGACGTCCGAGCTGAACGCTACGGCCACCACGGAAGGCTGGACCACGGTGCTCCCCGGCCGCGATCCCATCTCGCAACACGTAGTGGTGGGCGGCGACAGCGTGGTCATGCACGCCGGGCCGTTCGAGAGCGTGCTGCGTCCCGGCGTTCAGGTGACGACGGAAAGCAGCTTCCGACTCGTCAACGGCATGCTGGAAGGCTGGACCGTAGCGCACTACCAGGGCGCGGGGGCGGATTCGGTGCTCAGGATGAGGACGCGAGGGACGAGAGCGCCGTAGACGGCAAGTGCTGTTCCGCCCTCCGGCTACGGTCCGAGCAGCAGGCCCACGATCGCACCGCCGGCGATAATCCACGCCGAGTTCACGCCGCGTCGGAGCAAGAGGAGCGAAACGACCGCTAGGACCACGCCCTGGAAGTCGGTCAGTGCGTGCACCCCGAGCCGCCAGGTCACCACGACCATCAGGGCAAGGGATGCTGCGTTCACCGCGTCGAGAAACGCTCCGGTCAAGGGGGAGGCCCGAAGCTTCGGCACGATCGGTGCGCTAAGCCCCACGAACACGAACGCGGGAAGGAAGATCCCGGCCGTGGCGATTCCGGCGCCGCCCGGTCCCCCGAGCACATAGCCGATGAACGTCGCGGTGGTGAACAGCGGGCCCGGCGTCACCTGCCCCACCGCGATGGCGTCGAGTAGCTGCCCCTCCGTGAGCCACCCGAGCCGCTCAACCAGATCGGCGCGGAGAAAGGCGAGCAGCACGTAGCCGCTGCCGAACAGCACCGCGCCGACCTTGAGGAACACGAGAAACAGCGTCGTGGCGCTGAACGCGGCCGCGCCGGCGACTGGGGCGCCCAGTGTCAGGGGCCAGATTACCACGGCCCGTGTGATCCCGCCCGTGCCCGCGATCCGCGGCCCAGCCTGCCGTCCCAGAACCCACAGCACCGCGGCCCCAGACAGCACCACGAGCTCATGCACGCCGGCGAACGCGGCTGCCGCTGCCCCGGCCACGAGCGCTGCCAGCGCGCGCGTCCTCACGGCCGTGCGCCCCAACCGCCACAGCGCCTGGAGCACGACGGCGATCACCACCGGTTGCACCCCCGCCAGCAGCCCCGCCGCCTGCGGCCACGCGCCGAAGCGCACGTACCCCCACGCCAGCGCGCCCACGATGAGCACGGCGGGCAGGATGAAGCAGAGGCCTGCCACCACGAGTCCCGCCACCCCCGCTCGCAGGGCGCCGACATGGATCGCCAATTCCGTCGAGTTCGGGCCGGGGATCAGGTTGGTCGCACCGACGAGATCGAGGAAGCGCTCACGCGACATCCAGCGGCGGCGCGTGACCACCTCGTCCTCCATGAGTGCGATATGTGCCGCGGGCCCGCCGAAGCCGATCGTGCCGAGCTTCAGGAACACGCGGGCCAGATCACCGAGTGCAGGGTTCACCGAGGCGCCTCGTCCTCCTCCTCGCCGAGGCAGACCTCGCGATACAACTCTTCGACTTGACGGCGAAGCAGCCGTAGCACCTGCCGCCCCGTCCTGGTGAGCGTGTACTCCTTGCGGGCGCGGCGCCCGCCTCCTGGCGGCACCCTGCACCGCAGCCACCCCCGTCGCTCCATCCGGGCCAGCAGCGGATAGAGGGTACCCGGGCTGATCTCATAGCCATGACGCCGCAGCTCCCGGATCACCCACTGCCCAACCACGGGGCGTTCGGCCGCGTGGTGCAGGATGTGTGTCTTCCAGAAGGCCAGCAGGACCTCGCGTTCGATTTCCTTCATGGCATCTACGCCACCATAATGATGATCGAAAACCGTAGTCGGCCGTCGTCTAAGGGAACATTCATGCCCGTCTCACGTAAGCCCCTCGCGGACGCCGGTAGCATCGTGCCGTCGCACACCCACGCCTTGCGGGAGCATCGGTCCATGACGCGACCACGTCCAGGAATCATCGGGGTCGTCCTCGGCCTGGCAGGCATGACCCTGCTCGTGCCGCGCGCGGCCGCCCAGGAAGTTTGTGCCGGTTGCCACCAAGAGGTCGCGAGCGCCTTCACGAACACCGATCATGGGCGCACGTTTGCCGCTGACAGGGTCTATCAGTCGGCCAGCTGCTCGAACTGCCACGCGGGTGCCGCAGAACACATCTCCTCAGGCGCCTCGACCAAACCCCTGAATCCCGCGACGGCCCAGGCCGCGGACGCGAACGCCGTGTGCCTGAGCTGCCACGAGCAGAAACCCACCCACGCCTCCTGGCAGGGCAGCGCGCACCAGCTCGCCGGCGTCAGGTGCGCCACATGTCATGACGTGCACGTCCCCCACGACGGGACAGCGGTGACCAGCGATCGCCTCCCCGGCGTCGGCGCGACCACCGAGACGTGCCTGCAATGCCACGGCGCGATGCGGGCGGCGCTCAACGCACGCTCCACGCACCCGCTGCGCGACGGACAGATGGACTGCGCATCCTGCCATGATCCGCACGGGACCACGGGGGAAAAGCTCCTGAGGCAGGCGTCCGTCAACGACCTCTGCTACTCGTGCCACCAGAACACGCGAGGACCGTTCCTCTGGGAGCACGCACCAGTCCGCGAGGATTGCGCCACGTGCCACCGGCCTCACGGCTCCAACTACCCGTCGTTACTTCAGGCTCGCATCACGCAGCTATGCCAATCCTGCCACCAGCAGGGTCGCCATCAGACTCTGGCATCCCTGCCCGCCTCGGTGTGGGTGGCAAACAAAGCATGCGTCAACTGCCACTCGCAGATCCACGGGTCCAACCACCCGTCAGGTCCGCTGTTCCAGCGTTAGCGGAGGGAGCCATGACAAACACTCGTCACACGATTCTCGGTCTTGGCGCCCTGGCTTTGCTGGCCGGCATCGCCCGCGTGGCGCCTGCCGCGGCGCAAGCATCTAGCCAAGACACCGTGCGCCTCGAGCTCGTGGTCGGTAACCAGACGGTCGAGAACGTCTCTGCTCGCGGGCTCGCCCGATTCAACGAGTTCCGGACCGTCCCCGACGGGCCCGTGCTCGAGTTCGGGCACCTCGCCTGGGCACCGGCGGGCAAGGGGTGGACGATGTCGCTTACGGCGGTCGACGCCTTCCAGAGCGACCAGCGCTATCTCCTGCAGTGGGCAGACCCGGCCAGGTTCTCCATCCGGGCGAGCTACACCGAGCTTCCACGCTTCTACAGCAGCGGGTCCACCACGCTCTGGTCCGGCATCGGAACGGGCACGCTCACGCTGAGTGACGCGTTCCGACAGGCGACCGAGACCGCCGCCGGAGCAGCGACAGCGCCCGCTGCCGCCAGCGCCCTCACGGCTCTCATGAACGACGCGCTGACCACATCGGTCAGATCGCTCGACCTGCGCACGCAGCGAAACGCCGCGATGGCCGCGCTCGAGTTCAAGCTCTCGTCCGCATTCTCCCTCGCCGTCACCGGGCGATCCGAGACGCGCACAGGCAGCAAGCCCCTGGGCTTCGGTACGTACATCCGACGGCAGGCCCTGGCAGGCGTTCCCGGCACTGGCGCCGGCAACTTCTGGCGCGAGACAATCGAGGCCCGGGGCCTCGAGCTGGTGGAGCCGCTCGACCACCGGACCACCGAGGTGGCTACCACCGTGAGCTGGACCAGGAAGGGACATTCGGCTTCTGTGGGGTGGCAGGGCTCCTGGTTCCGGAACGACATCACAGCGCTCTACTTCGACAATCCCTTCGAGGGTGTGGTGGGCCGCGCCTCGGCCACTACGTTCAACCCGGCCTCAGATCAGGAACCGGCCGCGCCGTTCGGCAACAACAACCTGCGTGGCCTGACTGGCCGTTCGGTCATGCAGCTGTGGCCCGACAACAACCACCACCGGATCTTCGGCAACGCCTCGGTCAGGCTTGGCGGTCGTACGCGCCTCAGCACAACGCTGTCGTCGGTCATCCTCACGCAAAACGACCCCTTCCTGCCGTACGCCGAAAACGACCAGGTCGTTTTCTCCGGAGTCGCCGGCCAACCAGGAGTGGTCTACGCCAAAGACGCACCACTCCCGCAGTCGAGTCTCGACGGCAAGATGGGGATCGTGCAGGCCGACGTCAGGCTCACCTCCCGCATCACGGCGGCCTTGAGCGCACGCGCCGCCTATCGCTTCTACGACCTCAACGACGACCGGCCCGAGATTGACTTCCCCGGCTACTCGTCGTCGGGGGACTCGTATTTCCGGCGGTCCATCGGTCAAACCGACGCTTCGGGCGCCCGCGTGTTGCTCAACGAGTTGGGCGGCTACCGACGGCAGCGCATGAGCGCCGGCGCTGCGTATCGCTTCGGCTGGATCACGCTGGACGGCGAGGTGGCGCGACTGATCTGGGACTACGACGCGCGGCAGGTGGATAAGACAACCGACGATTCCTTCAAGGGCAGCATCCGCGTCCATTCGAGCGACGTCACGATCAATGCTCACTACGTAATGGCTAACCGTGACTACGAGGGGGTGTATGACGTAGGTCTCGAGCTCTCGGGAGTGCGCGCCTACGACGTCTGGTCCCGCGACCGGGATCAGGTCGGCGCCGACGTGGACCTGCCGGTCACCGCGGATCTCGCGCTGTCCGCCGGCGCGAGCTACGTGAAGGACCTGTATGCGGGCGCTGTGGACACGTTCAGCTACGGCTACGGCTTGCAGGACACCAAGAGTGGCTCGGTATTCGGGGGCTTCCACTGGAGTCGGAGCGATTGGTCTTTCGGCGCCTGGGGAGGGTTCGATACGTACGAACGAGACAACCTCCAGGTCACCAAGACCAGCCTCACCACGGACTACAACGCGACCAACCGATGGTCACGCGGAGCCTCCGATAACGTCTTCTGGATAGGCCTCGACGTCGACGGGCGCATCCTCAACCAAACGTCGGTCCGCGCGGCCGCGAACTACCAGAGGTTCTCCGGCTCGTGGGAGACCATTAACCTGGCAACGCCAGACGTCAACAGCGCAGTAGCCTATCCCTTCCCCGACCAGGACGAGAGCACGTTCAGCGCGCGCCTCTCGCTACTGCGGCAGCTTACCGCGAAGCTCGACTTCGAGCTTCGTTACCTCTACGAGCCGTACCGACTGACCGATTTCACCTGGGACATCCTCAGGCCCTACGGTCAGGGAGTGTTCAAAGAGACCCGCAGTTCGGCGACCGATGTCGGCGACATGAATGTGAGTCGGATGCTGTGGCTGGACAGCCGGTATGGCAGCTACACGGCCCACGTGCTGTCGTTTCTGCTGCACCTGAGGCTGTAGCGACCCGGCACGCGACAGATGTGCCCAACGCCGGACCGACAACCGCAGGTTGAACGACGGACCGGCCTGTCGAGCCGAAGCTAGCGCGCGACCTGGAGCTGTGGTAACCCGGCACGCCGGAGCCGATCATTCACTGCCCCCACGTCACGCCCTTGTAGCTCTTCCCACCGCGTCAAGATTCCCTCGAGCGCCTGTTGCCGCTCGGCGATGGCCGAGGCCGCCTGCGTCGTCGGCGCCACGTCCGCGCCCTGGAGGATCCCGTAGAGCTGGCCCAGCTGGCCATTGAGCTGAGCCAGGCCGTCGGACCCGCCCGCGGCCGCGCCGAAACCCCCGCCCCGCCCCTCGAGCAGAGCGAGTTTCTCATCCAGCGCTCCGAGGTCCCGACTCGCATCGCCGCCCGTCAACCGCTGGCGCACGTCGCGGATCTGGCGTCGGAGCGACTGAACGTCCCGCAGCGCATCGCTGTCTCGCTGGAGCGCCTGGGCGAGCGCCTGCGACAGCTCAAACTGTCGTGCCAGGTCGGCCACGGACGTCTTGACGCGCGGGTCAATCTTCACGCTGAGCGGCTGCGTCTGGCTGCGACCATCCACCGTGAGCCGCACGGTGTAGTCGCCCGGCATCGCCCACGAGCCGTAGGGCACCTTGGGCGTGCTCATGAAGATCGCGGCGATCGGGTATGAGAAGTTGAGTACCGCCGGCCGGGGATAGTGAACGTCCCACACGAAACGGTGCATGCCTGCCCCATTGGCCACCCGTTGCTCCGGACGAATCCAGTACGCGGGGACGTTGACCCCTTCGAGCGGCGGGTCCGGCGGGTCGTTACTCGCGTAACGTCGCACGAGGCCGCCCGTGCCATCCAGGATCTCGACCGTGACCGTGGATGCGGGGGCCTGGAGCCAATAGTTGATGATCGCGCCGTCCGGCGGGTTCTGCCCCGCGGGCTCATCCGGCGGCAGCGGCGTGTCCGTGTTCTTGTTCCACCGAACGCGCCAGGCGTCCTGCGGTTGGAACAGCACCACGTCCCGCGTGGCCGTGGTCGCGTCGAGCTGGCGGAGCGGCGTGATGTCGTCCAGGATCCAGAACGACCGGCCGTGCGTGCCCACCACCAGGTCGTCGTGCTTGATCACCAGGTCGCGGATCGAGGTGGCCGGCATGTTGAGCCGGAGCGACTGCCAGTGGTCACCATCATCAATGGAGAAATGGACGGCCAGCTCAGTACCCGCGAACAACAGCCCGCGCCTCCTGGGATCTTCGCGCACGGCGTTCACCGTCGCACCATCCGGGATGCCGCCGGTGATGTGGGTCCAGCTCTGCCCGCCATCCCGCGTGCGGTAGATGTGGGGCCGCAGGTCGTCCAGACGCAGGGTGTTGATCGCCGCGTACGCAACGAGTGTATCGAAGTGCCCCGCGTCCATGAGCGAGACCTTGCTCCACGGTTTCGCGCGCAGGTCCGGAGGCGTGACGTCACGCCAGGTCTTCCCACCGTCGTGCGTCACGTGAATCAGGCCGTCATCCGATCCCACCCAGATGATGTCGGCGTCGAGGTATGACGGAGCCACGGTAAAGATCACCCCGGCGTGGCGCGCGCGGGCTTCTGACGTGGTGGCGTACGTGCCCACGTTCGGTGGCACGATCGAATCGGTGCGCGTGAGATCCGGGCTGATCTGCTCCCAGCTCGAGCCTCCCGTGGTGGTCTTCCACAGCGAGTTGGATGCGAAGTACAGCGTGCGCGGGTCCACTGGAGAGAAGAGGATCGGCGCGGTGCGCAGCACACGATAGTCCGCCGGACGGATCGCCCTGGGCGTCACGTTCTGGGTCTGGCCGGTGAGGCGATCATAGCGCGTCACCTTGCCACCGTAGACGATGTCCGGGTCCAGCGGGTCGGCCGCGACATAGCCGTATTCTTCCACGCCCACGGGGTGCCACTCGCGGAACGTGATCTGGCCGTCGTCCCCGCGACTGGAGATGCACACCGACCCGGATTCCTGCTGCCCGCCGCACACGCGATAGGGGAAGGCGTTGTCCGTGCTCACGTGGTAGAACTGGGCGGTGGGCTGGTTGTACCACGAGGACCAGGACTCGCCGCCGTTGGCGGTGATGATCGCTCCCTGATCCGACGCGATCAGGATCATGTTCGAGTTCTCAGGACTGATCCAGATGCGGTGGTAGTCGTCCCCCCCGGGTGCGCCCCGGAGCGCGCTCCAGGTGCTCCCCCCGTCGGTGGATTTCCACGTCACGATCGATCCGGAATACACGACATCCGGGTTCTTCGGATCGACTTTCACTTCCGCGAAGTCCGAGGGTCGTGTGGCGATGCGCGGATCGTCGCTCGTCCTGCGCCACGATTCGCCGGCGTCGTCAGAGCGGTAGATCCAGCCCTGCCCTCTCACCTCTACGGTCGCGTAGAGCCGCCGCGCATCGCTGGGCGCCACGGTGATCCCGATCCGGCCCAGTCCTTCGGCGAACGTGGGGAGACCCCGCGTGAGCGCTCGCCAGGTGGTGCCGCCATCTGTGGACTTGAAGATGCCGGAGCCCGGACCGTACCACACGCCGTTTTCCCAGGGCGCCTGGCGCGATTCCCACAGCACCGCGTACACGGTGTTCGGG
>JACQHC010000174.1 GCA_016199245.1 Gemmatimonadota bacterium | reverse complement strand
GGATGACGCCGCGGAACCTGCCGTCCCGGCCGTACAGCAGGAAGCGACGGTCCGTTGCCCGCAGGCGCGACCAGGGCACGTCGAGCGGGATGCCGCGCTTCTGGGCCGTGTCGGCGAGCAGGCGCCGTTTGTTGCCGTAGCGCGGCTTGGTCCAGGGATCGAGCGCGCCTTCGGCCAAGCTGCGCCGGGCGTCCGGCACGATGAGGGATTCGTCGTACTCGAGCACCGCGCCGAAGCCGTTGCAGCCCGGACAGGCGCCCCGGGGATTGTTGAAGGAGAACAGCGCGGGAGAAAGGCGCGGGGGCGCCCGCCCGCAGCCGGTGCAACGCGGGTGCTCCGAGAACACAAGCGTCCGGTCTCCGGCCACCACCTCGGCTCGGCCTTCCCCTTCCGCGAACGCGCTCGCGATCGCATCCGCGAGTCGGCCGCGGGCCTGGGGTCGAAGCGTGATCCGGTCCGCGATCACCCGAAAGTCGGCCGCGCCGATGTGCGCGGCGTCCACGTCCTCCAGTCGGATCGGGCGTCCTCCGGCGACGACGCGCACAAATCCCATCGCGCGGAGATTGGCGCGCACCTGCTCCGGCCCCGCGCCCGCCGGCGGCAGGGCGAACGTCACGAGGATGTCCGCGCCGGCACATTCGGCCACGACCCGATCCGCCGCCGTGGTCGGGGAATCCGTCGTGACCGGCGCCCCGCAGGCGTGGCAGTGCGGGCGCCCCACGCGCGCCCAGAGGAGTCGCAGGTAGTCGTGAATCTCGGTCGCCGTGCCGACGGTGGAGCGTGACGTCGTCGTCGGGTTCTTCTGCTCGATGGCCACCGCCGGCGCGATGCCCTCGATCCGATCCACCGCGGGCCGTGGCATCCGCTCGAGGAACTGCTTGGCGTAGGTCGAGAGCGATTCGATGTAGCGCCGCTGTCCCTCGGCGTACAGCGTGTCGAACGCGAGGGAGCTCTTGCCGGACCCAGACGGTCCCGTCACGACCGTGAGCCGACGGTGGGGGATCTCGACCGTGATGCCCTTGAGATTGTGCTCGCGGGCGTTGTGCACCACGATCCGGTCAGCCGGCATGTGGCCAAAGCTTAGCGGGGCGACGTTGACGCCGGTATCCAGGAAAGTCTACGTTGGTCCGCTGCCATGCCCGCTCTGGTCTCTCCCCGCCTGCTGCGTCGCGGCCTCGAGCTGTTTGCCGGGATCTCCGCGACCGGGTTCGTGGGGCTGTTGTTCTACGGGAACAACTTCGCCCTCTTTCTGGACGCCATGCTGTCGCTCAACTGGCGCTGGTTGATCGTGGGGTTCGCGTTGGCGTCGATGGACTGGGTGGGCGGCGGCTTGCGGCTGTGGGTGCTCGCGCGCCACGTGCACCCGCAGACCCCGCTCAACGGCGCCGTTCTGGCCGGCGGGCTCAACACGTGGGCGAGCCTGCTCACGCCGTCGCAGACCGGCGGCGGGCCAATGATGATCTACGCCCTCAAGCGGTCCGGCGTCCCGCTGCCCGAGGCGATGATCTCGAGCCTCATGACCTTCGTGGCCACCGTGGTCTTCTTCGCCATCGCCGGCCCGCTGGCCGTGTTCCTGGGCGGGGGACGATCGCTGGAGCAGCACGGCATCCTCGGCGTGCTCACGTTGTACGATCTGTTTCGCCTCAGCCTGCTGGGGTTCATTGCGATCGGTCTCGTCATGGTTGGCGTGTTCGTGTTCCCGGGCGTCATTCGCGCCCGCGCGCGCCGCGTGGTGGCCTGGCTCGAATCGCACAACAGCCCGCGGCTGGCCCACCGCATCGAGGATCTGCGAGCTGGCGTCGATCGCTCTCACGAGTGCATCGTGACGTTCTTTGGGGGGCGCGGGTGGGGCGCGCTGCTGTCCGGGGTCCTGTTGTCGCCGCTCGCCTTCGCGAACCGCCTGTTGGCGGGCTACGTGGTGTTGCGCATGCTGAACATCCAGGCGCACTTCGTGGACGTGCTGTTGCTCCAGACCGTGATCACGTTCCTGCTGTACTTCGCGCCGACGCCTGGCGGATCCGGTCTCGCGGAAGTTCTGTCGGCCGCGGTGATGTCCATCTACGTGCCGCGCGAGCTGACGCCATCCTACATCCTGCTGTGGCGCATTCTGGTGTCCTATCTCACGGTCCTGTTCGGCTCGGTGGTGTTCTGGCGGTGGCTCAAAGGAGCCGAGGAGCGGGAGGACCTGGCGGCGGGTTCGTAGCGGGCGCGCCCGCATTGCAAGGCTCTCCGGCGGCGAGTAGCTTTGCCCTACGATTCCTCCCGGAAGGACGACCGCGCATGTCATTTCTGGAAACCGGCGGCCGACGGCACCCCGTCTCTGTGGGGGAAATCCGCATTGGCAGTGATCCGTCCTGTCAGGTCGTGCTCGCCGGTGACGGCGTCGCGGCGGCCCACGCCATCGTGCAGGGGTACCCGGATGGCCAGGTGGCGATCCGGCGGGCGGCGGACGGGGTCGAAGTCCGGATCAACGGCGCGCAGCTCGGTCCGCAGCCCAGCCCGCTGCTCCATGGTGACAAGGTGCAGATCGCGGAGCACGAACTGCTGTTCGTAGACGAGCGGCGTAGCGGCAGCACCGTGTACGTGCAGGCGGTGGACCCCGGGGCGATGCTCGCGGCCAAGGCGGGCAAGAAGGGCCAGGCGACCGCGGCCACCGGCGGGCGGATCGTGTCGCTCACGGACGGGCGCGAGTACGCGATCAGCGGCGCGAGCATGGTGTTCGGCCGGGACGCGGGCTGCGATGTCGTGATCAGCGACAAGAACGTGTCGCGACGGCACTGCGAGATCATGGTGACGCCCAAGGGGTACGTGCTGGTGGATAGCAGCACGAACGGCACGTTCGTGAATGGTGAGCGCATCGAAGGCCAGCGATTGCTCGCGCGCTCCGACGTGATCCGTGCCGGGAGCGACGAGTTCCGGTTTTACGCGGACGTGGCACCCGCTCCACCGCCGCCGGATGCGGGCGCCAAGCCTGCCCCAACGGACGCCGGTGCTGCGGTGGCCCCGCCAGCCCCGGCTCCGCCGGTGCCCCCGCCTCCGGCCCCACCCGTGGCGGAGGCAGCCGCTCCCGAGGCAACGCTGGCCGAGAAGCCAGTGGCTGCCGCGGCGGCACCCGCAGCCGCGCCTCCGGGAGCCCAGCAACGCCTCAACGTCACAACCGCCGGCATTCCGGGACTGGCGATGCAGCGGGCCGCCGCGGCGGCACCCGCCACGCCCCCACCGGCGCCGCCGCCGGCCCCCCCGAGCGGTGAGAAGACGCTCGCCGCTCCGCCGCGGCCGGGGCGCCCCTCGGGTGGGGTACTGGCCAACGTGGTCCTCCGTTCCGGACCGAACAAGGGCCAGCGCATTCCCATCCGCGTCCCGATCGTGAACGTGGGACGGGCGGACTACAATGACGTTGTTCTTGTGGATGACAGCGTCTCGACGACGCACGCGAAGATCCAGCGCCGCGAGGGGGTCTGGGTGCTGGTGGATCTCGAGTCCACAAACGGGTCATTCGTGGACGGAGAGCGCGTCGAGGGTGAGACCCCGTTGGCGCCGGGGGCGCTGCTCCGGTTCGGCGACGTGCAGGCGATGTTCGAGCCGACGGATGATACCGTGGACGCGGCGAAGGGGAGTTCGACGAAACTCATGGGGGCAATCAAGGTGGATGTGGCGCCCAAACCGCAGGCCGCTCCTGCGCCGGGACCGCCGCCCCCACCTCCCTCCCCACCGCCGGTTGCTGTGAAACCCGCGCCGCCCCCGCCGCCAGCTGCGCGGCCAGCGCCGCCGCGAGAGCCGGCTCAAGAGCCCGTAGCGGCGGCCAAGCCCGCCGGCGCGCCACCGGCCGCAGCTCCGCGTCCCCAGGCTCCCCAACCGCCGGCCGCGCGCCGGCCAGCCCCGCGGCCCCCCCAACGACCCGAGCCGGCCGGGACGCCCAAGTGGGTCATCCCTGCCGTGGTGATCGTGGTCCTCGTCGTCGCCGCGCTGGCGTTCGTGCTCACCCGATAAGCTCTCTCACGGTGGGGTTCACCTGCGCTGGCCGCACCGACGTCGGAGTTGTCCGGTCGGGCAACGAGGACAACTACCTCATGCTGCCGGATCGCGGCCTGTTCATCGTGGCCGACGGGATGGGCGGCCACGCGGCGGGCGAGGTGGCGAGCGAGATGGCGGTCCGGATCATCGCCCGCGAACTGGGGGAGCTCCGTGGCAAGAGCGACGCTGATGTGGCCGACCGGATGCGGGCGGCCATCCAGCGCGCGAACGGCGCCATCTTCGAGCGGACCCTGACGGAGCAGGACAAGCGGGGGATGGGCACGACGGCCACCGCGCTCGTGCTCAACGGGCCCCGCTATCTGATCGGGCAAGTGGGCGACAGCCGCGCGTATCTGCTGCGCGACGGACAGCTGTTGCAGCTGACCAAGGACCACTCCTACGTGCAGGAGCAGGTGGACGCGGGCTACCTCACCCCGGCCCAGGCGCGCACCCACCCGTACAGCAACGTGATCACTCGGTGCGTCGGCGCGAACAACGACGTCTCCCCGGATATCTACGTCGGCGCCCTGCGGGCCGGTGACAGCTACCTGCTGGCGTCCGACGGCCTCACCGGCATGCTGGAGGATCACGACCTCGAGGAAGCACTCAAGAAGGGCAAGGAGCCGCAGGGGATCGTGGATGGGCTCGTGGGAGAGGCCAACCGGCGGGGCGGCCTGGATAACATCACGGCCATCATCGTCCGGATCGATTCCGTCGATGTCCCGCGCGACAATCGGACTACGGCGGCGGTGTCGGTGCGGTAAAGCGATGCCAGGTATCCGATATCCGATATCCGATGTCCGTTGTTCGGACATCTGACATCGGACATCTAGTATCTGATTTCCACCTACCCGAGTAGCGCTCTCCCGCGCGCCAGCGCGTCTTTCATTGCCGCCGCGTCCTGCTCGACCAGCTTGCGCACGGGCTCCGGCGCGATCGGGCGTGGCTCGGCGACGAACACGCGGAGACGCCGCGCCGCGCGGTGCAACGCGTCGGCGACAGGCTCGAGGCCCACCTGGGCGCGCTCCAGCGTACCGCGCCGGTTGAGGAACGGGAGATCGACGCTCAGCATATGGGCCTTGGCCGGGAAGTCGAGCAGCAGCTCGCCTCGCTTGACGCCTAGCTCCAACGCCAGCTGATCCTCCACGGCCGCCGTGAGGGACGGATCGTCCGCGATCCAGTTTCCAGCCGCTGCCGGCAGATCCGTCGCGGGCAGGTCCAGCGCCCGCTTGTAGAGCCTTCGGCGCCGCAGTCGCTGCGCCAACGGCACGTCGGGCAGCGCGTGGAGCCGCTCCATCAGCGCTTCGTCCGTACTGCGAGCGATCCAGGCCGAGTCCAGTTGCCCGGCGGCGATGGCGTCGCGGACCAGCCGCTTGAACATCGAGGTGGCGCTGCGAACCGCGTGGTGCCAGTACACGTTGCGGTACATCTGATACTTGGCGAACAGCAACGACTCGAGAGCGCTCACGCCCTTCTCGTGCACGCCCACGGCGCAGCGGCCATCAGACAGAGTCACGAGCGTGATGGAGTGGAGCAGCCGGTCCACGTCCACGGCGCCGTACGGGACACCGCACATGCGGGCGTCCCGTGTCAGGTACTCGATCTTGTCGAGGTCGAGAGATCCCGAGATCAAGCCCTGGAGCGGACTGGGACTCGTTCCCGCGATGAGCGCCGCGATGCGGCGTGCCGGCGAGGCGATCCCCGTGCGCTCCAGCACGGCCCGGAGGTCCGGATGCGCCAGATGTTCGATCGCGAGCGCTTCGTGTGACGGGAGACCCGCTTCCTCCAGCGCGTGGGAGAACGGATAGTGTCCCACGTCGTGGAGCAGGGCCGCGAGCCGCACGAGCGTCACCTCCTCGGGCGGTACGGCGGCGAGGTCCCCGCGCTCTCCCAGCAGGCTGAGCGCGCGGCGCGCCAGGTGATACGCACCCAGCGCGTGTTCGAAGCGGGTATGCGTCGCGCCGGGGTAGACAAGGAAGGCGTGCCCGAGCTGGCGCACGTAGCGGAGCCGCTGGAACGGCTCGCTGTCGAGCACCCCCAGCGCCTCGGCGTCGATCCGGATGTTGCTCCAGAGGGGATCCCGGACGACTTCGAAGTCCGCGGGGGCGGGGCTCATTCAGGCCGCGGCGCGTGCGGACAGGACCCGCCGGACGGCGCCGGCGAGCACGAGCACCGCGCCGAACATGCACACGATCAGCGGCCCCGTGGGCAGGTCGTAGCGGAACGACAATCCCAGCCCGACTGCCGAGGCGACGGCCGAGGACGCCCAGGACAGGGCGATAAGCATGGTGGTCCGGCGCGTGAACAGAAACGCGATGACCGCCGGGACGACGAGGAACGTGAACACGAGCAAGACGCCGGCGAAGGGGACGGCGAGCGTAATCGCAATGCCGAACAGCATGTAGAACACGAAATCCCACCAGCGCAGGTTCCAGCCACGCTTTTCCGCCTCGCCCTCGGCGAGGGAGATGGTGAGAAAGCGGTCGCGGAACAGCCAGTGGAGAAAGCCAAGCGC
>JACQHC010000175.1 GCA_016199245.1 Gemmatimonadota bacterium | reverse complement strand
TCTTGATGAGGGTGCTTGCGGCCGCCCTGTGGCGGAACGGAAGCGACCGTACCCTCGAGGATCTTGAGCAGGGCTTGCTGCACGCCCTCGCCGGACACGTCGCGCGTGATGGACGGGTTCTCGCTCTTCCGGGCGATCTTGTCGATCTCGTCGATGTACACGATCCCGCGCTCGCACTCGCCCACGTTGAAATCGGCGGCCTGCAGCAAGCGGACGAGGATGTTCTCCACGTCCTCACCCACGTAGCCGGCCTCGGTGAGCGTGGTGGCGTCGGCGATCGTGAAGGGCACATCCAGCACCCGGGCGAGGGTCTGGGCCAGCAGCGTCTTGCCCACCCCCGTCGGGCCGATCAGCAGGATATTGGACTTCTCCAGCTCGACGTCGTTGTCCCGGGCCGCCTGCGAGTTGATCCGCTTATAGTGACTGTACACGGCGACGGCCAGGACGCGCTTGGCCCGCTCTTGCCCAATCACGTACTGGTCGAGGACGTCCTTGATTTCCCCGGGCGTGGGGATCTGCGTGATGGCCTCGGCTACTTCGCGCTCCTCATCCTCCGCCAGGATCTCGTTGCAGAGTGCGATGCATTCGTTGCAGATGTAGACCGACGGCCCGGAAATGAACTTCCGGACCGAGTCCTTGGACTTCCCGCAGAACGAACAGCGCAGGTGCTTGTCGCTCGCCATCTTGGCGCCTTTTGGCCGGTGGCCTACGGGCTCAATTTGGGACCCATCGGTCCCGGACGTCAAGCCGATTTCCTGCCATCCCCCGATTCCGCCACGTTCTGGATGACCTTGTCAATCAGGCCGTACTCGACTGCCTCTTCGGCGGACATGAACCGGTCCCGGTCCATGTCTTTCTCGATCTGGTCAACGGTCTTGCCCGTGTGCTTGCTGTACAGCTCGTTGAGCTTCGAACGGAGGTATAGGATCTCCCGGGCCTGGATCTCGATGTCCGAGGCGGTTCCCTGGGCTCCGCCCGAAGGCTGGTGGATCATGATCCGGGCATGAGGCAGGGCGGACCGCTTGCCTTTGGTCCCGGCCGCGAGCAGGAACGCCGACATGGAGGCAGCCATGCCCATGCAGATCGTGTTCACGGGCGCCCGGAGGAACTGCATCGTGTCGTAGATCGCCATGCCGCTCGAGACGATGCCCCCGGGCGAGTTGATGTAGACGTAGATGTCCCGTTCCGGGTTGTCAGCGTCGAGAAACAGGAGCTGGGCGATGATGATGTTCGACACGTCGTCGTTGATCGGCGCGCCCAGGAACACGATCCGGTCCATGAGCAAGCGGGAGAAGATGTCGTACGTCCGCTCGCCGCGGGCCGACCGTTCGATGATGTACGGAGGGTACAGTGTGGACATCTCAGACCTCGGTGACAGTGGACTGCCGGAGGAGATACGCAATCGCCTTCTCTTCGGTAATGCTTCGCTCGACGTCGCGCAAGCGTCCGGCCTTCTGGAGGGAGGCGTATAACTGGCCGGGCTCGGCTTTGCGGCGCCGGGCCAGCTCCGTGATGCGCGCGTCGACGTCCTCTTCGGTCGCTTTCAGGCTTTGCGACTCCACGACGAAATCCAGCGCGAGGTCCCGCTTCACCTGTGCCTCCGAGATCGGCCCGAACTCAGCCGCGAAGCGTTCCAGCTGGTCGTCGGGAACCTGGTAGGTCTGCGCGAACGTGGCGAGCACGCGCTCCACCAGCGGCCGCGGCGCCTGGACGTTGTTGGCGGCCACGAGCTGCTCGAGCAGCTGGTGCCGCACGTCCGCATCCGCCTCCCGCGCGGCCTCTGCCTCGAGGTCCTGCCGCACGGCGCGCTCCAGGTCGGCCACCGACTCGAAGTCTCCCATCTCCCGCGCGAACGCGTCGTCGATGTCGGGGAGGGCCTGACGCTTGGCCTCGTGCAGCGTCATGCGGACCGCGCGCTGCTGGCCGCGCTTGGCCGCGTCCGGGAAGTCATCGGGCAACCGGACGTCGGCGTCCACAGTCCGGCCCACCTCCAGCGCAAGGATGCGGGACTCGACGTCCGGGATGGCCTGGCCTTCGCCCAGCACCAGGTCGTATCGCTTGTCTTTGGTTGGCTGCCCGTCTTCCAGGGTCGCGAGCGTGATCTGGACGAGGTCGCCGGGCGCGGGGGTACCCGTGAGCGGCACCCAGGGGGCCTTCGTGCGGCGCAACTGCTCGACCTGCGATCGGACTATCTCGTCCGTGACGGCAGCGACCTTCCGCTGCAGCGTGAACCCGCCTAATCGTGTCAGGACGATGTCCGGCTTGACCTCGACGATCAGCTCGAAGGAGACGGGCGCGTCCGATTCGAACTTCAGGTCCCGAATCCGCGGATCGGCGATCGGCTTGAGCCGTTCCTGTTCCACGGCCGCCTTCCAGCTCTGACCCACGAGGTCGCGGATCACGTCTTCCCGGATGGCGTCGTGGAACCGGCGCCGCACGATCTCCTTGGGCGCCTTGCCCTTGCGGAACCCGGGGAGGCGGGCCCGCCGGCTGTAGAACGCCGTGGCTTTGTCCTCGGCGGCCTTGACGTGCTCCACCGGGACTTCGACACGGAGGTTCTTGGCGCCCGGCTCTTCGCCGGTCTTGGTGATCAGGATGTCGGGCATGGTGACCAGGCGAAATCTAATCAGGGGGCGATGGGAGGCGATGATTGGCGATGGCAGGCAATGTCGGCCTCGGTGCAACGGACAATGGATGGTGAGCGGACGCCGAGATCGCCCGTGATCGCCTACGATCGCCCTCGGTCGTCCTCAGTCGTCCCTGATCGCCCTTTCTCTCTCGCGCCCCGCTTGCCGCCGTGATACACTCCTGCCCCTCGAACCTAGAGCCAGGGAGCCACATCGGCATGCGTCACCGCTTCGCCTTATTCGCCTCCCTTCTACCGTTCGCCGCCGGCGGCTGCGCCCGGCCGGACGCCCTGCCGTACGACGTGCTGATCACCGATGCCCGCGTGGTGGACGGCACCGGCGGGCCGTGGTACCGGGCGGACGTCGCCGTTCAGGGCGGTCGCATCGCGGCGATCGGGCGGCTACAGGCGAGACCCGCCCGAGTCCGGATCAACGCTCTGAGCAGCGTGGTGACGCCTGGGTTCGTCGACATGATGGGCGGAAGCAGCCTGCCGCTGTACCGCGATCCCGTGTCGGGACACAGCAAGATCACGCAGGGCATTACGACCATGCTGGTGGGGGAAGGCGGCTCGCTGGCCCCCCAGAACGAGCGCACGATCGCCGCCGCGGCGCCCGGCATGGATAGCGTGATCACGTGGCGCACGTTCGGCGAGTATTTCCGCCTGCTGGAGGCGAAAGGGATCGCGCTCAATGTCGTGCACAACGTCGGGGCGGCGCAGGTGCGCCTGGCCGTGATCGGCGAGGAGGGGCGCGAGCCTACGCCGGAAGAGCTCGACGCAATGAGGGCCCTCGTGCGCCAGGCCATGGAAGACGGCGCCGTGGGGCTCTCCACCGCGCTGATCTATCCACCGGGCACGTACGCCACGACCGAGGAGCTGATCGAGCTGGCGAAGGTCGTGGCGCAGTACGGCGGTGCCTACTTCAGCCACATGCGGAACGAGAGCGCCCAACTACTCGAGTCCATCGCCGAGGTTGCGCGCATCGCGCAGGCAGCGGGCATCCCGGGGCACATCTATCACCTCAAGGCCGCGGGCCAGGAGAACTGGCCCCTCATGCCGCGCGCGCTCGATCTCATCGCCCGCGTGCGCACGCAGGGAGTGGATGTCACTGCGGACATCTATCCCTATATCCGGAACGGCATCGGGCTGGGCTCGTTCCTGCATCCGCGACACTATGCGGCCGGCGAGGACGCGTTTCTGGCCACACTGTCCGACCCGGCCGTGCGCGCCAGGCTTCGCACCGAGGTCGAGACCACGTCCGATTGGGAGAACTGGTACCGGCACGTCGGGCGAAACTGGGACAACGTCTTGATCACGGCGGCGCGCGCCGAGGAAGATCGCCCCCTGGTGGGGCGATCCGTGCGCGAGGCGGCTCGGGCCCTGGGCAGGAGCGAGTGGGACGCGTTCTTCGATCTCGTGCAGCGTGGCGGCGTGAGCGTGGCGCCCCAGAGCATGAACGAAGAGCAGAAGCAGCAGGCCATGCGCGCGCCCTTCGTCATGATCGACACGGACGCAGCACCCGTGAACCCCGCCGAGGTCGCGAGCGCCCACCCGCGGGCGTTCGGAACGTTCCCTCGGATCCTCGCCAAGTACGTGCGGGAGGAAGGGGTGCTGTCGCTCGAAGCGGCGGTTCAGCGCATGACCGCCCTGCCCGCAAACCGGCTGGGGCTGCGGGATCGCGGGCGGATCGCGGAGGGACTCGCTGCGGACCTGGTGGTGTTCACTCCCGAGACCGTGCGGGACGTGGCGACGTTCACCGACCCGCTGCGGTACTCCGAGGGCATTGATTACGTGATGGTGAACGGGCGGCTCGTCGTGGACGCGGGGCGGGTGACGGGAGCGATGCCGGGGCTGGTGTTGAGACATAGGCGATGACGGGCGATGACAGGCGATGTCGGCATCGGTGAACGGGTGACGATCGGCACGCCGAAGCCAGACATCGCCCGTGATCGCCCATCATCGCCCGCCATCGCCTCATTGTTAGGAGGTCAACATGATTCTCTGTTCGGTTGCGCTTCTCATGCTCGCCGCCACGCCGGCGCTCGCGCAGCGGCCGGGAGGGGTTGTCGAGTCGATCGAAGCCGCGCGGGCGCAGTGGTCCGCCGTTGCCCGGCAGATCTGGGGCTTCGCCGAGGTCGGCTATCAGGAGGAGAAGAGCTCCGCGCTGCACCAGGAGCAGCTGCGCAAGGCGGGATTCACCGTGGAGGCCGGCGTGGCCGGCATGCCCACGGCGTTCGTCGCGCGGTTCGGCAGTGGCCGGCCGGTGATCGCGATTCTCGCCGAGTTCGACGCGCTGCCGGGCCTGTCACAGGACAGCATTCCAGTACGGAAGCCCCTGGTGGACATGGGCCCCGGCCACGGGTGCGGGCACCACCTCTTCGGCACGGCCTCGGTCGCAGCCGGAGTCGCGGTCAAGGAATGGCTGGCCGGTGGCGGTCGATCGGGCAGCATCCGCGTGTACGGCACGCCGGCCGAGGAAGGCGGAGCCGGCAAGGTGTACATGGTGCGGGCCGGCCTGTTCAGCGACGTGGACGTCGTGCTGCACTGGCATCCGGGCGATCGGAACGACGCGAGTCCCGAGACGAGTCTCGCCAACAAGTCTGCGAAGTTCCGCTTCCACGGTGTCTCCGCCCATGCGGCCGGCGCGCCCGACCGCGGGCGCTCGGCGCTGGACGGCGTCGAGGCCATGAACCACATGGTGAACTTGATGCGCGAGCACGTGCCGCAGGAGACGCGGATTCACTACGTGATCACGCGCGGCGGTCAGGCGCCGAATGTGGTCCCCGATTTCGCCGAGGTCTACTACTACGTGCGGCATCCGGACGCGCGCGTGGCCATGGAGATCTTCGACCGGATCGTCAAGGCCGCCGAGGGAGCGGCGATGGGCACGGGCACGACCGTCGACCACGAGGTGATTCACGGCGTGTATAGCCTGCTGCCGATCGACACGCTGGCCCGGCTGATGGATGCGAACCTGCGCAAGGTGGGCGGTATCCGCTACACGGCCCAGGAGCGAGCGTTCGCGGAGCACATCTACCGGATGCTCGACGGGCCGGATCTGGCACTCGGATCGGAAGCCGAGATCCAGCCGTTCGTTCCCAAGCCCACGAGCGGCTCGACCGACGTGGGTGACGTGAGCTGGGTGGTTCCCACCGTTGGGCTGTCTACTGCAACGTGGGTACCGGGCACGGCGGCGCACAGCTGGCAAGCGGTGGCGGCCGGCGGGACGGGGATCGGAATGCACGGAATGGTGCTCGCGGCCAAGACGCTGGCACTCACGGCGGTGGATCTGTTCACGACGCCGGGACACATCGAGGCCGCGCGGCGAGAGTTCGAGCGGAAGCGGGGGGCGAACTTCACGTACGTGCCGCTGGTGGGGGACCGGGCGCCGCCGCTGGACTATCGCAAGTAGCGGGCGATGACAGGCGATCACAGGCGATGGCCGGCGATGAGAGCTCTGGTGCGCGGGCGATCGCGGTGCGCGGAGGCCGACATCGCCTGACATCGCCCTTCATCGCCTGACATCGCCTTTCTTCAGGTCGTCACCGTCGGCTCCTTCGTCACCGCCATCCTGGTGAGATACATCCCCCCAAACACGGCGACCGCGCCCGCGATCTGCCACCACGTCGGGACTTCCTTGAGCAGCGCCCACGCAGCAAGGAAGGCGAACACCGGTGTCGCGTTGGAGTACTGCGCCGTGCGGATCGGCCCGACGTGGCTGATCCCGCGGGCCCAGATGAGGTAGGCCACGACGAGTGCCAAGAACGACGCGTAGATCACCGCGCTCCACGCCGCCGGGCCGAGCGCGCTCCAGCGTTGCTGGGAGAGGTCCGGCCCGGAGAGGAGCACCATGAGGACGCTGCCCGCCCCGAGGGTCCAGGCGGCGGCGGGCACGGGCCCGAGCTCGTCGACGAGGGGTCGCGTGCCGATCGCGTAGATCGCCCAGCAGACCGTGGAGGAGAACACCAGCAGGTCACCGACGCTGGAAGCGCCGAAGGCCACGTTTTGCCCGCTGCCGAGCACGATGATGGCGACGCCGAGTCCGGAGACCACGAGGCCCGCCCACTCGCGCGCGCGCAGGCGTTCGTGACCGAGCCAGTGGCTCAACGTGGCGGTCACGACCGGGTTGGCGGCGAGGATGAGGGCGGCGTTGCCCGCCCGCGTGATGGCCAGGCCGTGAATGAAGCCTAGTTGGTAGATCGAATTGCCGATCGAGCCGTACAACACGATTCGGCCCCAGTGACGCCGCGCGGGGACGCCGTGTTTCAGCGCCACGGTCACGGCGATCATGGCCAGGCTCGCCAGCGTGAAGCGTAGCGTGTTGAACGCGAGCGGCTCGAAGACCGACAGGGCGGCTTTGAGGACGACGACGTTGACGCCCCAGATCAGCGCCATGACGGCGAGCAGGGCGTCGGTGCGGGTGAACACGGGCGGGAAGGATAGAAGGCGTGAGGGGTGAGGGGTAAGGGGGA
>JACQHC010000177.1 GCA_016199245.1 Gemmatimonadota bacterium | reverse complement strand
TTGTCTGAGCAATGCCACGTTGTCCAGAATCCAGAACGAGCGGCCGTGCGTCGCGGCCACGAGATCGCCCTCCTTCACCGCGAGGTCGTGCACCGGCACCACCGGCAGATTGCGCCGCAAGGATTGCCAGTGATCGCCGGCATCGAACGAGACGTACACACCGCGCTCGGTCCCCGCGAACAGGAGGCCCGCCCGCTCCGGGTCTTCACGGATCACGCGGGTGAATTCGTCCTGTGGAATCCCGCTGTTGATCCGCGTCCACGTGCGGCCGAAATCCGTCGTCCGATACAGATAGGGCTGCTCGTCGGACAACTTGTAGCGCGTGGCCGCCACGTACGCCGTGCCCGCCGAGTGCGCCGAGGGCTCGATGATGCTGATGAGCGCGAACTCGGGGAGGTCGCGGATGGTGACGTTGGTCCAGGCGCGACCGTTGTCTCGCGATACGTGGAGGTAGCCGTCGTCTGACCCGGCCCACAGGACGCCGCGCTGCACCGGTGATTCGGCCAACGCGAAGACCGTGGCGTACCACTCGGGCCCGTACGCCTCGCGCGTGATCGGCCCCCAGAACTCCTCGGTCTGGGGATTCTGATAGGTGGGCGTGGTCTCGAGAGTCCGGGGATCGTGTCGCGTGAGATCTGGACTGATCACCTCCCAGCTCTGGCCTTCGTTCCGCGTGCGGTGCACGTACTGTGACCCGACGTACAGCGTGTTCGGATCGTGCGGCGAGGTCATGACCGGATAGGTCCACCAGAACCGGTAGTTGATGTCCGCCGATCCCCAACCATAGTGCGTCTCGGGGTTGGGCGAGATGTCGCGCACCTGCTTGGTGCGATGATCGTAGCGGTAGATCCAATGGTGATCGCCGGCGTACACGATGTCGGGATTGTCCGTGCGCACCGCGATGTAGCCGTCCTCGCCGCCCCCCACCGTGTACCAGTCCTCGATCGTGATGCTGCCGAAGTCCGACCGGCTGGGCACCGAGATCGAGGTGTTGTCCTGCTGCGAGGCGTACAGGCGATACGGCACGCGCGTGTCCGTGACCACATGGTACAGCTGTGCCGTGGGCTGGTTCAGCAGATCGGACCAGGAGGTCCCGCCGTTGAAGCTCACCGTGGCGCCGCCGTCGTGTCCTCCGATCATGCGGCGCGGATCCTGCGGGTCGATCCACAGATCGTGGTTGTCGCCGTGCGGCGCGCTCATGGAGCGGAACGTGGTGCCGCCGTCGGTGGACTTCCAGAAGCCAACGTTGAGCACGTAGACCGTGTTGCGATCCTTCGGGTCGGCGAAGATGTGATGGTAGTACCACGGGCGCTGCGTGAGGTTGGCGTTCTCGTTCACGCGGGTCCATGTGGCCCCGGCGTCATCGGACCGAAAGACGCCCTTCTTCCCTAGCTCGGCATCGATGATGGCCCACACGCGGTTGGGATCAGCGGGGGACACGGTGATGCCGATCCGGCCCTTGAGGCCGTCCGGCAGCCCTGGATTCCCGGTGATCTCGGTCCAGTGGTCTCCGCCGTCGGCGGTCTTGAACAGGCCCGTGCCGGGACCCGCGCTGCGGAACCCCCAGGGGAACCGGCGCAATTCGAGCAGCGACGCGTAGATGATGCGGGGGTTCGATGGGTCCATGGCGAGATCGATGCCCCCGGAGTTCTCGTCGCGGTAGAGAATCTTCTCCCACGTACGCCCGCCGTCTTTCGAGCGGTACACGCCGCGATCGGGGCTCGGGCCCCACGCGTCTCCCAACGCGGCCACGTAGACGAGCTGCGGGTCGGTGGGGTGCACTACGATCCGGCCGATCTGGCGGGTGGGGACGAGGCCCACGTGCGACCACGTGGTGCCGCCGTCGGTGGAGCGGTACACGCCGTCGCCGTAGGACGCGTTACCGCGAATGCACGCCTCCCCCATGCCAACGTACAAGACGCGTGGATCGGACGCGGCCACGGCGATGGCCCCGACTGACCCCGTGTTGACGAAGCCGTCCGAGACGTTGCGCCAGTTGATCCCGCCGTCTTCGGTCTTCCACACGCCGCCGCCCGCCGTGCCTTGATAGAAGGTCATGCGGTCGCGCGGATCGCCGGCCACGGCGAGCACGCGGCCGCCGCGGGACGGCCCCACCGAGCGCCATTCGAGCAGGTTGAAGTAGGCGGAGTCCACGGTCTGCGCCGGGGCCGTGGAAAGAAGTCCCGCCGACAGCAGGACGAGCAACGTAGTAACGCGCGTCATGAGGTGCCTCTGGGCTTGGACATGGCTTGGCGTTGATGCAGGCGAAGCTAGGGCGGGGCGTGCCTGGCCGTCAGGGGTGCGGTTTCACGCGCGGGCACCGTGCGCGTCGCGTGATCGAGGCCAGTCAGGGCTGTCGTCACCGAGACCGCTTTCGGGGCTGCTCGCCCATCGTCATGCGCCGCACGGCGAGCCACAGGATCCCCGACGCCATCGCCGCCAGCGCCAGGTACTGCGCTCCCAACAGGCGCATGCTTTCCCCCTTCAAGAAGATGCCGCGCACGATCTCGAGGAAATGCCGCACCGGATTGAGCAGCGTGATCCACTGAAACACGAGCGGCATGCTACTGATGGGATAGAAAAACCCTGACAGGATGATTGACGGGACGATGAACATGAACATGGACATGAACGCTTCCTGCTGCGTGCGGGAGATTGTCGAGATCAACAGCCCGATCCCCAGGCCCGCCAGGATGTACAGCATGGCCGCGAACAAGAGCGCGGGCGGTGAACCGCGGATGGGAATGTCGAACCAGAACACGGCGATGCTCGACACCAGCACCAGGTCCACCAGCGCGATCAAGGCCACGGGCAGCGTCTTGCCCACGATCAGCTCGCCCCCGGTGAGCGGACTCACCATCAGCTGATCCAGCGTGCCCAGCTCGCGCTCCCGCACTACGGCCAGCGCCGTGAGGATCAGGCACATGAGCAGAATGATGATGGCGATCACGCCAGGGACGTTGTACACCCGGCTCTCGAGGTTGGGGTTGTACCAGGCTCGCAGTCGGAGATCGATCCCGCCGCCCGGCAGCCGGCCCGCCGCCTCGGCATGGTCCAGCGCGAAGCGCTGCACGATGCGCTGGGCGTACCCCATCGCCACGGTAGCCGAGTTGGAGTTGGATCCGTCCACGATCACCTGGACGGCCGCGCGGCCCGCGGCCAGGCTGCTCGCGAACCCTACCGGGATCTCGATCCCCACGAGCGCGTCCCCGTCGTCGAGCGCGGTGACCAGGTCGCCCGATCTCTCCGGCCGTCCCGTGATCGCGAAGTATCCGGTGGCGCGGAACGCCTCCACCAAAGCGCGCGATTCCGCCGTGGCGTCGTGATCCACCACCCAGGTCGCCGTGTTGCGGATGTCCGTATTCACGGCGTAGCCGAACATGACGAGCTGGATCACGGGTGCCACGAACATCACGGCCCGCGAGCGCGGATCGCGCAGCAGCTGGCGCAACTCCTTCTTCATCATCTGGCGCACGCGGAGACCGGACAGCGCCATCAGCCGATCTCCTTCTTGAACACACGGATGGCGAGACCGAGTCCGATCGTGGCGAACAGCACCATGGCGATGGCCTGCGGCCAGAGCACGTGCGGGCCCACGCCTTTGAGCAGGATGCCGCGCGTGACCGTGACGTAGTAGCGGGCGGGCACGATGTACGTGAGCGCGCGCAGCACGATCGGCATGGTGGCGATCGTGAAGATGAAGCCGGAGAGCAACAGCGCCGGCATGTACGTCGCCAGCATCGCGATTTGCGTCGCCAGCACCTGGGACTTCACGGCGGCCGAGATGAACATGCCGAGTCCGAGCGCTCCCACCAGGAAGAACAGCGTCAGTACGCCCAGCAGGAGGATGTTGCCATGAAGCGGGACGCCGAACACGGTGACGCCGACGAGCAGGGCCACGCCCACGTCGATGAGGCCGATCGCCACGTAGGGCAGGAGCTTGCCGAGCACCACCTCCAGCCGGTGCACCGGCGTGGCGGCGAGCTGCTCCATGGTGCCGCGCTCCCATTCGCGCGCGATCGTGAGCGAGGTGAGCAACGCGGCAATGATGGACATGATCACCGCCACGAGACCCGGTACGATCATGTTGCGGCTTTCCAGCGTTTCGTTGTACCACACCCGAGTCTCGGCCGTGACGGGCAGCGCGAGCCTGGTCCCGGCGCGGGCGGACAGCGCGTCCACCGTGAACCGGGTGAGGATGGCCTCGGCGTAGTTCTGGGCGATCGTGGCGGTGTTGGCGTCGCCGCCGTCCAGGAGGACCTGCACCGGGGCGGAGCGGCCGGCGGCGAGGTCGCGCTGAAACGCCGGCGGAATCACGAGCACGATCCGCGCCCGGCCCGCCGAGAGAACGTCGTCGATTTCGTCATAGCGACTCAGGTGCCCGGCGTGCTCGAAGTATCCTGAAGCGAGGAATGCCTCCGCCAGACGGCGGCTCTCCTGGCTCTGGGACTCATCGAGCACGGCCATGCGGATGTTGCGGACGTCGAAGGAAATGGCGTACCCGAAAAACAGCAGCATGAACGCCGGGAGCACGAAAGCGAGCCCCAGGCTTCGAGGATCGCGGCGGAGCTGAATCGTCTCCTTCCGCGCCATGGCCCACAAGCGCGCGAGGCTCATCCGGCGATCGCGCCCCCTTCCTTCCGCACCAGCGCCACGAACACGTCTTCGAGCGACGGCGTGATCCGTTCGATGGCGTCGACCCGGCGGCCGTGCGCGGCGAGTGTCGCGGGAATGTCTCGCGCCGCCGAGCCTTCGTCCGCCACGACGACGTGCACCTGGCGGCCGAACATCGCGGCTTCGATGACGTTCGGCGTGCCACGCAACGCCTCGACGGCGCGGGCGGGGTCATCCGTCTTCAGCGCGACGATCGGCTCGACCATCGCCCGCTTGAGCGCCGTAGGGCGATCGAGCGCGATCAGTCGGCCGCGGTTCATCAGCGCCAGCCGGTAGCAGTACTCGGCCTCTTCCATGTAGTGGGTGCTGACGAACACGGTGGTGCCACCCGCCGCCAGCTCGTAGATCAGGTCCCAGAACGCGCGGCGCGAAATAGGATCCACGCCGGACGTAGGCTCGTCGAGAAAGAGGATCGGTGGCTCGTGCAGCACCGCGCAGCCCAGAGCGAGCCGCTGCTTCCAACCGAGCGGTAGCTCCGCCGTGAGCCGGTCATGCTTTCCGGTCAGCCCCGCCATCGCGAGCACCCAGTCTCGACGCGCGCGGAGCCGCGAGCCGGTCACGCCGTACAGCGCGCCGAACAGCTCGATGTTCTCATCCACGGTAAGGTCGCCGTACAGCGAGAACAGCTGCGACATGTAGCCAAGCTTGTGCTTGACCAGGGTGATCTCCGTCTCGATGTCGTGCCCCGCCACGCGCGCCCGGCCCGACGTGGGTGGAAGCAGGCCCGTGAGCATCTTGATCGTAGTGGTCTTGCCGGCGCCGTTGGGACCCAGGAAGCCGAAGATCTCGCCCTCGGTTACCGTGAACGACACGCGGTCGACCGCGACGAAGGAGCCGAAGTGGCGGGTGAGCTCGGCGACCCGAACGGCTTCAGCCATGAGATGGTCGAACAAGCTGCTCTGAGGGAGGAACCTCGTGAGCAGACTGGGCCTGCGCGATGTCTTTGGGCCGTGTCGGCTTCGATTGTCGCGGTTCTTTCGGGGTACGCGCCCCGACATCACTTCGGCCCAATCTGCTCACTCGGTCCTCTCCCTGCGTCGCCCTCGTATCCTCATCGTCCCTGTGTCCCAACCAGCTCGATAAACACATCCTCCAGCGACGCCTCCACCGGCTCGGCGCGGCGCACCGGATGGCCCACGGCTTCGAGCGTTGCACGCGCTGGCGGCCAATCACGACCCGGGTCGTCGAACGTGACGTGGAGCAGCTCGCCGAACAGAACCGCGTGACGCACGGAGGGTATCGAGCGCAACACCCCCTGGGCCTGTCGCGGGCGATCGGCCTCGACTGCGAGCACGCGACCTTCAAGTCGTCGCTGGAGGGGCAGGGGAGCGTCGAGCGCGAGCAGGCGTCCCTCGTGCAGCATCGCGACGCGATCACAGCGCTCGGCCTCATCGAGGTAGGCCGTGGAGACGATCACCGTTGTTCCGCTCGCCACCATCTCATGCACGATCAGCCAGAGATCCCGGCGCGAGATCGGGTCCACGCCGAACGTCGGCTCGTCCAGGATCATCACGGCGGGCTGGTGGATCAGGGCCGCGCACAGGCCCAGCTTCTGCTTCATCCCGCCCGAGAGTTGCCCGGCAAGACGATGTTCGAACGGCCCCAGTCCCGAGAACGCATAGAGACGCTCACGTCGCGCCGGGCGCTCGCCGCTTGGCACACCGTAGAGATCAGCGTAGAAGTCAATGTTTTCGCGCACGGTGAGATCGGTGTATAACCCGAAGCGCTGGGACATGTAGGCGACGTGATGTTTCACACCCTCGGGGTCCCGGGCCACGGACACGCCGAGCACGGTCGCGTCTCCTGAGGTCGGCCGCAGCACGCCGGCCAGCATGCGCAGCGTGGTGGTCTTGCCCGCGCCGTCAGGCCCCACGATGCCGAACAGCTCGCCAGCGGCGATGTCGAACGTGAGGCCGCGGACAGCGTGGACGGGTCCGAAGGAGCGGGCCAGACCCTGGAGGGAAACGGCAGGCTCCGAGCCAGTGGCTAGCGGCATGAGCGGCATGGGCAGCATGAGAGGCATGAGGGGCGGGTGCGGCAGAAGCGGCAGGGGCGGCAGCGCATCACATCTCTGCACCTGAAGTCTGGATTCGCACGTCGGCCGGCAAACCGGGCTTCAAGTCCAGCTGCGGATCTCCCGTCACCTTCACCTTCACTCGATACACGAGCTTCACGCGATCCTCGGTTGTCTGCACGTTGCGCGGCGTGAACTCAGCTTCGCTCGCGATGAAGGTGACCTCGCCCGTGTAGGTCCGGTCGGGATAGGCGTCCGCCGAGATCGAGGCGGGCCGGCCCAGAGCCAATCGACCGACCTCGTCGCCGCGGACGTAGATGCGGAGCCAGCGGTCGTTGGGGTTCATCAGTGTCACGACCGGGGCTCCCGCAGACACGGTCTCGCCCGGCTCGCGGTGGCGGACGGTGACGACCCCGGCGAACGGCGCCTCGATGGCGGCGCCGTCGAGTGCCGCATCGAGCTGCGCCACGGACGCCTCGGCTTGCGCAAGGAGCGCGCGCTGGGCTGTGATCTGTTCGGTCCGCGCGCCGCGCTCCAGCAGGTCCAGCTGTTGCCTGGCGCGCTCGTGCTCGGCCTCCGCCACGTCGTGAGCGGTGGTTGCCTGGTCCAGCACCGAGCGGCTCACGGCGCCACCGTCGAACAGACGGCGCGTGCGCTCCAACTCCGCCCGCGCGTTGGCGAGTCGCTGGCCGGCGGCGCGCTCGCCGGCGCGGCCCTGGGCCACTTCCTCGGGTCGGAAGCCCGCCTCCAGCTCCGTCAGCCTGGCCCGCGCGGAGGCGACCTGCGCGATCGCGCTGCGGCGCCGCGCGTCGAGCTCGGCTCGATCCAGCGTGGCGAGCCGAGCGCCCGCTGCGACTGCCTGGCCCTCGGTCACCAGGATCGTGTCGATTCGGCCTGGAGTCTGGAAACCGAGATCCGCTTCGGTGGCCTCAACCGTGCCGGATGCGATGACGTCGTCCGCGCCGGGACTCCCGCGGAATACGGTGACGAGCGCGATGGCGAGAGCCAGGATCGCGATGGCGGGAATGGCGATGCGTTGCACGCGATTCATGGGACTGGCTCCACTGCGTTCGCGAGCCAGTCGGGGGACAGCTCGCCCGTGATGCGCGCCAGCTCTACGCGCGCAAGAATCTCACCGTGCCGCGCCTCGATCAGCGCGGCCCGCGCGCGACGGAGATCCGCGTCCGCGCGGAGGAATTCCGCCTGAGTGCCGGCGCCGGCGTCCAGGGCCAGCTGCTCGATGCGCACGACCTCCGTGAGATGGTCCACGGCCCGGGTCATGGCGGTGACGCGGGCGCTGGCTTCGCGGGCGGCGGCGAGCACGCGGTCGAGCGCGGCTTCAAGGTCCATGTGCGCCCCGCGGTACTGTTCGGCGGCGCCGCGCGCCCGGGATGACGCCGCGGACACAGCGGACGCCCGCGCGCCTCCCTGAAACAACGGGTAGGAGATCCGCACCGTGGCCTGCCACTCGGACGTGACGTCTCCGGTTCCGCTGCCGAAGCCGAGGTACCCGCCGCCCAGCTCCAGTCGCGGGAACCAGGCGGCGCGGGCCGCGCGACGAGCGAACTCCGTGGCCTCCGAGCGACGCCGCGCTTGTGCCAGGTCGGGACTGGCATCGGCGGCTCGCGCCAGCAGCATCGCACGGTCGCCGGTGAGCGTCGTATCCCGCAGCCGCACGGGCGTGAGTCCGGCCGCCCGCGTGCGTGCGGGATCGAGCGCGACGAGTCGCGCGAGCGCCAGCTCGGCCACCTCCAGATCCGACGCCGTGCCGACGCGCTCCGCCTCGGCCTGCGCGATGGCCGCTTCCACGCGCAGCAGGTCCACGCGGGCCGCCCGGCCTACGTCGAGCGCTTGCTGCACGCGACGCCGCTCCGCGGCGAGGGCGGCGAGGCTCTGCTCCGCGGCGGTGAGGCGGCCATGGCCCGACAGAACCGCGAGGTAGGCCCGCGTGGCCTCGGCTGCGATCCGCGTTTCCGCCGACGCGAGTCCAGCTGCCGCGACACGTTCTCCAGCCCGGGCCGCTCCGATGCGCGCGCCCCGCGCGCCGCCGTCGAACAGCGTGTAGCCCAGTTGGGCTGTGCCTTGCAGGAGCGTACGGTTGAACGTGGGCGGCCTGGTCGGGTCGAACCCATGGAGCGGGGCCACGATCATCGGCAGCTCGAACCGCGTCAGCGAACCCAGCGCACTGACCTGGGGTAGCCGCGCCGCCCGTGCTTCGCCCACCCGCGCACCGGCTTCGGCCTCCGATGCGCGCGCCGCGGCCACAGCGGGATGGGATTGAAGCGCGAGACGAACGGCGGTGGGGAGGGGAAGCGTGGAATCGGCCTGACGAGCGGCATAGGCGGCATGAGAGGTATGGGCGGCATGAGCGGCATAGGCGGCATGAGCGGCAGGTGCGGCAGCAGGGGCAGTAGTCCCAAGCGCCGCAATAGCCGTCGTGATGCGGTGCATCCGAGTCACGAGTAGTCGTGCCTTCATGCTCCCTCCGCGCGTGCAGCGAGGCCGGCGCGCACGAACTGGATCACGGAGCGCACCAGTTGCTCACGGGTTTCGCGTTTGGTCTGGTCGATGGCCATGGCGCGCCGCAGTGCGCCCTGCATCAGGGTGAGAAAGAACGGCTGAGCGGCGATTGAAAGCGCCATGAAGCGCGGGTCGCCTTTCCGAATGGTGCCGTCCTTCTGACCTTCGGCAATCAGCCGTGCGATCAGCCGGTGATTCGCCTCCATGGTGCGGCGCACGGGAGCGGGAACGTCGCGACCCCGGGCCATGACCTGCGGGATGAAGCGTCCGAAGTCCGGCTGCTCCCCGAGGTACTGGAACACCGCATGTACCACCCGCTCGATCCGTTGCAGCGCCGGCCCCGCACCCGCCGCGGCGAGTGCCACGCGTTCCCGGAACGGGTCGGTCACGGAGGCGAGGGCCGCGTCGTACAGGGCGGCCTTGGAGCCGAAGTGATACGTCACCGCGCCGAGATTGGCCCGGGCGAGGCTGGTGATGGCGCGCACGGAAGCTCCGGCATAGCCGTGCCGGGCGAACAGGCGTCGGGCGGCGGCCACGAGCGCCTGCGGTGTATCGACAGAAGTGTTCATACGTATGACTGAATCAAACGATCGTATCACTACTCCAGAAGCCGCGCGAAGTCAAGGACCAACGCGAAAGCGTAAGCGGTGAGCGCTGAGGGGTGAAGGGGACGGTGATGCGTGACGCAGTGGTGCCCGCGCACTACCTTTAACCGCACCTCAAGCCCTCTACCCCCTACCCCTTACGCCTTTGTCACCGGCTCCCGCTGCTCGCCCCGGCCCCCTGGACCGCCTCCTTCGCCTGTTTACCGACGTCAGACCCGGGGAGAGCGCGACGGCGTTGCTGCTGATGGTGAACGTGTTCCTCATCCTCACGGCGTACTACATGATGCGGGTCGTACGAGAACCGCTCATTGTCGCCAGCGGCGGCGCTGAAGTGGGGAGCTACTCGGCGGCCGGGCAGGCGCTGGTGCTGCTGCTGGTGGTGCCGGCATACGGCTGGCTGGCCTCACGCGTGCCGCGCCGCCGCCTTATTAATATTGTGACCGGCATCTTCGTGGCCTGCCTGGTCGCCTTCTACGCGTTCGCCCGCGCCGGCGTGCCGGTTGGCGTCGCGTTCTGGATCTGGGTCGGCATCTTCAACGTGATGATGATCGCCCAGTTCTGGGCCTTCGCCAACGACCTGTACACCACAGACGAGGGGAAACGCTTGTTCCCCATTGTGGGGTTCGGCGCTTCCTCGGGAGCGGTGCTCGGCGCGTGGCTGGCGGGGCGACTGGCCGAGCCGTTGGGCATCTACGAGCTGCTGCTGGTCGCGGCCGCGATACTGGCGGTTGCCACGGTCATCACGAATCTGCTCGATGCGCGGGAGCGGCGCCGCACCGAGGGGAGCGTGCCGGACATCAAGAGCAGTGGCGTGCTGCCTGCGGCGACCGGGCAGTACCGCTCGGAGACCGGCGAGTTCAAGGTGCCCTCTGGTGCGTATGCCAAGGAGAGCGGCCACTTCAAGGCCGTGCGCCCTGACCAGCCGGAGCCGGAGGAAGACGTCGGTTCCACCGGGGGCGTGTTCCGGCTGGTCTTCCGCAACCGCTATCTGCTGCTCATCGCGCTGCTCGTCGTGCTGCTAAACTGGGTGAACACCAATGGCGAGTATCTCCTGAGGAGGACGGTGATCGCGTTTGCGGAGCGCACGGCGGCGGCCCAGCCATCCCCGGAGGTTGCGGCCCAAGATCTGGTGCTGCAGTTCTACTCCACGTTTCAGAGCATCGTGGCGTTGTCCGGACTCCTCATCCAGCTGTTCGTGACATCGCGCGCGATCCGCTACCTCGGCGTGTCAGCGGCCCTGCTCGTGCTGCCGCTCATTGCCATGACGGGATACGCGCTGATGGCGTTTGTCCCTGTTCTGATGGCCATTCGCTGGATCAAGACGCTCGAGAACGCCACGGACTATTCACTGCAGAACACTGTGCGCAACGTGCTGTTCCTTCCCACCACCCGCGAAGAGAAGTACAAGGCCAAACAGGTGACCGACGGGTTCTCCCAGCGCATCGGAGATGTGCTGCAGGCCGTGACGGTGTTCGTGGGCACGTCCGTGCTCGTGGTCAGCACGCAGCAGTTTGCCGTGTTCAATCTCGGACTGGTCGCGGTGTGGCTCTTCGTAGCGGTGCTCGTAGGGCGGCGATACCAGCGGCTGGCGGCGGTGGCGGCGTGAGCGTTGCTCGATGCTTGATGTTCGATGCTCGAGAACTCGATCACGCCTCGAACATCTAACCTCGAACTTCGAGCATCAGCTTTTCCGCCGCAGCTCCTCCAGATTCACCTGAATCGACACGCGCGACCGCAGTAGATCGGCGAGGATCTCGCTCGACGGCCGGCGTTCGGACCGACTCGGCCGATCGTCCTCCAGGAACGGCCACAGCTGCTGCCGTACGGTGGTCGGCAGCGCCGTTTCCAGGTACTCGAGCGCCGTGCCGCGCAACACCGCGTCATCCGTATGGAGCCCGCGGAATGCCACTTTCAGCGGCTCGCGCGGCAATAGCAGCGCGAGCACGGTGAACACGTGCTCCAGGCTGCGATTCGCCCGGTCACGCACCAGCTCATCCAGCACGGGGGACCAGTCCTCATCGTCGTGCCGGTCGAGCAGCCGCCGGCTCTCCCACACGCCGCGGTCCACGGCGACCTCGCGGAGCACGGCTGCCACGACGCGATCAGCATCCACGAGGAGCGTGGAGTTGCCCTTGAGCAGATGGCTGAGCGCGCGCCCGGCGCGGTAGCGCACTTCGAAGCGGGAATCCTCCAGCGCCAGTAACAGTCCCTCGACCGCCCGCGCCGTCGGACTCGCCGCGAGGACGAGCGGAATGCGGCGGCGGATGGCGAATTCCTCTTCAGGATCGATCAGGCGATCCACCAGCTGGCCCGTGATCCGGTCCGCGGCCCTGCGCAGAGCGGCCACGGCGTCGCCGACCACGGCATCCCACGCCAGCAGCCGGATGGCGTCGGCCGCGGCGGCCGGCGTGAGCGGCCCGTCCGCCAGCGCGAGCCGCGCCCGATCGGG
>JACQHC010000018.1 GCA_016199245.1 Gemmatimonadota bacterium | reverse complement strand
GCGGCGCCGCCCCCGCCACCTCCCGAGCCAGCCAAGCCCCGCCGGGAGTCCCTGGTGATCCAGTTCGGAGCAGAGTACCTCCAGCCCTCGGCTGCGGGGGCACCTCGCGCCGGCCCGCCGGAGCACATAGCCCCGCCCCCTGAACCGCCAGCGCCGGTTGCTCCAGTACCGCCGGCTCCGCCCCCGCCCCCGCCGCCGCCACCGCCGCCTGTTCACGCGGCCGTCCCGCAGCCCGCTGAGGTCCCGCGCGCGCCGGAACGTCTGGCTGCCGAGCTGGTGCCGCTGGCGCCGCCTGCCGAACCACCAGCACCGCCGGCACCCCAACCACCTGTCGCTCAGCCGGCCTCGGCACCCTCTGCCGAGGCACGGCCAGCGTGGGGTTCCGAGCCGCAGGTCCTGGTGTCCGCTCCTGCGGCGGGCCGGCGCCGGGCGTTTCCGGTCTGGGCAGGCATCGCAGGCGGTGTCGCGGTGCTCGCCGCCGCCGGGTTCTTCGTGCTCAGGGGTCGCACCGGGCAACCCGCGGCGCCCGTCGCTCTGCCTTCGGAGGAGCCGGTCGCGACGCCCGCGCCGGAGTCCTTGCCACCAGACGTTGCCCCGATCGAGCAGCCGGTCGCGATGGTTGCCGACACCACCGCGGTCGCAGAGCAGGACAGCGTGGCGCAGGCGGTCGCGCCGGCGCCCGAGCCCGTGCCGGAGCCACCGTCCGGCTTTGCGCTCACTCGCCCAACGGTGGTGATCTCAGATCTCGCGGTGGAGAACGTCGTGGACATCGCTCCGGACTCGGGCGGCGGATACCAGGTCGCGCAGCGGCTCGAGTCTGGGGAGCGCGTGTACGTGACGGTCGTCCCGCGCGGCGGGCCGGCAGATACGTTGCTCGCCGGCCAGATCACCGTCGGCTCGCTGGACGATGGCGCGGTTGGTCAGACGGTGTTCAGCGATTTCTTCGTGACCGTCCACGGCCCCGTGGCCGTGGTCGTGGTGGAGTCGCTGCTCCGGCGGCTCACGGTGGCGCTCCCGCCGGAAGAGAGGCGTGAGAAGTGAGACGTAAGACGTGAGAAGTGAGACTAAGGGGGCACCCCTCTTACCTCTCACCTCTTACGTCTGACGCTGGTTGTGTTGGTTCTAGCGCCGCTGCCGAATCCGGTCCCGCTGTTCGGCGGCCTTCTCCACGAGGCGCCGGAGTTCCTGAATCGGCTGCGGGCTATCGTCCACCTGCAGCCGTAGCACGACGTCGTTGTTGAGCCAGACACCGCCGTCTTCTTTCACGATCAGCATCGCCGCCGACTGCATGCCGCGCGTGTCGCCGCCGGCCGCCTGACCCGCTTCGAGCGCCGCGAGCAGGCGAAACGACAGGTGCCCCGTCGTTTGCTCGAAGGCGCGCACCATCTGTTCCACGACCGCCGGGCCCGCGAGGATGTTGCCCTGCGCCGAGCAGTGCCGGCCGATCTTGTGCCCGGCCCAGGCGCTCGCCTTCGCGCCCGTGTGCGTCGCGACGTCGCCCCGTGCGCTCATCACCGAAAACTGGCGGCCTTCCCGGGACCAGGTGTCCGGTCGCGGGTCGGGATCGGCCTGGAGGATTCGTTGCACGACTTCGGCGGGGGACAGGCCTTGCTTGAGGAGGGCGAGCGCCTGCGGTCCGTAGCTCACGTCCACAATCGCCTGCGTTGCCACGACGCCGACGTTGGCCTCGCCCCAGATCACCCCGTTGCCGACGGAGAACACGCGTGACTGAACGGCAACGCCGACTTCGCCCGTTGCAGAGTCGTAGCCCACGATCGAAAACGTGGCGACGGGGTCGGCGCCCTGGTCCGTCGTGGCTGTTGCCGCTGCCACCAACAGCAGCAGTGCGCCAGCCATCACCCTCGATCGCATCGCCTGCGATCGCCCTTCATCGCCCGCCATCGCCCGTCGTCGCCTGTCGCCCTGTTCACCACGCCATCACGTAACTGTCACCCACCGGACTCACGCCGCCCATGAGCACGCCGTTCGGCCCGATCACGATCGCCTTGACGCGCCCCACGCCCCGGGCGTTCCGGATGTCCAGCTTGTGTCCCAGCGCGGCCAGTCCTTCGTGCACGTGCCTCGGCAGCATGGCCGGGGTGAGCAGTGTGCCGGCCGCCTCGTGGGGGTAGTACGAGGACTGGAAGCTCGTGCTGATCACCGCCGGCTGCTCCAGCGCCTGCTGCACGCCCATGCCGAACTCCACCACGTTGAGGAAAAACTGCAGCTGGGTCTGTGGCTGCGTGTCGGCGCCCGGCGTCCCGAACACCATGTAGGGTTTTCCGTCCTTCACGGCGAGCGCCGGATTGATGGTCTGACGCACGCGCTTGCCGGGCGCCACCACGTTGACGTTGTTGTCCTCGGTCCAGAAATACGCCATGCGGTTGTTCAGGAAGTAGCCGGCCCCCTCCACCACCATGCCGCTGCCGAATCCGGACAGCAGGCTCGACGTGATCGAGACCATGTTGTGGTCCTTGTCGATCACGGCCAAGTAGGTCGTCAGCGCGAGCGCCGTGGCCTCGTCCCATTCACCCTGCCGCGTGGGCAGCGGCTGCGGCCCCGCGTACGATGGCGGTTCCGTCGTGACGCGCGTCCGCGGATCCCCCGCCGGCGCCTCGCCCGCGATCGCGCGGTTGGGATCGATCAGGGCGCGCCGCGCGGCGGCGTACTCGTCGGACAGCATCTCCTTCATGGGGATCGCGGGAACCATGCGGGGATCACCCACGTACGCGTTGCGATCCGCGAAGGACAGCTTGAGCGCTTCCGTTACCACGTGCAGATACGGCGCGCTGTTGTGTCCCATGTACCGCAGGTTGAACCCCTCCAGGATGTTGAGCGCCTGGAGCATGACGTGTCCCTGGGAGTTGGGCGGGCATTCGTAGACGTCTATTCCTCTATAGTTGACCACGATCGGCGCGTCTTCATGCGGCCGATACCCGGTCCAGTCCGACTCGGCGTGAATCCCACCGTTGGCCCGCAGGAACGCGACGGATGTCTTCGCGAGCCCGCCGCGGTAGAACGCGTCGGCGCCGTTGGCCGCGAGCGTGCGCAGCGTGCGGCCCAGGTCGGGGTTGGTCAGGACGTCCCCGGCCACGAGCGGCGCGCCGTTCCGGAACCACACCCTGGTGGTGGATGGGTACTTCGCCAGCGTTTCCCGGCTGGACCGGAGTTGCCCGGCCAGCTCATCGCTGATTGGAAAGCCTTTCTCCGCCAGCTCGATGGCGGGGGCGAACACCCGTTCACGCCCCAGCTTGCCGGAGGTCTCGAGCGCCAGCAGTGCGCCGCCCACGGCCCCCGGCACCTCGACGGACAGCGCTCCGTCGCGAGGCATCCCGCCCCTGGCGCGATAGAACTCAGACGTAGCGGCCATGGGAGCGGGGCCCGTGCCGTTGATGAACTTCACCTGGCCAGTCCTGGCGTCGTAGTAGAGGATGAACATGTCAGCGCCGAGGCCGGTCATGGCCGGTTCCACCTGACCCTGAACCAGCCAGGTTGCGATGGCCGCGTCCATCGCGTTGCCGCCCTCCTTGAGGACGCGAAGCCCCGCCTCGGACGCGAGCGGATGGCCCGACGCCACCATCCCGTTCATGCTCATGATGGTGGGACGCCACGGGGCATTTGGACCGGTTTGCGCAGCGGCACGGCCGCCTGCCGTTGCCGCCACGAGCGTGGTGAGTAGAACCAGGCGATTTGTCATTGGATCTCCACCGTTCGAGACGGGGCCGTCACGCCGTCATGCCGCCGTGACGTTGTACCGTCATTTGCGTCTATGTCGTCTCACCGTCTATACGCTCATGCCGCTCATGCCGCCCACGCCGCTTCTGCCGCTGCTGTCCCTCATGCCGCCCATGCCGCCCATGCCGCCGCTACGGCATCCCCGCCTGCGCCTTCACGTACTCCGCCACCTGCCTGTGCGTCGCCCACCACACGCCGCGTTTGGATCGAATGTGGTCGATCAACCCTTCCAGGATCACGACGCGGGAGCGATGCCCGATGTAGTGCGGGTGCATCGTGAGCAGGAACATCGTCCCTTCCTCGTAGGCCTTGTCGAACTCGTCGACGTAGACCTGGAGCACCTCGCGCGGCGCGCTGTAGCGATCGCCCTGCGGGTTGAGCAGCGGCGCGTCGTCCAGAATCCATTCGACCGGCAGCTCCACGATGCCCGTGGGCTCGCCGTTGGCGAGCAGCTCGTACGGCCGGTCGTCCGACATCATGGAGCTTTCGTACATGAATCCCAGCTCGCGCAGGATCGCGAGCGTATTGGGGCTGAAATTCCAGGATGGAGCGCGGTATCCCACGGGGCGCGAGCCGGTGAGCTTGGTGAGCGTGTCGATCGCCTGGACCAGCAGCCGTCGTTCCACGTCCGCGGGAAGCCCGGTGTTCAACTCGTGGATCCAGCCGTGCACGCCGAATTCGTGGCGCCCGGACCGCTGGATGATCTCCGCCATGCCCGGGTTGAGCTGCAGGCTCACGGCGGGAATGAAGAACGACGCGGGGATCTGATGGCGGTCGAGCAGGTCCACGACGCGCCGGAGTCCCACGCGGGCCCCGTACTCTCCCTGCGACAGGGCGCCGATGGTGGGCTCGCCGAAGCGCAGCGCGATGGTCTCGTTGTCCACGTCGAACGAGAGCAGCACGGCCACGCGGGCGCCGTTGGGCCAGCTTCGGGGCTGGAGGCTGCGGCCCGCGCGCACGGCACTCACGGTCTCGCGCACGCGCTCCGGGCTCCACTGCCAGCCGGGTTGCACCTGCGGTGAGTCGTTGTCCTCTTCGTCCTCACATGCGATCAGTGTGAGCGCGGCGATTGCCGCGAACAGGGGATAGGGTAGGGCCGTTTTCATTCCCGCCTCGAGATGCAAGCCGGGCAAAGATGGAGCTACGGCGGGGCGACCGCGAGAGCCGGTGGGTGGTGGACGCGCTCGCGGCCATTTCCTACCGTTATGTGTCCACCATCCCGAGATGTAGCCGCGAACAGCCCGAGTTTCGGCGTGGCTTGGCGCGCACGCGGGTCTAGACGCTCGACCAGGGGAGGCTGAACCATGTTTCGACGCATCGCACTTCTGGTGATCGCCGCCACATGCACCGGAGGCGCGGTGCGAGCGCAGCATGATCATGAGGCATCCCCGTACGCCGGCCAGCAGTCGCGCGAGATCAAGGCGCTATCAGCGGAGCAGATCGTGCAATACCGCTCGGGGGAGGGAATGGGCTTCGCGCTGGCCGCCGAGTTGAACCACTATCCCGGTCCGAAGCACGTGCTGGACCTCGCGACGGCGCTCGAGTTGTCCGGCGAGCAGCTGGCGGAGGTGACGCGCATCAGGGACGCGATGCAAGCGGACGCGCGGCGCATCGGCGAGTGGATCATTGGGCGCGAGCGCCGACTCGACCATGCCTTCGCGGCTGGCACGGTTGATGACGCGACGTTGCGAGCCCGCGTGGACGAGATCGCCCGGTTACAGGGGGAGCTGCGGTACGTGCACCTGCGGGCGCACATCGCCGTGCGACGCGAGCTCACATCCGAGCAGATCAGGCTATACGACGCGATGCGGGGGTACGGCGAGCCGGTCCGCTGAGCGGACCGCGCCAGGCGCGGCCGCTCAGTTCGTCGCGCTGAGGCGCGCCACGGCCTGCTGCGCCTTCTCGAGCAAACGGCCGGAACTCGGGGTCGCAGTCCTGCCACAGCGTGATGAACCGTCCGTAGTGGTGCAGGGCGCGCTCGCGATTGCCCATCCGTTCGTAGATCTCCGCCTGACGGAAGTGGGCTGGCGCCATGTACACCAGGTCGTAATAGCTCCTGAACGAGGCGTACCAGGGCAACGCTTCAGCGTCGCGCCCCTGGGCCACCAAGAACTCCCCCATTAAGAACCGTTCGCGCACGGCGCGACGGGCCAGCAGGCGATTGGTAACAAAATCAAACCACGTTGGCAGCTCCTCGAGCAGGCCTACGGCTGCGCCGGAGTTTCCCGTGGAGCGGCTCAGCTCCGCGCCAAGGCCGGCGGCCAATGTGCCACTGACACGCGTTTCCAGCGTATCGCCACCGATCAGTATCTCGGACAGGAACGCGCGCGCGCTGGCTGTGTCACCCAGACGCAGGCTCAGCAGTCCGAGCAGGTAGGCCCGAAACGCTGCGCCCACGGCGTGCGAGGACGGGCCGAAGATATATGGCTGGACCGGGTAAGGATCACGCCGTTCGATACTGTCTCGGATTGCCACTACTTGAGCGCGCGGCAGATTGAAGAACGGCTCTGCGGCGGCGAGGGCACGCGTCTCCAAGAGCCATGCCTGATGTACCGGCAGCGTCGAAACCCGGACGGTTCCGGCTGGCGTAAACTTGCCCTGGGCCATTGGGATCTCCGTAACCCAGCGGCCCCACTGCTCCCGCCACGTGGCGTCACGGCTTGTCATTTCCAGGGCTTGGAACTGCCGTGGTTTGCATTGAGTTATTGACAATTATCGGCGACATTATTGACACCAGTTCATGGTGTCCCTGTCGTCGTTCCACCCCGTCCTTGCACTGGAACAGATCGCCGAGCTAACCCGCCTGCTCGGTGAGATTGACGAGTTCAAGGGACATTGGAGGAAGCTCGGAGAGATCCGAGCCGAGCGGCTGGCGTCCCTGCGCCAGGTTACGACCATCGAGTCGGCCGGCAGCAGCACCCGGATCGAGGGAGCGCAGCTCAGCGATGAGGAGGTTGCCCGGGTCCTTCAGGGCCTTCAGGTGGACAGCTTCCGCGCCCGTGACGAAGCCGAGGTCAAAGGGTACGCCCAGTTGCTCCAGGCGGTATTCGACCACCATGCCGATATCCCGCTGACCGAGAACCACCTCAAACAGCTCCACCAGATCCTGCTGCGGCACGTCGAGAAGGACGAATGGCATCGCGGGACATACAAGAAGCTCGATAACCACGTCGAGGCGCAGCATCCGGACGGGACGAAAACCATCGTCTTCCGGACTGCTTCGCCATTCGACACTCCGCGCCTGATGGCCGAGCTCGTGGCCACCACCAACGCGGCATTCGACAGCGATGCCTTCCACCCACTGGTCGTCATCGCCCGGTTCATTATCGAGTTCCTTGCGATCCATCCGTTCCAGGACGGCAACGGCCGCCTATCCCGCGCGGTCACGGCCCTGCTCATGCTGCGCAGCGGTTACGAATACGTGCCCTACGCGTCGGTGGAGCGGATCATTGAGGAGAACACGCTCGAGTATTATCGGGCCCTCCGCGTGTCGCAAACGGAGATGCAGCAGGATACGTCGCGCTTCGGTGATTGGCTGCTGTTCTTCCTCAGAGTTCTGCAGGCCCAGAAGCGGATCCTCTCCGGCAAATTGGAGACCGAGCGCGCCATCGTTCGCCTCAAGGACGTTCAGGTGCGCGCCCTCGAACTCGTCGAGCGGCACGGGCGGGTGACCACCGGGGAAGTGGCCGAGGCCCTGAAGCTCGGCTACCGGGCCGCTCGGTATCACCTTGGCCTGTTGGTCGAGCGGGGACTGATCCAGGCCCATGGCGAACGGCGGGGGCGTTACTACACCCGCCCCACCGGCTCCCCCACTGATCGCCAGTCGAGCGAACAGTCGGTCAACGCCGCAATCCTGGCTAGCATCTTTGAACGCGGCGGGTCAGTGACACAAGCCGAACTAAGAGCGTTGATTGATCAACACGGCGCCGACCGCCGGCTGATCGGATCGATGCACGGACGTCGGAAGGCGCACTTGCGAAGGGACCCGCAGTCCCGTCGAAGCATGCTCACTCCGCGCGGGCGAGAGATCGCGGAGCAGTACTTGTTCACTCGGCGACTGACGGAGCGACTTGGCGCTGCCGGAGAGACTCCCCAGCCCACCGAGGGCCGGCCCCTACCACGCGCCGGGCGCTCGTGACCGCGCCTCATCCGGTCACCAGAAGGCTGCCTGAGCCCCAGAACAGTGTGAGCAGCGTGACCGGGATTCCGACTCGCGCGTAGTCCCCGAACCCCACTTTCACCCCCTGCTCCTGGGCCCGCTCGGCCACGATCAGGTTCGCCACTGAGCCGATCAGCAAGAAGTTCCCAGCGAGCGTGGAGCTCATCGCCACCACTCGCCACATCAACGGCTCGTTGGGCAGCGTGGGGACGACGTCCTGCCACAGCATCACCGCCGGGACGTTCGAGATCAGATTGGACAAGACGAGCATGGCTCCGCTCACCGCGGCCGCCGTACCGGCTGCCGACTCCACGCCCGCGAGGTCCAGCGCCCGCCGGTCAATCCACTCCACGGCCCCGGTCGCCTCGAGCCCGCGCATCACTACGAACAGCGACGCGAACATCAAGAGCAGGTCCCAATCCACACGCTCGATGGCATAGGCGGGGTCGCGCTGCGCCACGGCCACCATGATGGCGCCGCAGGTGATTGCGACGAGCGGCAGCGATCCTCCTGCGAGCCACCCCGCCACGGCGATCGCGAACACCGTGAGCCCCTTCCCAATCAGCGGGCGATCGGCCTCAATCGCCATGGATCCAGGTCCGGATGCGAACGGTTGGCTCAATTCCCGCCTGAACGCCCACCGGAGGTAGCCATACGTGATCGCAAGACCGCCAGTCGCGACCGGTAGCATGTGCAGCAAGAAGCCCGCGAACGATGTCCCGCTCCAGATTCCCACGAGCATGTTCTGCGGATTGCCTGTGACGGACAGCACGGAGCCCACGTTGGCGCCCATCGCGAGACCCAGGAGATAGGGCAGCGGGCGCACCCGCAGCCGCTCGAGCGCGGCGAGCAGGATCGGGGTCACGACGAGACAAATGGTGTCGTTCACGAAGAAGGCGGACAGCAGACCACCGCCAACCACGACGGCGAAGAGCAGCGTTCGCGGGGTAACGGCCCGCTCCACCACCCATTCCGCCGCCCACTCGAAGAACCGCCCCACCTCGAGATACCCCACGATCAGCATGAGGCCGAGCAGGAAGACCAGCACGTCGAGATCGATTGCGGCGTAGGCGTCCTGGAGGGAGACGACGCCGAACACGACCATCGCGACCGCGCCGAGCAGGCTCGCGGCGGGGCGATTGAGCGGAAGAAACGGAAGCCGCTGAACCGCGATCAGCAGGTACGTCGCGGCGAAGATGACGAGGCCGGTAGTCATGGGTTGCGCGATGCCAGCCCGGCCGTGGCAGGCCCCCTCTCCTGGACACTCGCCTTCATCGCCTGGCCCAGGCTTCGGGGCTCGTGTCGGCGGGCGGGGCAGCGCGCACGGCGTTCAATATGGCGTCAGGTATCAAGCGGGCCAACGGTGCGATAGGCGCCGTACGTCCACGCGCGGCGTTTCTGCTCGCGCGGGCGACCTGTGAGGTAGCCGGATCCCTAACCGGTTGTCGGCGTTAGGCTTGTGCACGCCGGGGCCAGTTTGGAGTGCCTTACTCCAAGCTTGGAATGCCTCACTTCAAGCTTCGAGTGCCGCACTTGAGGCTTCGAGTGGCGCACTTCAAGCTTGGAGTGCGCCGGTCGAAGCATCGTCCGGCTCATTCGAGGCTTCGCGGGGCTCGCCGGGAACTTCAAGTGGGCCGGTCGAAGCTTGGAATGGCTCACCCGAGCTTCCGGACGACCCGCATCAGCGTTCGAGTGCGTCACTCCAAGCTTGGAGCGGGTCACTCGAAGCGTCGACCGGCGCATTTCAAGCTGGGTCCGCGGCGGTCCTGGCCACGACCGGCTCACCCCAGGTGAGGCGCCGGTCACCCCCCATTTCGCCCCGCATGCTTGTGCGCAGGACTGCGCCGTTCGGTACTTCGGCCAGGCCGCCCGAGAGTTCAACAACTTGAAACGGAGGTCACACAATGCAGGGTTGCTTCCTTAGGCGGCGCGCCATGCGCCGAGCGACCGCCTAGGACCAGAGGACGCGAAAGGCGTGGGTCCACGAGTTCTGCCGGAAGCCAGGAATACACCAGAGCTGGCACAACGGCTCGATGGCTCGAGCCGCGACTGCACTTCCCATGTCCGCCGGCTCCCAGCCAAACTGCTCGATGACCCGAGCGACAGCGGCCTTGGCGTCCGCGTCGTCGCCACAGTAGAACATCGTGGGCGGACCGCCTGCGAACGAAGGATTGACCATCCGGGCGCTACCAACACTGTTAAACGCCTTCACGAAGCGGGCCTCGGAATACCGCGCCTGCAAGCGCTCCATGAGAGAGCTGTTCGGGCCCGTGAACAACTGAAGCACTCCATCTGACGGTGGGGCGTTGCTGATCGGATTCGTCGTGTCGATCACGATCTTGCCGCGAAGGTTGGCACTACCGGCCAGGGCGAGCGCCTCCTCGGCCCCTGCGCCGCGCACCGCGAGCACCAATCCTTCGGCCCGGGCAGCAACCTCGGCGAAGGTGCCCGCGTGGATGCCTGCCGAGGCGGAGTACTCGGCCAGCGTCGACGGCGTGCGACTCCCGATGCGGACCTCGTAACCGTGAGCCTTGAGGCCGGACGCCAACGTCTTGCCCACGACCGCCGATCCGAGAACACCAATCCGCTGCATGAGGCCTCCTCAGATGCGCCTGCTAGACGACGGCGAGTACGCCGCCTAACCCCTTGCCCGAACGGCGATTGGGTTCCAAGGCGTACGTTTACATCGGTGCTTGGTCCGTGGACAATAGCCCGTTGTCCGTCGACAACAGCCCCTTGTCCGTGGCCCTCAGCCCAGCGTTCATGGACGTCAGCCGTTGGTCCGTGGACATCAGCCTATTGTCCAGGGACATCAGCCCGTTGTCCGCGGACACTAGCCAATTGTCCATGGACATCAGCTTTCCGTCCACGGACATCAGTCCATTGTCCACAGACATCAGTCTATCGTCCGCGGACATCAGCTCGTCGCACGACGTCGGGGCGCGCGTAAGCAGGAGGCAACCGAGAACGGCGACGATCGGGACGCCGGCGATCATGGTGCTCCGGCGTCCGGGAGGGACGGGCGTAGGGCCTAACGATTGATTGATTGCACGGCCCCGCCGTTTGGCCCGATGCCGCATCTTGGCGGTACAGCTCGAACTGCTTCGCCCATGCGTCGGGGCTCGTGTCGGCGGGCCGGGCAGCGTGCACGGCGTTCAATATGTCGTCAGGTATCGAGCGGGCCAACGGTGCGACAGGTGCCCTACGTCCACCCGCGGCGCAGCGACTTCCGGCCAAAGCGATCCCGCACTGTGTCCAGCACCCGGGCGATGGTCTCGTCCCGCCCGGTCTCGATCTGGTCGCGATCATCCCGGGCGAACAGCTCGAGCTGCGGGCCGCCGCGGTCGCGCATTAGCCCCGACAGCGCGACGCCGACCAGGCGGGCGGGGACCCGGCGCGACGCGCGGAGCCTCGCCAGGAGGGCGCGCGCCACGCCGTAGACCACGCGGTCCGAGAGGACCGGCTCTCGGAGCGTGCGCCGAGCCTGGCGCGTGGTGAAATCCCAGTCCCTCAGCTTCACGGTGATGGTGCGGGCGAGCAGGCCGGACCCGCGCAGGTCGGCCGTGGCGCGGTCCACCAGGACCGCGAGCTCGCGCGCCAGGTCGGCGTCGGCATCCAGGTCTTTCCCGAACGTCTCGTCGCGACTGATGGACTTGTTGTGCAGGCGGTGCTCCACCGGCGTCCGGTCCAGGCCCCGCGCGCGCCGGATGAGCCACACGGCCTCGCCCTCGCGTCCCTTTCCTAACCGCTCCTTCAGCACGGGGAGTTCGAGGGCCAGCACGTCGTTCACGGCACGGAGGCCGACGCGCGCAAGCCGCACGGCCGTCTTGGGGCCGACGCCCGGGATGTCGGCCAGGGCGAAGCGCCGCATGAACGCGATCTCGTCGCCGTCCGGGACGACGTGCACGCCCTCGCCAGCGCGATCCGGCCCCGGCTTGGCGATGCCGGCCGCCATCTTCGCCACGAGACGCGATGAGCCGCCGCCGATGGAGAGCGACAGCCCCGTCGCCTCCAGCACGGCGGCGCGGATGCGGCGCGCCGTCTCCGGGAGCGGTTCATCGTGGTACAGCCTCTCCGTGCCGCTCAAGTCGAGGTAGAATTCGTCGATCGAGGCCTGCTGGACGATGGGCGTGAACCGCTCGAGCACGTGGCGGATCTCCCGGCCCATGCCCGTGCACGCCTCCCACGGCACGGGCGCCACGGTGGCATCCGGGCAGAGGCGCAGGGCACGGGCCATGGGCATGGCCGAGTGCACGCCGTGCGCCCGGGCCTCGTAGGACGCCGACAACACCACGCCACGCCCCTCGGCCGAGCCGCCCACGATCAGGAGGCGCGCCTGTCCCGCGCCGGCCGGATCCACCAGTCGGGCGATGGAGACGTAGAAGGCGTCAGCGTCGGCCAGGAGGATGCGGCGGGGAACGGGGGTGGGCATCGAACGAGGGCTCAGCGTGGTCGCACTCAATTGTTACTGCTCAATCGCGGCGGCGCCAGGTTTGACGCGCTGGCCCGGTCGCCTTCTATCTGCTCTGGTACAGATCGGTGCTCAAGTCCTCCTGACCAGAGTCGGCCATCAGCTGATCACCCCGGCCTCTGGTTCCGCCGCCGCGGGCGCCGAACGCGAGCATTCATGCGTGGTCCGCAGGGCCGCCTTCCCCAATCTGCGTTGTTTTGACACCCATCCGCGCGCTTTTGGTTACGGGTTTTCGCCCGCGTTGCTGAAGTTTGTCTCCGGCCAGCGGCACAGCCCGCTGCGAGCGACGCGTCGCAGAAGCCGGTCACGCCAGCGTGTCGGAGTAGGGCGGGTGTGGCGGAAACGGTAGACGCGGCACACTCGCAATGTGCTGGGCGAAAGCCCGTGGGAGTTCGAGTCTCCCCACCCGCACCCTGGCCCTTGACACGTGGACGAGCCGAGCGGATACTGCAGCCACATTGCGAGTGTGCCACGTGGCCTTGTCGCCACGTCCAAAGGTCGCAGGGTTCCCCTGCGACCTTTGCTTCTGTGTGCCCCGACGTGACGCTGGTCCTGAATGCCTCGGTCGAAGTCTGGAATGCCGCAGTCCAAGTCTCGGCTGCCTCGGTTGAAGACTCCGGTGCGGTGGTCCACGTCTCGGATGCGTTGATCGAAGTGAGGTGAGCCCGCGGTCGCGGCTCCTCAGCGGCCCCCGCCCGCCGGCACTCCCGGTTCCAGCACGACGCGGCTCTCCGTCACCTTCTCCACCCGCGTGCGCGAGTAAAATACGGGGAAGAAGCGGTCCGTCGCCCACATCTCGAACAGATCGCGGTAATGCGGGCTGTCGGGATCGCCGCTCTGGCCGGGCGTGTTGGTCCCCACGGCGCGATCCCAGTCACCGGTGTCCACCACGATCTTGAACGAGGCTCCGCTGGTCTGGTTGTCCCCATTCCCGGTGGCGAGCGGCGTCGAGCCGTATCCACCGCGCGGCAGCGGCCCGACTTCGAGGCGGCGGCGGGTCTCATCACTCACCACGGTGCCGAGCGGGTGGCGGATGAGCGCGTGGTGGTACTTCTCCTGACCCCAGCGCCACTGCTCCATGTCGGCGCCTGCGGCGCGTTGGATGGGATCACACGACCCGCGACCGCCTCCCGCAGCGCTCCCTCCCACGCCGTGTAGATCCCGGCGGGCACGGAGCTCGCCTCCATCCGGTGATCCCACTCAAGCAGGCGACGGCGCGCTTGCTCGGCCCGTGGCTCGGATGCGCGAAGGTGTTCGAGCAGCGGCACCAATTGGCGCGCCGGAATCGCCACGGGATCGGTCTGCAGGCGTGCCATATCGGCCACGGAATGCCGCCGCCCGCCGGCCAGGACCTCGTTGATCCGCGCCCAGCGATAGGGATCCGACCAGGAGAACCCGATCGCGTCCATGTACGGGTAGTTACGCGGGATCAGGTCGTTGTTCGCCGTCGCGAAATACCCCTCGGGCGGATTCACCACGTGCGGTTTGGCCTTGATCGGGAGATACCCGTCCCATTCGTAGCGGCCATCGCCGGGCACGGGCACGAGGCCGGAGAAGTTGCGCCGGATGGGCGCGATGCCCACCGCTTGCCAGCCAATCGTGCCATCCTTGCCGGCCCACACCATGTTCTCGCCGGGGATGTGCGAGTACGCGCACGCGTCGCGGAACTCGTCCCAGCTCCTCGCCTGGTCCATCCTGAGGCTCGCGAGATACGGCGCGCCGCCGATCTCCATCCACGCCGCGCGCACGGCGAACGCCTTGCGCCGCGCGCGATCCTCGTAGACCACGGGTCCGTGCCGCGTGTACTTGAGCTCAACGGTGTCGGGCCCTTGGCCCTTCACCGGGATCGTCTCCCGGATCACGGTCATCGTCTCCCAGGCGGCGCGGTAGCGGTACTGGTTCGGGTTCTCCGGGTTGGTGTCGTACACGTACAAGTCCTCGCCGTCCGTGGAGAACACGGTGAGCCCCCACGCGCCGAACTCGTTGTGGCCAATCGAGACGCCCGGCAGGCTCGGCTCGCCGCCGCCGATCACGTTCCAGCCCGGTCCCACGAGATGCACCCAGTAGCGCAGCGACGGCGCCGACTGCGCGCGGTGGGGATCGTTTGCCATCAGCGGGTAACTGCTTTCGCTCAGGCGGCCGGAGACAACCCAGTTGTTGGAGCCAATGTCCGGATCACCGGTGACAGCGGCAGAGGCGGGAGAGGCGGCAGCAGCGGCAGGATCGGGGAACGGGCTCCAAGCCGGCCAGTAAGCCGCCCCTGCCGCCCCTGCCGCTTCTGCCGCAGCTGTCGCTCCTGCCGCCTCCTCCCCAGCCCGCCCCCGTTGCTCGGCCAGCACAATGTCCTCCGGCCTAAACCGAATCCCGTCGCGAAACGCGTTGTACAAGCCCAGGATGTCCGCAGCCAGCAGCGCGCCGTCGATGGCGACATCCAGCGTGAGGTCCGGATCTCCAGGCCCGAACGTCGAGAGGAACTTGACCTGCTCAGCCCCGACGGCCGCCACGGCGCGGCCGATCGACAGCTCCTGCCCGATGTTGCCCAGCAGGCCCTGATGGCGCGAAATGACGACGTCCGGCGTCCAATGCTGCGGCTTGATGCCGAGGAGCCGGAACTCGAGCGGCAGCTTGTCCGGCGCGCGGTTGGCTTCGTCGATGTATGCGTTGATCCCGCGGACGAACGCGTTGATGATTGTGGCGCCGCGTGGGTGGTAGTGACTCAATTCCTGCGTGAGATCGCGCCGGAACTTGAACAGGCGGGTCCCAATGTCTCGCTTCAACTCTCTCGGCCCCAGGAACTCGGCAACCGTGCCCGTAGCTTGCCGGCGCCATAGCTCGAGTTGAAACAGACGATCGCGCGCGGCACTGAAGCCCTGAGCGAAGAAGAGGTCTGGTTCGGTCTCGGCGTAGATGTGCGCGATCCCCCAGCGGTCCTTGAGGATCTCGACCGGGCGCTCGAGGCCCGTGACGGACAGGCGCTGCGCTTCCTGACCGGTGACGGACGTGACGATCGCCAGCGTGAGGAGGCCGGCGAGCCCGCCCCGCGGGATGAGCTGGTATCGGGTCATGGTGTGTGGCGAGTGAATGGTCGTGGCAAAGATGACGGCGGGGGCGGACGGGCGCGAGGGAACGTGTCGCTGCTGCGCGTCGCTGGCAGAGAGCGTGCACGATCCCTAGCTTAGGTCTCACTCCTGGGTCTCGGACCCCTCCCTTTGGCCGAACTGACCAGCCGCCTCCAAGCCGCCGTGGGTGACGCGTACCGCGTTGAGAAGGAACTCGGCGGCGGCGGCATGTCGCGCGTGTTCCTGGCAGAAGACGTCGAGCTGGGGCGACGCGTGGTGATCAAGGTCCTCCCCCCCGAGATGGCGGCGGGCGTGAACCAGGAGCGGTTCCGCCGCGAGATCCAGCTCGCGGCAAAGCTCCAGCATCCGCACATTGTGCCGCTGCTGTCCGCGGGTTCGAAGGACGATCTCATCTACTACATGATGCCGTTCATCGCGGGCGAATCCTTGCGCTCGCGGCTCGCCAAGCAGGGCGAGCTCCCCGTGGCCGAGGCGGCGAAGATCCTGAAAGAGGTGGCGGACGCGCTGGCCTACGCGCATCGCCACGGCGTGGTGCACCGGGATATCAAGCCGGACAACGTGCTGTTGTCCGAGGGGCATGCCGTGGTCACGGACTTCGGCGTCGCGAAGGCGGTGAGCGCGTCCACGGGCGAATCGTCGCTGACCTCGCTCGGCGTGGCGCTGGGGACGCCGACCTACATGGCGCCGGAGCAGGCGGTGGCGGATCCCAACACGGACCACCGGGCGGACATCTACGCGCTCGGCGCGATGGCGTACGAGATGTTATGTGGCCGGCCGCCGTTCTCCGGTCCGAATCCGCAGGCCGTGCTCGCGATGCACGTCACGGAAGCGCCGCAAGCGGTGACCACGCACCGGCAGACGGTACCGCCGGCGCTGAACGACGTGATCATGCGCTGCCTCGAAAAGAAAGCAGCCGATCGCTGGCAGAAGGCCGACGAGCTGATCCCGCATCTCGACGCGGTGCTGACGCCCACCGGCGGCATGACGCCGACGGGCACACAGCCCGTGGCCGCGGTGTCGGTGTCCGACGCGGCACGGGCCTTTGCCCAGGCGCATCCCGGAAGGGTGGCCGGGCTGTTCCTGGCGTCGTCCTTGGTCGTCCTGTTTGTCGTCTATGCGGTCGTCCAGTTGGCCGGCCTGCCGGACTGGGTGTTCTTGGGAGCGATCGGCCTCTTGGCCGTCGGCTTGCCCATCATGGTGCTGGCCGGCCGCCAGGAGCGGCAACGGGCAGAAGCGGCCCTGACCGGCACCCACCTGCCCACACCGACCGGCATGCAACGGCACTTCACGTGGCGCAAGGCGATCCTGGGCGGCGGGCTCGCGTTCGCCGGCCTCGCCCTGGTCGCCGGCGGCTACATGGCGATGCGGGTGCTGGGCATTGGGCCCGTTGGCACGCTGGTCGCGTCCGGCGTGCTGGACAGTCGGGACATGTTGTTGGTCGCCGACTTCGAGAACCGTACGGCGGACTCGGGGCTCGCTACGTCCATCACGGAGGCGTTCCGCATCGATCTCGCGCAGTCGCCCGTGGTGCGGCTGATGGATCAGGCCGGCGTCACCGCCGTGCTGCGCCGCATGAACCGTGAGCCGGACTCGCGGCTCGACCTCGCGCTCGCCCGGGAGATCGCCGAGCGGGAAGGGATCAAGGCGGTCGTGACCGGCGATATCGGGACGATCGGTCGCGGCTACGTGGTTTCGGCGCGGTTGTTGTCGGCCTCCGATGGCAGCGAGCTCGTGGCATTGCGCGAGACGGCGGACAACGACGCCAGCATCATCGGTGCAGTGGACCGGCTGTCCAAGAAGCTGCGCGAGCGGATCGGCGAGTCGCTGCGATCCATTCGAGGGAACGAACCGCTGGAACAGGTCACCACCGGTTCGTTGGACGCGCTCCGACGGTACACGCAGGCCCTCGAAGCCGAACTGCGCGGCGACCTCGAGCGAGCGGAGGCGCTGCTGGAAGAGACGGTGGCGATCGACACGGCGTTTGCCATGGCCTACCGCAAGCTCGCCGTGGTGCGTACGAACATGGCCGGGCCCCGAACCCACGTGGTTCAGGCTGCCACCGCCGCGTATCGCTTTCGGGACCGCCTGCCCGCGCTCGAGCGCTACCTGGCCACGGCGTATTACTACAGCCAGGTGGAGTTCAACCGGGCGCAGGTCGTGAGTGCCTATCGCTCGGCCCTGGACGTCGACCCGGAATCCGGACCTGCCCTCAACAATCTTGCGATCCAGCTGCAGGAGATGGGGCAGGCGGCGGAAGCCGAGTCGTTGCTCGAGCGCGCGATCGCCGACGATCCGGTGACTCAGAACTTCGACAACCTCTCGTTCGGGCAGGTGATGCAAGGGCACTTCGAGGACGCCCAGCGGACGGCGGAGCGCTATGCTGCGGCGTTTCCGGATCATCCAAATGTCCTCGTCGCCCGTGCCTGGACCGAAGCCGCCCGCCACGATTACGATGCAGCTGCGCGCTTCATGCACGAGCTGGCAGATCAAACCCGCAGCAGTCCCAACTGGCAGCGGTGGTCTCGGGGAACGCTCGCGGGATTTGACGAGGTACGCGGACGGCTGCGTGCGGCTGAGGAGAACCGCCGCGCGGCCGTCGAGGCGGCGGTGCAGGAAGGCAGCCCGGGCGTGGCGCTGGCCCTGGCCGTGAGGTCAGCTCTCCATCAGGCCCGTTACCTCGACAATCGAGAAGGTGCGCTGCGTACGGTCGAGGCGGCGCTGCGACGGTTTCCCCTCAGCCAGCTGGATCCGCTGGACCGGCCGTATGACGAACTGATCCAGGTGTATGCCGCGGCGGGGCGTGCCGACCGGGCACGCACGCTCAAGGCGGAGCTGGAGTCGGCCGTCGAGCCGGCCCTGCGGATGTTCCCCGAGCGGCACCTGCGCGAGGCCTCGGTGGCCCAGGGAGATGGTCGGCCACGCGATGCGATCGTGGCGCTGCGAGCCTATCAGGCCGAGATACCGGGGTGTTCGACGTGCGGTCTCCCTGAGCTGGGCGGTGCGTACGACTTGGCCGGCGATCTGGATTCGGCCCTTGCAGCGTACGAGCGGTCCGTAAACGATCCGGATCCGAGTCTCATCTGCCGGGGGGTTGGCGACCTGCCGCCCACGTTGAAGCGTCTGGGCGAGCTGTACGAGCAGCGCGGCAATCGGGAGAAGGCGCTCGAGTACTACGGCCGGTTCGTGGACCTGTGGAGCAGCGCGGATCCGGAGTTACAGCTGGTGGTCACCGAAGTGAAGACACGAGTGGCGCGCCTGAGCGGAGAGCCGCGGTGAAAAAGGACAAGGCGCGAGGCAAGCCAGAGGGTTCGGATCTCCAATCTCGCCTCCAGGCTGCGGCGGGCGACGCCTACCGCATCGAGAAGGAACTGGGCGGCGGCGGGATGTCCCGCGTGTTCCTGGCCGAGGAAGTCCGCCTTGGCCGCAAGGTCGTGATCAAGGTCCTCCCGCCCGAGATGTCTGCCGGCGTCAACGTCGAACGGTTCGAGCGCGAGATCCAGCTCGCCGCCAATCTCCAGCATCCCCACATCGTGCCACTGCTCACCGCCGGAGCTTCCGGCGATCTCCTGTATTACGTCATGCCCTTCATCAAGGGCGAGTCGCTCCGGGCCAAGCTCGCGCGTGAGGGCGAGCTCCCCATCGGGGAGGCCGTCCGAATACTGCGGGAAGTGGCGGACGCGCTCGCCTACGCCCACGCCGAAGGCGTAGTCCACCGCGATATCAAGCCGGACAACGTGCTGCTGTCTGGGCAGCATGCGGTGGTGACGGATTTCGGCGTGGCCAAAGCGGTGAGCGCTTCGACCGGCGAATCGTCGCTCACGTCGCTCGGCGTGGCGCTGGGGACCCCGGCCTACATGGCGCCGGAGCAGGCCGTGGCCGATCCCAACGTGGATCACCGGGCGGATATCTACGCCCTCGGCGCACTCGCCTACGAGATGCTCACAGGGCGCCCGCCGTTCACCGGCCCAAACCCGCAGGCGGTGTTGAGCGCGCACGTGACCGAGGCCGCGACACCGGTCACGAAGCATCGTGACACCGTGCCGCCCGCGCTCAACGAAGTGATCATGCGCTGCCTCGCCAAGAAAGCGGCGGACCGCTGGCAAAAGGCCGAGGACCTGCGCGCGCAGTTCGAAGCCATGGCGACGCCGACCGGCGGCATGACCCCGACGGGCACGCAGCCGGTGGCGGCGGTGTCCGTGTCCGACGCGGCGCGGGCGTTTGCACAGGCTCATCCCGGCCGTGTGGCCGGCCTGTTTCTCGCGTCGTCCCTTGTCGTCCTGTTTGTGGTCTATTCTGTCGTCCGGTTCGTTGGTCTTCCCGACTGGGT
>JACQHC010000182.1 GCA_016199245.1 Gemmatimonadota bacterium | reverse complement strand
GGAGCCGGCGATCTTGAACGCCATCTCGCTCGAGTCCACGTCATGGTAGCTGCCGTCTACCAGTTCCACCATCACGTCGACCACCGGATAGCCCGCCAGCACGCCGTTCTCGAGCGCGTCCTTGATGCCCTGCTCCACCGGCCCGATGTATTCCCGCGGCACCGTGCCGCCCACGACCTTGTCCTCGAACAGGAAGCCGTGACCGGGCTGCGTGGGCGACAGGTGAATGACCACGTGCCCGTACTGCCCGCGCCCGCCCGTCTGCCGCACGAACTTGCCTTCCACCCACTCCACCCGCTTGCGGATCGTCTCCCGGTAGGCCACCTGCGGCCGCCCGACGTTCGCCTCAACCTTGAACTCGCGCCGCATGCGGTCCACGATGATCTCGAGGTGCAGCTCTCCCATCCCTGAGATGATGGTCTGCGCCGTCTCCGCGTCCGTGCGCACGTGGAACGTGGGGTCTTCCTCTGCCAGCTTCTGCAGGGCGATGCCCAGCTTGTCCTGGTCCGCCTTGGTCTTGGGCTCGATCGCCACCGAGATCACGGGCGCGGGGAAGCGCATCGTCTCGAGGATGATCGGGTGATCCTGGTCGCACAGCGTGTCGCCGGTGCGCGTCTCCCGCAGCCCGATCGCCGCCGCGATGTCGCCCGCCCGCACCTCGGCGATCTCTTCCCGCTTGTTGGCGTGCATCTGCAGCAGCCGCCCGATCCGCTCCCGGCGATCCTTCGTGGAGTTGTACACGTATGACCCGGCGTTCAACACGCCCGAATACACGCGGAAGAACGTCAGTTTTCCCACGTACGGGTCCGTCGCGATCTTGAACGCGAGCGCGCTGAACGGCTCGTCGTCCGACGCCTTGCGCTCCACGAACGTCTCGTCGTGGTGCGGCAGGTGGCCGCGCACGGCGGGCACGTCCAGCGGGCTCGGCAGATAGTCCACCACACCGTCCAGCAGGGGCTGCACGCCCTTGTTGCGGAACGCCGCGCCGCAGAACACCGGCACGATGTACCCGCCTACGGTGGCCTTGCGAATGGCGCGCCGCAAGTCCGCCTCCGTCAACTCGTGGTCCTCGAGGTATTTCTGGAGCAGCTCCTCATCGTGCTCCACCGCGGCTTCCATCAGCTCGTGGCGCAGCTCGGCCACCCTAGCCTTGAACGACTCGGGGACGGGGCCCTCGACCCACTTGGCGCCCAGGGATTCGTCGTCGTACACCACCTCGACCTGCCGCACCACGTCGATCAGCCCCGTGAACAGCTCGCCCGCGCCCAGCGGGTACTGCACGGGGAACGCTCTGGCTCCCAATCGCTCCTGAATCATCTCCAGGCAGCGCTCGAAATCGGCCCCGACTCGGTCCATCTTGTTGACGAACACGATGCGCGGAACCCGATAGCGATCGGCCTGGCGCCACACCGTCTCGGTCTGGGGCTCCACGCCGCCCACGGCGTCCAGCAGGGCGACCGCGCCGTCCAGGACCCGGAGGGACCGCTCCACTTCCACGGTGAAGTCCACGTGGCCCGGGGTATCGATGATGTTGATCTGGTGCACCTCGCCCAGGCGCTGCCACTGGCAGAACGTGGCGGCGGAGGTGATCGTGATCCCGCGCTCCTGTTCCTGCTCCATCCAGTCCATCGTGGCGGTGCCGTCATGCACTTCGCCGAGCTTGTACGTGCGCCCGGTGTAGTACAGGATCCGCTCCGTGGTCGTGGTCTTCCCGGCATCAATGTGCGCCATGATGCCGATGTTCCGGACCTTTTCAAGAGCCGTTGCGCGTGACATAGAATCCAGCTGCTGACCCATTCCTGAGTTCCGTATCCCTCGATGTCCGATGTCAGGATGTCCGATGTCCGAAAACTCGGCTGACCGGTCTCCGACGCCCTCGGACATCGGATAATCGTCCCCTCACCAGCGAAAAAGCGGGGCGACCGTCGTCCGCCGGGCGGACTGGTCTCGCTCCGCAACCGTCCGGGGGCTCCCCCCTGCGACGCGGGATCCCTTGGCGCAGGGTCCCGAAGTTGTCGGTCTAGAGTGGCGTGAGAGGTGAGAGGCGAGAAGTGAGAGGGTGGCCGGTGCCGCTCCTCTGACTTCTTACGTCTTACTTCTCACTGCTTTCTTACCACCGGTAGTGGGCGAACGCGCGATTCGCCTCTGCCATCCGGTGCGTGTCTTCCTTCTTCTTCACGGCGTTGCCCTCGCCCTTCGACGCGAGGATCAACTCGGCGGCCAGCCGCTCCGCCATCGTCTTTTCGTTCCGCTCACGGGCGTATGCCAGAATCCACCGCATGGCCAGCGTCGTGCGCCGCTCCGGCCGCACCTCGACCGGCACCTGGTACGTCGCGCCGCCTACGCGGCGGCTCTTCACTTCCAGCACGGGCTTCACGTTGTTCAGCGCCTGCTTGAACACGTTCACGCCCGGCTGCTGCGTTCGCTGCTCGATCAGGTCCATCGCCTGGTAGAAGATCGTCTCCGCCAGGGACTTCTTGCCGCGCTCCATGACCGAGCTGATGAACTTCGACACGGTCTGGCTGTCGTACCGGGGATCCGCCGGTACGTGGCGGCGGATGGATTTCTGTCGCCGGCTCATTTCGGGCGCTTCGCCCCGTATTTTGACCGGCTCTGCTTGCGATCGCTGACGCCGGCCGCGTCGAGCGTGCCCCGAATGATGTGATACCGCACGCCCGGCAGATCTTTCACCCGGCCCCCGCGGATCAGCACGATGCTGTGCTCCTGCAGGTTATGCCCTTCGCCGGGAATGTAGCTCGTCACCTCGAGACTATTGGTCAGGCGCACGCGCGCGACCTTGCGCAGCGCCGAGTTCG
>JACQHC010000178.1 GCA_016199245.1 Gemmatimonadota bacterium | reverse complement strand
ATTACGGACAAGAGTAACGGCACAGACGAGGATAGGTCGTGTAAGGCGATGCCAGGGTGCTAGCCGCGAGTATGCTGGACGCGTCAGCGGCGGCCGGGGTCGCCCTTCATCGTTCCTGGTCGCCCGTCATCGCCTGTCGACGATCCACGTCACGGAGCCCCGAGCACCAACGCTGACACCACCGGCTTGAGCCAGTAGGTGATGAGTCCTGCAACGAGGACACAGCCAGCGGGGAGAGCCACATGCCACGCTGTGGGGTCGCCTCTATCCAACTCGCGCAGCCCGATGGACCAGATCGCCACGGACCACACGGAGAACAGGTTCAGCCGGGTGTTAACGGAGAGCAGCCAGCCCGGTGGTGACCCGTCGCTCCACCAGAGCAACGCCGGGCCGGTAGCGAATCGCTGGGGCAGAGCGATCGCGTCTCCCAGACGCAGCGGATCCGGAACCGGACTCAGGTAGGTAACCACCAGCTCACCCAACCGATGGACCACGAGCGGCGCCAAACCCACGATTGCCAAGGCCCACAGCATGCGCCGCCGTTCCTCCGCCACAGCCAGCACGGGTTCCGCCGCCAGCACCAGCAGCACGGCCGCGAGGACGAACGTGGGCGCGGGGACGAGCCGATCCACAACCACGACGCGGAGCAGCCCCGCCTGCATTCTGACCAGGTGCATGTCTCGCATCGGGTCTCCTGTGGGAGCGAGGGCCTGGTTCAAGAGCGCCAGCTGTCGCGGGAGCGTGGCCATCCCGGCGGCCACGACGACGAGGCCCAGCAGAATCCCAAGCGCGATGGGCCGCGGGCTGGTCGTCATTTGCCGCATGGCATCACCGGGACTGGTCAGGGCCGCACCAAGAGCGCGGAGGGTGGGAGCGGTCATGTCGGGGGCTCCCCGTTTGACACGGCATCCACCAGGAGGTCCTCCAGAGCGCGGTACCGGACCCGGGAGGCCGCGACTGGGATCCTCTCGTTCCGGCACGCAGCCAGGACGGACTCCACTGTAAGCCCGCCGGCCAGCGGGATGGCGACGCCGTCGCCGGTGCGGAAGGCGCCGCGGAACCGCTCCAGCAGCCATTTCACGCGCGCGATCGCGCCACCGTTTAGCGACAGCTCCGCCATCCGCTCGCGGAGCAACCCCGCCATGGAGACGTCGGCGAGCACACGACCACGCCACAGCACGAGAACGCGGGTCGCCAGGCGCTCGATGGTCGCCAAGTCGTGCGAAGCTACCAGGACCGTCCGGCCCGTCGCGGCCACGTCCAGGACGACGCCGCGGAGGCGCCGGGCGACGAGCGGATCCACGCCGCTCAAGGCCTCGTCCAGCAACAGGACGCGACGCGCGAGCATGGCCGCGGCAGCGAGCCCGAGGCGCTGCGCCATGCCACGCGAGTACTCGGCCACCGGGCGGCCGGCGAACTCTTCGAGACCGCCGAGCTCAATCCCGCGGCGGACGAACGCGACTCGCTCGGCTGGCCTGCTCGCCCGCTGTCCCGCGAGGTAGGACAACCACTCGACACCGGTCAGTTCCATGGGAATGACCGGGGGGTCCGGCGCGTAACCCACGAGGCGGCGCGCCTCGCGCGTGCCCACGGGCAGGCCGTCCACCGTGGCCTCGCCCGTGCTCAGGGGAAGGTCCCCGGCCACGAGACGAAGCAACGTGGTCTTCCCGGCCCCGTTCGGCCCCACGATACCGATGATCTCCCCGGCGCTCGCGCCAAACGAGCATTCGACGACGGCGTCCCGAATTCCCGCCGGGGTCGTGAAGCCGCGCCCAACACCGCGGCATCGCAGGATGGAGTCGCCGGGCGCCGTCATGCCGCGGGGCCTCGGCGCGCGAGGCGATAGAACCGGTTTACGCTCCAGGCGGTGGCGAGCACAGCGACGACAACCCATGCAGCAAGGAGCATGAGGTCCCCCAGGCCGCCGCGTTCGAACCATCGGATGGCCCGCCACGGCAAAGGCAGAACGTTCCACAGGGAGACGAGCGGTCGCGCGATCACCGGCCACCCGGCGAGCATCGTGGCGAGGCCGGACGGAGGGAGGGCACCCACCCAGGCCGTGGTGAGCCCGATGGCCGCCGCCGCCGATGATCCGATCAATGGCGCGGCGGCCGCGGTTACGGCGGCCGTCGCGGCGCCGTACAGCGAGAGGATACCTGACAGTCTGGGCATTGCGTCGGTGCCGGCGCCCGGTAGTGCAAGCAAGGCTGCGCCGGCCAGACCGAGGGGTAGCACGACGGCGAGCCCGCCGAGGAGACGCCCAACGGGCGCGATCCACCATTTCCCGGCGCCTGCCCGGGCGGCGGCCACCGCCCCACCCGGCGCGAACAGTCTCGACGCCCCCACTACTGCGAGAATCCCCACGACCACGCACGCCATGGGCACGCGCACGGCGCCGGGCGCCGGCCGATGACCTGCCGCCGCCACGAGCAGCGACAACACCAGCAGGGCCGCCAGCCGGGGCGCCCGATGACGACTCACCAGTTGTGCGCCCAGCACCACGTCCGCCTTGAGGGCAAGCGCGACCGAGCCGTCAGGGGGACCGGGTGGGCGGGGAGCGCGTGGCTCCCCGCCGCCGTCGTTCAGCCGGCCATTGTTCATGTCAGAAAAGGCAGAAGCTTCCGCGAATGATGTAGCACCACCCACGAATGGCGATGAGTTGTTCCGAATCCGCCGGAAAGTCCTCGTCGCAATCCGCGATCACTCTGTCCAAACAACTCACGGCCGCTGCGTCCGCTGGCTTGGGGTTCGGCGTCATGCCGAGCGCACCAGCGAGCAACAGGGCCCCGATGAATCGCTTCATGTGCACCCTCCTTTCCGTGCATGGGCACGGCTCTGAGCCGGCCGTCCGACGGGTCCGCTTCGGACAGCACGAACCTAAGGCAGGAAGGGAAAACGCCAGGTATGATTTTGCTGCAGAACGTACCGAAACGTTGCGGACTACTCGGTGACTCGAACGGCGCGGGTTTCGCCGGTGGAGGAGACCAGCACCGCTGAGGGAACCGCGTCGCGCGGGGCGTCGCCGTAGACTTGCTCGACCAGCACGTGACGCACCACGACGATGACGGCGGCGAGCAGCGGGACCGCGATGATGAGACCCAGGGCGCCGACGAGCGCGGCCATGATCAGCACGCTCATGATCGTGAGCACGGGCGGCAGGCGGAGCCGCTCTTGGAAGATGAGCGGCCGCACGACGTTGGTCTCGAGCAGATGAACCGCGACGCCCAGCAAGGCCACGGCGAGCGCGTGCAACCACCCCGTGTCGCCCAGCACGAAGAGCGCCGGCAGTACCGTGGACACGATACTTCCAAAGAACGGAACGATTGCCACGACCCCGGCGAACACGCCGAAGGCCAGGGCGTAGGGCACGCGCAGCAGCCACAGTCCGACGCCGGTCAGCACGGCGAGCACCGCCATGGCGAGCAGCTGGGCCCAGATCCAGGCGCGCATGGTGGCGCCAAGATCGGCGAGCACCGTTCGCGCGATATGACGGACCCCCGGCGGCACCAGCGACACGAGGCCCGCCCGGTACGTGTCGGGCTCGCGCGCGAGGTACAGCGCCATCGCGAGCACGCTCACCAACTCGATGAGGAGGGCGCCGCTGGCGGTGAGGTAGGGGACGATCGACGCTCGCAGGAACGCCGTCACATCGTCCACCACGCCCTCCATGAGGCCGCCGCCCTGGGGGCCAAGCGCCGTGCGCTCGAGCAACGGGTACTGCCGTGCGAGCCGCGCCAGCAACGCCTGGAGCCGTTCGGCCTGCGCCGGGAGGGACGCGATCAGCTCCTGCGTCTGTTGAACGACGGGAGGAAGCACCAAAGCGCCGATGCCCGCCGCAGCCAGGACCGTGACGCCGACGGTCCCCACGAGCGCCGCGCCGCGGGACAGGGCGGTGAGACGGACGATGTGGCCGGTGAGCGCTGAGAAGTAGGTGGCCAGCAGCGTGGCGAGGAACAACAGCAACAGCACCTCGGCGACCTTGCCGAGGAAGACCAGCAGGAGGCCGACCGCGAACAGGACGACCAGAGTGGCCGCGAGCCCCCGGCCTCCGACCTCAGCCATCAGGGCTCCTTACGTTCCTCCTCGTCCACGATCTCGGCCTCTGCCACCTGCTCGCCCGCTTTGCCCGTAGGCAGCTGGCGCGCTTCGGCAGCCGACGCCGGCGGCAGCACTCCCATCTTTCGCTTCAGCTCGAGCAATTGCTGGTCGGCCGATCCGCGGTACTCCAGCTGCTCGAACTGCCGGGCCAGGGAATCACCCGTGAGCTCGCCGGCCAACTCGGCCGCCGCGACGGCCTGGCGCTCCATGTCCTCGATGCGCTCGGCCATACGCTCGAATCCCTCGAAGGCGCTCTTGTCCGACATCCCGGCCATGGTGGCCTGGATGCGGCCCTGCGCCTCGGCCCGCCGGGCGCGCGCGATGAGGATGTTCTTCTTGCGCTTGGCTTCTTCGATCTTGTCGTTGAGGACGCGGAGCTGGTCCTTCAGGGCTTCCGTATCAGCCTTGTGTTTGATCCACGTCTCGTGCAGCGCCTGCGCATGCTGCACGTGCTCGTTGTGCCGCACGAGCGCCTGCTTGGCCAGGTCATCGCGGCTTTCCTGCACCGCCAGCATGGCCCGGCGCTCCCATTCCTCGCCCTGTTGCTTCTCCTTCTCTACCTGAGCAAGGAGCTTCTTCTCGTCGGCGATCGCGGCGGCGACGTCTTGCTTGGTCTTGGCCAACTGCGACCGCATGTCGAGCACCAACTGCTCGAGCATTTTCTGAGGGTCTTCGGCCTTCCCGATCAGGGCATTGACCCAAGACCTGATGACTGTCGACATCCGCTGGAAGATGCCCATGTCCGCTCACGCCTCCTCGGAGGAACGGGCTGCCGGATCAGGCCTCACGTCACGGCTCGGCGCGCCCCGGCCCGCCCCGAGCACCGATTGTTCAGTCACGTCCGGCCGGGCCCATCCGGCAAAGCGTCGCTGCGGCGCATTGCGGTGAGCGTCCGCTCCGTGAAGTCCATGCGTTCACTCAATTCGGCTACCTCGTCCCGCAGCGCCCGGAAGTCATCCCCTACCTGTGCAGCGAACTCGTCGAACCGGGCACCGGCCGCGCCACCGTGAGGGCCGGACCGGATCCGCTCGGCCAGCGCGATGCCCACCGGAGAACGCGCCACCATCACGAGCGCGACAGCCATGAATATCCATTCCATATCATACCTCGCCAGTCATGCGATCATACGTCGCCAGTCATGCGACCCGTCACGCCTCCCGTCCCAGACCCAACCGGCTCCCGCCTTCGCACCTCGGTCCCCTACCTGGCCGGCCCAGGAATCTCCGGATCCCGGCGCTTCACCAGCAGCCGCTCCGCGAAGTCCAGCCGCTCCTGCACCTCGCCCAGCGCCCCACGCAGATCTTCCACCTCGTGCCGCAATTCCTGTAGCGCTCCATCGTCCGGATGCGCGGCACTCCGAGCGGCGAGCCGGTCAGCCAGCGCTCGGCCGAGCGGACCCCGCAGAATGACGGTTACGCCGACCGTCAAGATCAACGTCGTGACGACAACCATGGGCGCGAGGAACTCCATCACGCGCCACCCCCCGCCTGGCCGCGCTCCGGCAGCCGACCGGACTCCCGGTGCTGCGCCAGCAACCGCTCGGTGAAGTCCATGCGCTCCTGGAGATCCGTGAGCTCTTGCCGCACCGACTCCAGGTCGTCCAGGATCGCCTGCTGGGTTTCGTGGAGCCGGCCCAGGCTCTCATCGGCCGCGGCGGCCGGTCCCGAACGGATGCGGTCGGCGATCGCACGCCCCACGGGTGAAATCGCCAGCAGGAAGGCCGAGCCGCCGCCGAAGATCAGAATGATCGCGAGGATATCTTCCACACGGTCACTCCCCGGACACCGCCGGCCGCAACGGTTCTCGCCGCACCTCCGTGAGCATGCGCGCGAGGAAATCCGAGCGCTCCTCCAGCTCCTCGACGCGTTGCTGCAACCGGTCCACAACCTCCCGCAGCTCACTGCCCTGCCCTTCAGAACGCCCGGCATCGAGCCGGCCCTCACTCGCCAACGCCCGCATCAGCGACGGAACGACACTCCGGACCACACGCGGCACGACCGTCACCACCACGGCCGGCACGACGACGACCACGACCAGCACGACTATCAGGCTCAGCCCGATCATAGCGTCAGCCTGGCGGAAGCCGGCTTCGGTCCCGCTGCTGCGTCAGCAAACGCTCGGCGAAATCCGCCCGCTCCTCAAGCTCTGCCACTCGGTTCGCGACATCCTCCGCCGACTCCAGGCGCCGTCTCAGCTCTGCCACCTCGGCCCGCAGGGCCTGCACTTCCTCGCTCCCTGGCGCTGTTGGCCTCCCCTCGATTCGACGAACGATCGCCTTGATGAGCGGTAGGCCCAAGATGACGCCGACCGCCATACCGGCAAGCGGAATGACCACCTCGTTCCAGAAGAGGAACTCGGGCACGATTATCCTCCCCTGGGTAACCCTTCTCGTTCGCGCCCCTTAACCAGCAGCCGCTCGGCGAAGTCCAGCCGCTGCTCCAGGTCCTCCAACCGATGGTACACGTCGTCCAATTCCGCCTTCAGGGCCGCCGCTTCCGAAGGGTCCTCCGCCGCGGCGCGTCCGGACAGGCGGTCGGCCAGCGCCTTCCCCAGCGGGCCGCGCAGGATGATCACCGACGCGACCGACAGGAAGAAGAAGATCGGGATCAACGGCTCAAGGCCGGTCATGCGTGCCGAACTCCTGGGGCGGCGGCACCTTTCCATACGCCCGATGTTTCAAAAAGTGTCACTCCCGGGCGGATTGTAAACCCCGATCCGTCCGACGCATAGCGCCAGACGACCGTCGGCCGGTCGAACTCACCGGGGAACCCGCCGAGCGCCGCGGGGGCCGGGGCGAGGCTCCCTCCCGACGGATTCATTCAGGAGCGGCGCGAGAAACCGTCCGGTGTGGGATCGGGTAGCCTCAACCACGGCCTCCGGCGGCCCCTGCGCGACCACCTCCCCGCCCGCGGCGCCCCCTTCCGGCCCCAGGTCGATGATCCAATCAGCGGTCTTCACGACATCGAGATTGTGCTCGATCACGACGACGGTATTGCCCTTGTCCACCAGGCGGTGGAGCACGTCGAGCAGGAGCCGGACATCTTCGAAATGAAGGCCCGTCGTGGGCTCGTCCAGTAGGTACAAAGTGCGGCCCGTGTCGCGTTTGGACAGCTCCGTGGCCAGTTTCACCCGCTGGGCCTCACCGCCCGAGAGTGTCGTAGCGCTCTGGCCGAGGTGGATATACCCCAGGCCTACGTCGTTGAGCAGCTCGAGCCGGCCCTTGATGCGTGGCTGATGCTCGAAGAACTCCAGCGCATCCGCCACCGTCATCTCCAACACGTCCGCAATGGACTTGCCGCGGTAGCGCACCTCCAGGGTCTCGCGATTGTAGCGCCGGCCCTTGCAGATCTCGCAGGGAACGTAGACGTCCGGCAAGAAGTGCATTTCGATCTTCACCAGCCCGTCGCCCTGGCACGACTCGCACCGCCCGCCCTTCACGTTGAACGAGAACCGCCCGGGTCCGTACCCGCGGATCTTCGACTCGGCCAGCTCGGCGTACAACTCCCGGATGGGCGCAAACAACCCGGTGTACGTCGCGGGATTGCTGCGTGGCGTGCGTCCGATGGGGCTCTGGTCGATGTCCAGCACCTTGTCGATTTGCTGGAGCCCCTCGATCCGGTCGTGCGCGCCCGGGAGCACCTTCGCGCGGTAGATATGGCGCGCCAGCGCGAGATACAGGATATCGGTGACCAACGTGGACTTCCCCGAGCCGGACACTCCGGTCACCGCACTGAACAGGCCGAGCGGAACGTCCACCGTCAGGTGCTTCAAGTTGTGCTGGCGCGCGCCGATGATACGCAACACGCGGTCGGGATCCATCGGCCGGCGGCCGGGCGGAACGCGAATGCGCAGTTCGCGGCGTAGGTACCGCCCCGTGAGCGACGCGGAATGTGACAGCACAGCCGAAAGCGGGCCCTGGACGACGACTTCGCCCCCGTGCCGGCCGGCGCGCGGTCCCAGATCCACGACATGGTCCGCGGCGCGAATCGTTTCTTCGTCGTGCTCCACGACGATGACCGTGTTACCGAGATCGCGCAGCCCCCGGAGCGTGTCCAGCAGTCGAGCGTTGTCTCGCGGGTGGAGACCCACGGACGGTTCATCCAGGATGTACAACACGCCCACGAGCCTCGAGCCGATTTGCGTGGCCAGCCGGATGCGTTGCGCTTCGCCGCCCGACAGCGAAGCCGCTGATCGGCCCAGCGTCAGGTACTCAAGACCTACATCGCACAGAAACCGGAGTCGATCTAGGACTTCCTTGAGAATCGGGCCCGCGACGTCGGTCGCGACGCTCCCCCCGGCCGATGCACCGCCGGTCGGCTGACGCAGGTCGTGGAAGAAGGCGAGCGCCTCGTTCACCGGCAACGCCACCACCTCGCCGATGCTTCGGCGGCCCACGAGGACGGCCAGGCTCTCCGGCTTCAGCCGCATGCCCTTGCAGGCTTCACAGGGGAGCTCGGTCATGAATTCCTGGAGCTCCATCCGTACGGACTCGGAGGTCGTTTCCCGATAGCGCCGCTCGACGTTCTTGAGGATGCCTTCCCACTGGGTTTCATAGCGGCCCGAGGACGCTCCCGCCCCGTAGGGAAACGAGAAGGTCCGGTTTTCGATGCCGAACAGCAGGGCGTGCCGCACCCGCTCGGGCAGCGCGCCCCACGCCGTCTCGAGATCGAACTTGAGATGTCGCGCGAGGGCCGGCAGCACAACGGATCGGAGGTAACCGCTCGGCTCACCCCACGGCAGCACCACGCCTTCGAGAATGGAAATACGGGGGCCTCCGAGGACGAGCTCCGGACTCACCACGCGGCGGACGCCGAGCCCGGTGCACTCGGGGCAGGCGCCGTACGGCGAATTGAACGAAAACTGCCGCGGCTCGAGCTCGGCCAGGGAATAGCCGCAGACGGGGCACGCGAAGCGCTCGGAGAAGGAGTGGGTTGTGGCGGCAGGGGCGGCAGAGACGGCAGAGGCGGCAGACTTCCCGGCCGCGTAGCGCACGACCTCCACCAGGCCTTCGGCTGCCCGCAGCGCGGTTTCGATCGAGTCGTGGAGCCGCTTGCGGTCACTGGCTCGCACGACGAGTCGGTCCACGATCAGGCCGACATCGTGGTTCATCCGTCGGTTCAGCCTGGGAGGCGAGGCGAGATCGTACACTTCGCCATCCACGCGGGCGCGGATGAAGCCCTGGCGCCGCGCGCCCTCGAACAGGTCCTTGAACTCGCCTTTGCGGCCCCGCACGAGCGGCGCCACGACTTCGATGCGGGTTCCTTCCGGCCACGCGAGCACGAGGTCGGCGATCTGGCTCGCGCTTTGGCGCACGATGGCTGACCCGTCCCTCGGGCAATGGGGTACACCAGCGCGCGCCCAGAGCAGGCGCAGGTAGTCATAGACCTCCGTTACCGTTCCGACCGTGGAGCGCGGATTGTGCGCCGCCGTCTTCTGTTCAATGGATATCGCCGGGGAGAGCCCCTCGATCTGGTCCACATCCGGCTTTTCCATGAGCCCGAGGAACTGGCGGGCGTAGGCGGAGAGCGATTCGACGTAGCGCCGCTGGCCTTCCGCGTAGATCGTGTCGAACGCGAGCGACGACTTGCCGGAGCCCGAGAGGCCCGTGATCACCGTGAGCCGATCCCGCGGGATCTCGACGGTGACGTTCTTGAGATTGTGGACCCGCGCCCCACGAACGATGAGCCGATCTTCAGGCATAACTTGACAACCTAGGCGGACGGCTGAATGCGGGTCAACGGTCGGGGTCTGCCCGCCGGTCACGCGGGCTCGGCTCCCGCACGGCCCGGGCATCAGGGCGGAGCCTGCCGGGGCTCCTGGACCGAAGTCCCTGGGCCGGTACCGTCTTGCCCCGCGGCTGGTCCCGCCATACTTTCTGCTCCCCTTTTTTCACCTTGGCCGCCGCGAACCGTTCATGGGACTCAGGGTCACGTCCATGCCACCCACTTCGACCGCCCGTCCGACCCTGCCCGAAGCCGACTATTTCGTGGCCCTCACGACGCTGGAGAGCGCCGCGGATGCCCGGACCCTCGTGCGGGAGCTGGTCGAGAGGCGCGTGATCGCGTGCGGGACGGTGCTACCCGTCGGTACGTCGATCTACCGGTGGGCCAACGAGGTCACGGAGGCCGAGGAAGCGGTGGTCTTGATGAAGACACGGCGCGAGCGGTGGCCGGCGCTCGAGTCCTGCATCCGGGAGCGGCATCCGTACGAAATCCCGGAGCTGCTCGCATTGCCGGTCCAGGCCGGACTCCCGCCCTATCTCGAGTGGGTGAAGGCCGAGACGGCCGAGGAAGGCGTATGACCTCGCCTCACTGGCGGCGGCGGCTTCGGCGCCGGCGCCTGGCGGTGGAGCTGGCGGCGCGCGCGCACGCGAGCGAGGCCCCGGAGCACCTTGGCGAATCGGACTCGGTCGAGCTCGCGGGGGTTCTGCCGTTCCACCTCGTGGCGGAGGAATCCCCGGAAGTGGGCGCGGCGGTCGTGCCCGGTCCGACCGTCCCGTCCGAGCCGGCGACGTCGGCGACGGACGCCGAGCCGGCAGCGCCCCGAACGCCAACAGGAGCCGAACAGGATCTGTTGTGCCGGGCGGCCGCCGAGGCGATCGAGCGGGGCGAATGGCGGCGCGGCGCGGCGATCTGCCGGGAGGTGCTGGACGCGAATCCCGGCCACTCGGAAGCCCGCCGCTACCTGGCCTGGGCGTTCGAGGGCGCCGGCGACTCGGAGCGCGCGCTGGTAGAATTGAACAGGGCGTTGACCTGCGACGCCGGCGATACGCGCGCCCGAATCGACCGGGCGGCGCTGCTGGGGCGGCGCGGCCACTACGCCGAAGCGGAGCAGGACCTGCGGGTTGTGCTGGAGCGGAACCCGGCAAACGCGGAGGCGTGCCACCAGCTGGGGATCGTGATTTCGCGTAAGGCCCGATGGAGAGACGCGGTGCCGCACCTGCGACGGGCGGTCGAGCTGGATGCCGGCCGGGCGGAGGCGTATCTGTCGCTGGCCGAAGCCTTGAACCACGTGGACGACCTGTCCGGGGCCCTGCAAGCCTATCAACGCGCGGTCGAGTTGCGGCCCAACAGCGCGAGGGCCCTCTACGGGCTCGGGATCGTGCTGGACCGGCTCAACCGGCCCGCAGACGCGGCACTCATGTACCGCCGTTCGCGGGAGATCGGCACCGCGTGATCCGCGTCGTGGTGGACGACATCGCGTTCGTGGCCGCGGACGCGGTGATTCGTCCCGCGACCGAGAAGCTCGAACCCACATCGGCGGCCTTGCGCCACCTGGAGCAGGTCGGCGGGGCCGCGTTCCAGACCCAGCTGCGCGTGCAACAGCCGCTGGTCGTCGGGGCCGCCGTGGTCACGAGCGGCGGCGACCTTCCCACCGAGTTCGTGATCCACGCCGTGATCCGCGATCACCGGGAGCCAGTGTCCCGCCTCACCGTTCGGCACGCGCTAACCAGCGCGCTGCAACGCGCGGTGGACTGGGGACTCGCGCGGGTCACGGTGCCGCCGCTCGGCACGGGCGCCGGGAACCTGGAGTCCGAGGACGCGGCCGAGGTGATGTGTGAAGTGCTCACCCGGCACGTGGCCGTCGCGGCGTATCCGTCGGACGTCCAGATCGTGGTCGAATCGGACGAAGAGAAGCAGCTGTTCGAGGCCGCGTTGCGACGGGCCGGCTCGTGACACGCCGCACTCTCGCCACGCTCATTCTGGCGGCGTGGGTCGGCACAATGGGGTGGCTGGTCTATCGCGAATACCGGCCGTCCAGGAGCCGCCTCCTTGCCGAGGCCGCGCTGTCGCTGCCACCGGGCGCGACGTACTACGCCCTGTCTCTTGGCGGCGAGCAGATCGGCTTCGCCTCCAACACGGTGGATACGCTGGCGGACTCGATCCGCGTCCAGGATCTCATGGTGCTCGAAGTCCTCGCCCTTGGGACCCTCCATCGTACGGACGCGCGCACGGAGGCGATGCTCTCGCGACGGCTCGAGCTCCGCTCGTTCGATGCCCTGTTGCGCGGAGATCTGGGTCAGTTCGCGGCGCGCGGCCGCGTGGGAGCGGACTCGGTTCTCACGGTCGAATTCGAGAGCGGAGGAGCGACGGAAACGATGCGCGTTCCCCTCGAACGGCCCATCGTGCTGCCGGGACTCCTCCCGTTGCAGGTCACCTTCGGTGAACAGGTGCGCGTGGGGAATCGCTACAGCCTCCGAATGTTCGACCCGCTCGTGCTCCAGGAGCGCGAGGTCGAGGTCCGGATCACTGGCGATTCCACGTTCGTCGTGCCGGATTCGGCGGCGTTCGATTCGACGGCACGCCAGTGGGTCGCAGTGCACTGGGACACGGTGCGCGCGTTTCGCGTAGAGCAGGAAATGGCGGGGCTCGCGCTCGAGGCCTGGATCGACGAGTTGGGACGCGTCGTTCGGGCTACGTCCGCTATGGGTTTCACCATGGAGCGGTCCGCGTACGAGCTTGCGCATGAGAATTTCCGCCGCCGGGTCCCGAGCCCCACACCTGCACGAGCCGGAGATATCATCCGCCAGACGGCCATTGCCTCGAACGTGCGTCTGCCCGAGGAAGCCGCCCAGATGCTGCGCGTGCGGCTGGGCGGTGTGGACCTGGGCGGATTCGACCTCTCGGGCGGACGCCAGTCCATGACCGGCGACACCTTGACCATTCGCACCGAGCCGGACAGCCTGTTGCAGGCCGACTTCAGGATCCCGGCGCCGCCGTCCCGATTCGGCCCGTTCATCCGACCCGAGCCCCTGGTACAGAGCGACGACCCGCGGATCCAGGCGCAGGCCAGGCAGATCGTAGGCCGCTCACGCGATCCTCGACGCGTGGCCGAGCTGCTCAACCGCTGGGTGCATGACAACCTGGACAAGGCGATCACCGTGAGCGTGCCGAGCGCCCTGCAGGTCCTCGAGGCCCGGCGCGGCGACTGCAACGAGCACACGGTCCTGTACGTGGCGCTGGCTCGGGCGCTCGGCCTGCCGGCGCGGACGGCAGCGGGCCTCGTGTACGTGGACGGCCAGTT
>JACQHC010000179.1 GCA_016199245.1 Gemmatimonadota bacterium | reverse complement strand
CTTCAGCCACTGCGGCGTGGACGCGTTTCATCTCGTGCGGCGGACGGACGGTTGGAAGATCGTGGACCTAGCAGACACGCGGCAGCGCGAGGGCTGTGCCATGCCGCCGGGGCGCTAATGACCCACGGCGCGACTTGCGCAGAGGTCCACTGACTGCGACGTTCGTCTCTACCACCTTTTTCACTTCAACCGCGCACTGCCATGACTCAGCTTCGCCGACTCCTCGCGACCTCCACAACCCTCTCCCTGACGCTGTTCTCGAGCGCCAGGCTCAACGCTCAATCGCTCTCATCCCAAACCTTGTCGGGCCTCCGCTTCCGAGACATCGGGCCGGTCACCATGAGCGGCCGCGTGGTGGATCTCGCCGTGGTGGAGAACAATCCCTACACGTTTTACATCGCCAGCGCGACTGGCGGCGTCTGGAAGACCACGAATCACGGCATCACGATCGCCCCAGTGTTCCACAACGAGGCGACGCATTCGGTCGGCGCCGTCGCGGTGCACCAGGTGGACACGAACATCGTCTGGGTCGGGACCGGCGAGCGGGCCAACCGGCAGAGCAGCTCGTGGGGTGACGGTGTCTACAAGTCCACCGATGGCGGTAAGACCTGGCGCAACATGGGGCTCCGGGACTCGCACCACATCGGCCGCATCGCGCTGCACCCCACGGACCCGAACATCGTGTTCGTCGCCGCGATGGGGCATCTCTGGGGCCCGAGCGAGGAGCGCGGCCTCTACATGTCGCGCGATGGCGGTGGCTCGTGGACCCGCGTGCTCCACGTGGACTCGATCACGGGCGTCGTGGACGTCGCGATCGACCCTTACGATCCGAGCACGATGTACGCCGCGAGCTATCAGCGGATGCGGAAGGCGTTCGGGTTCCACGGCGGCGGGCCGGGGAGCGCGTTGTGGAAGTCCACCGACGGCGGCCGCACGTGGCGCAAGGTGACGGCCGGCCTCCCGACGAGCGACAAGGGCCGGATCGGGATCTCGATCTATCGCCGCGATCCGCGCGTGGTCTACATCTGCGTGGAGCAGGGCTACCGCTACAACGCGTCCACCGCCTACACGGGTCGCGCGGCCGGCGTGTATCGCTCGGAGGACAAGGGCGAGACGTGGACTCACATGTCCGACTGGAACCCGCGGCCGATGTACGCGAGCCAGATCCTGGTGGACCCGAGCGACGACCGCCGGATCTACATGCAGAACTCGTTCAGCTGGTCGGACGACGGCGGCAAGACGTTCCGGCCCGCGCGCCAGTCGTTGCACGGCGACGACCGCATTCTGTGGGTGAACCCGCGTGACTCGCGGCACGTGATCAAGGGCGACGACGGCGGCGTGGGCGTGTCGTACGACCGCGCGGTGACGTGGCTGTTCCTCACCCATCTCCCCGTGAGCCAGTACTACCGGGTGCGCGTGGACAATCAGAAGCCGTATCACGTGTACGGCGGGCTGCAGGACAACGGCTCGTGGATCGGTCCGTCAGCCACGTATCTCGCCGCCGGCATCCGGTTGGAAGACTGGTTCCAGGTGAACGGGGGTGACGGATTCCTCAGCTGGCCCGACACGGCTGACGGCCGAACGGTGTACACGGAGTCCCAGTATCTCGGGCTGCAGCGGCTGGATCTCCTCACCCGGGAACGGAAGTCCATCCGGCCGGGCGATCCGCGCGGCGCGATCGGGGGTCGGCGGAACTTCGAAGCCTGGTTCACCAGTACGCCCGAGCCCGAACTGTTGAACGCGATGGCATCCGCCAACTGGGATGGGCCGTTCATCATCTCGGCGTTCGACAACAACACGCTGTACGCGGGCACCAACAAGCTGTGGAAGAGCACCGATAAGGGCGATACGTGGCAGGACCTGGGCGACCTCACGACGAAGGTGAACCGTCGCGAGCTCACCATCATGGGCCAGCGGGCGCAGGATTCCACGGCGTCGCTGGACGACGGCGTTCCCTATTACCCGACGCTCTCGGCGATCGCCGAGTCGCCGCTCCGCCGCGGCGTGCTGTACGTGGGGACGGACGACGGCAATCTCCAGGTGTCGCAGGATGATGGTCGTACATGGGCGACCGTGATCAGCCGCGTGCCGAGCCTGCCGCGGTCGGTGTGGATCTCAGGAATCGAGCCCTCGCGTCACGCCGCAGGCACGGTGTACGTGGCAATCAACAACTACCGCAACAACGACTTCGCGAACTACCTGTTCCGCTCCACCGATTTCGGGCAGACCTGGACCTCGATCGTCGGGAACCTGCCGCCGCGCCGCGTGCTGCGCACCATCCGCGAGGATCTCCGCAACCCGCGGGTGCTGTACCTCGGCACGGAGCTGGGACTGTTCTACTCGAACGACGGCGGCACCAGCTGGGTCGAGCTGCGGAGCAATCTGCCCACGATGGCCGTGAACGACCTGGTGACTCACCAGCGCGACAACGATCTGATCCTGGGGACGCACGGTCGCGGCATTCAGATCCTGGACAACATCAACGTGTTGCAGGAATTGACGCCGCAGATCATGCGGGCGGACGCGCACCTCTTTACGGTCGAGCCCGCCGAGCAGATCCGCTATGCGGACGAGACGGCGCACGTGGGTGACATGGTGTTTCGCGGCGAGAATCCTCCGGCTGGCGCGATCGTTGACTACTTCCTGCGCGAGCGGCGGGATTCGAGTGCCGTGAGCCTCACGATCCACGACGCGTCGGGGCGGGAGATCAACCGGGTGCGGCCTGCTGTCGCAGCGGGGGTGAACCGCGTGGTGTGGAACCTCCGGCACGCCGACCTCGTGACACCGCGCCCGGGCGCGGCGGCCCAGCAGTTCGGCTTTGGCGGCGGTGGCGGCCGCGTGCAAGGCCCGTGGGTGATGCCGGGCGAGTACACGGTGCGGCTCACGGTGGGCGGCACGGCACGGGAGCAACAGGTGCGGGTGATGAACGATCCCCGCATCACGCTGAGCGGGCCGGCGCTCGCCGCCTGGCATGACACGCTGGTGGCCCTGGGAGAAATGATCCGCACGTTTGCCCCGCGGGCGGACGCCGTAGTGGCGCTCAAGCAGCGGCTCGATTCGTTGCCCGCGGCGCAACGCGGCCGGACCGCCGAGCAGATGCGGGAATTGAACGAGGTGGTCGAGCTTGCCCAGGAGTTCCGAAGCCGGCTGACCGGGCTGTATAACGAGATGGGCAACTGGACCGCGCCGATCACAGCCGATCAGCGGAGCCAGCTCTCGTACTACCGGGAGTTCGTGGGCCGGCTCGACCCGCGGGTGGCTCGGGTGCTGCGCTGACGTCGCATAAGTCCTTATCCCTACAGGCCCACCGATACCTACTTCGCTTGCGAGGAGTGCAGGTGTACCGCAACGGTGGGCTTGGAGTAGCAGAAGTAGTGGTTCGGCCGACGCCATCCAGCACCGAGTACTCGGAGCACAAGAACTTGGCTCTCTGCGTGAGCAGCCCGTGATACCCAAAGATCCCGCTTACGAAGCGCGGGTGCGCGAGAGCTTCAGTCGCCAAAGCTATATGGCCACTCTCGGGGCCGAGATCGTCTTCATTGCCCCGGGCGAAGTGCATCTGGCGTTTCCGTTTGCCGCGCAATTTTGTCAGCAGAACGGGTTCATGCACGCGGGGGCCATTGCGAGCGTTGCCGACTCGGCCAACGGCTACGCCGCCTACACCCTGGCTCCACG
>JACQHC010000176.1 GCA_016199245.1 Gemmatimonadota bacterium | reverse complement strand
TACGTCACGGCGCCGCCCTGTCCACCGCCGCCGCCCCCGGGAATCGTCGCGCCCGCTCCGGAATCAACCCAGCTCGAGCGGCTGTGCCACAGGATGAAGCCGAGCGCGACCGCGTGCAGGAGCGCCGAGGCGAAGATGCCGCGCACGTAGGACCGTCCTGGCCGCGGCATCGCCAGCCTGGGCGGAGGAGGACGGTGGACCACCATCCGCAATATACACCACGGGCGCGAGAGCTTTCCGCCCCGCGCCAGCGATGTTTCAGCCGGCAACCACGGTGTTCAGCTGGCTGCCTTTTCCTCCGGCGGCGTGATGCCGATGACTTGCACTCCGGCGCCGCGGGCGATGTCCATCGCCTCGATGACGTCTTGATACTTCCGGCTCCCGCCCACCTTGATGAACATCAGCTTGGCGGGTCGGTTGTCGTAGATCTCGTGCAGCTTGACGTCCAGCGCCGCCTTGGGCACGACCTGGTTGTTGATCGCGTAGCTGCCGTCGTCCCGCAGCTCCATCACGATCTGGGTGCTCTCCTGAATCTGCTCCTGTGTGGCCTCCTGCTGCGGTGGGACCTGCACGGTCATCACCTTCCGCTGCAGCGGAATCTGCATCATGAAGATGATGAGCAAGACGAGCAGAATGTCGATCATGGGAACGACGTTCGGCTCCTTCTTGAATCCGCCGCCTGTGCCAACGTCCATGCCGGCCATGGGTCTAGTCCCTCCGCCCGAACACCCGACCGGATCCCTCGCGTTGCTCTTCCGTCACCGCGGCGAGCACTCGAACGCCGGCTTTCCGGGCAATCTGGATCGCATTCTCGACCTTGGCGTAAGGCAGATTCTGGTCCGCCTTGAAGTACAGGATCTTGTCTTTCAACCGGTTCGTATACACCTGCGTGAGCAGGTCCGTCAACCGGGAGTCCTGGTCACACGCGCCCGTCCCGCGTGGCGGACACAGTGGCGTGATCGTCCCGCTTCCGGGATCGAGGTAGTACGAGCCATTCTGATCCACGCCGAGCACGACGTCGCCAGAATCTTCCTCGCGGCTCTCAATGTTCTTGCCCTGCGGCATCTTGGCCTGAAAACCGGCCGAGATGATCGGTGTCACGATCATGAAGATGATCAGCAACACCAGCATGATATCGATCATCGGCACGACGTTGGGCTCGTGCTTGACGCCCTCGTCGCCGCCAGCGGCCATTGCCATATTCCAGCCCTCCCTCTAGAGAGACCCCTGCGGGGTGCTCAGGTTGCGGGCTTGCTGCCGCTCGCCGCTTTCTGGGTCTGGAATTCCTTCGTGAAGATGGACCGGCCGAACTCGCTGCCGACGCTCTTGATGAGGTAGTCGATCAGCTCTTTCGCAGTGTAGGTCATCTCCACCGTGATGGAGTCGATCCGGGTCTGGAAGTAGTTGTAGAACCACACCGCCGGAATCGCCACGAGCAAGCCGAACGCCGTCGTAATGAGCGCCTCGGCGATACCGGCCGAGATGGCGGCCAGCCCGCCGGAACCGGACACGGCCATACCGGTGAAGGCGTTCACGATCCCCATCGTCGTTCCGAGCAGGCCCACGAACGGCGCCGTGGCGCCCACGGTGGCCAGGATGCCCAGGCCCTTCTTCAGCTCGGCGTGGAGGATCATCATCTGCCGCTCCGTCGCGCGCTCGGCCGAGTTGATGTCGGCCACGGTCACGGCGGCGCGGTCCCGCAGCAGCGGCTTCACTTCGGCCAGCGCCTCCCCGAGCACGCGGGCCACGTGGGAGATCTTCTGCTTCTCAGCCAGCGCGATAGCCGCGTCCAGCTGGTCCTCCTGGAGGAACCGGCCGAACTCGGGCGCGAACTTCGCCGTCTGGCGCGTGCTGCGGAACAGGCGGACCCATTTGGCCACCGCCGTCCCCAGCGCGAGCACGGACATGGCCACGAGCGTCCAGATGATGCCGCGCGCGAACGTTCCGGCATCGTTGTACAGATCAAGGATTGACAGTTCCATACGCTTCCGGGGCCTCCGTTCTTACGACTGGATGTAAGGTGACCGAAACCGCTACGCTCAGTCCTCGCCGCCGCCCGGAATGATGAACCGGATCGGCATTTGCACCAACACTCGCACGGCTTGGCCGCGCACGCGCCCGGGCCGGAACAGCGCCCGACGCATGGCGTCCCGCGCCGGCGCCTCGAACGCTCGATTGGTGGAGCTGACCACCTTGATCGAGGGCGGCTCGGCGTGGCCGGTGGTATCAATCACGGCCTCCAGCACCACCGTCCCTTCTACCCGCGCCTCGAGCAGAATGCGCGGGTATTCGGGCGGCGGGAAGGAGATGCGCTCCGGCGGCTCGTCCACCACCGCCTCGACGAAGATCTGCGTCAGGTCCACCGGCCCGGTGGCCAGGAGACCCTCCGCCACACCCAACTCCACACCCACGCCGCTGAACTGCCGCGGGTCGAACTTCTCGTTCAGGTTGATGGGCGGAATCGACGTCGGGATGTCGATCGGCGCCAGGAGCGTCGAAAAGCCCTTCGGTGGAGGTGGCGGGGCTTCGGGCTCCTGCGGCTCCTCCGGCTTCTCTTCCTCCAGGAACACCATCGTCGTGTCGAGCCCGGCCTCCAGCGGCCCGGTATCGCCCTTCATGGTGGCTTCCACCGCGAACCAGATCAACAAGGCGTGCGTGACCAGGGAGAACATCGACCCCGGCAGCCGCCGCCCCAATCCCTGTTTTTGCGGCCTGGAAACGATCAGAGTGTCGAACACGGATCGCCCTCCTGATTGTCGAACGCCCGCAAGCTCGACTGCGTCCCGAGGCTGCCCCCCGGGCCGGACGAATCATACACGCGAGACCCTGCACGGCTAGAGAAAACCACTGGCAAAACGGTGAGTGCAGGATTACAAAACGATGACAGCCCGGTTACGACTCAGTAACCGCCTCGGCGGCCTTGGGCGCTCCGGGAATGGTCACGGTGAACGTGGTACCCCGCCCCGGCCGGCTGTGCGCGACGATGGTCCCGCCATGCGCTTCCGCGATCCACTTGGAGATGGCCAGACCGAGGCCGACGCCCGGCCGTTCCCCCGTCCGACTCCGAGCGGCATCCGCCCGCCAAAACCGGTCGAAGATGTGCGGCAGGTCGCCGGGCGCGATGCCGACGCCCGTGTCGCGCACGGCGAACACTACCTGCCCATCCTCGGCGGCACAGCTGATCGCGACCCGACCGCCGGCCGGCGTGTACTTGATGGCGTTCGTGAGCAGGTTCATGAGCAACTGGCGAATGCGGCTCTTGTCCACGTCGACCACGAGGGAGTGCTGCGGCGTGGCGACCGTGACGTTGACATTCGCGTGCTCGCCCAAAATGCCCGCCGTCTCCGCCAGTTCCTCCATCAAGTCGCGCAGGTCCACGGGCTCGAGATGCAGGGGAGCCCGGCCTTCGTCGGCGCGGGCCAGCGTGAGCAGCGCGTCCACCAACTCAGCCATGCGGTTCACCTCGACGAGCGTTTCCTCGAGAACTTCCATCACGTCGGGCGACGTCTTGGGATGGGTGAGGGCGCGCTCGATCCCCGACCGCAGAACCGTGAGCGGCGTCTTGAGCTCGTGGCTCGCATCGGCCGTGAACCGGCGCAGCGACAGGAAGCTCCCCTCCAGACGCGCGAGCATGGCGTTGACCGTGGCCGTGAGGCGGCCCAGCTCGTCGGTCGCGCGCAACTCGGCGAGGCGGCGGTGCAGGGAGCGCCCGTCGGTGATCGCTTCCATGTCGTCCACGATCACGTCCAGCGGCGTGAGCGTGCGGCCCACCAGGAAGTAGCCGATCACCACCGACGCGGCCAGGATCAGCGGCGCGGTGAGCAACAGTACACCGAGCAGGCGCTGGGGGATGAGGACCACGCCCGCCGTGGAGGCGCCGGCCAGCACGCGCTCGACGCGCGGTCCGGCCCGGTGCGTCTCTCTCGTGTAGTAGCGAATCTGGCCGGCCGGCAGGCCGAGGTTGGTAACGCCGAACGACTCGCCCGGCGGCGCGGCGTCGGCCAGGTCCAGCAGCCGCTGGAGCGTTTCGTATCCCAGGGCCCGGGCATCGGCGGAGTAGAACAGGACCTCTCTGTTGGGGCCCACCACCAGCACGTAGTCCGGTACCGGCTCGAGTAGCGCGGCAATTTCGGGCGCCAGCACCGGCCTGCCCGTCTGCGGGTCCGGCACGATCAGGGAGTCCGGCCCGCCCGCCGCCGCGGCGAGCAGCTCCGCGATGATCTCTCCCTCAAGTCGAGCGCGCGCGTCCAGCTCTCCGAAGCTCTCTGAGCGCTGCACGAAGTAGATGGTCGCGGCGAAGACGGCCATCGTCGCGGCCAGGGCCACCGCGTACGAGATCACCAGCCGTCCGCGAAGCGTGCGCATCGTTACTTGAGCACGTAGCCGACCCCGCGCACCGTGTGGATGAGCTTCCGCTTGTGCGCGTGGTCCACCTTTTTCCGCAGCCGGGTAATCACCACGTCCACCATGTTCGTCCCGGGATCGAAATGGTACCCCCAGGCATACTCCGTGATCAGCGTGCGGGAGAGCACCCGGTCGTGGTTACGAGCGAGGTATTCGAGAACGGCGTACTCCTTGGGCGTGAGCTCGATAGTCTTGCCGGCCCGGCGCACTTCGCGCTTCCCCGTGTCCATGCTCAGGTCGCCCACCTCGAGCACGGGCGGCGCGAGCGCCTTGGGCCGTCGCCCCAGCGCTTCGACGCGGGCCAGTAGCTCTTCGAACGCGAACGGCTTGGTGACGTAGTCGTCGGCACCGGTGCGGAGCGACTGGACCTTGGATTCGAGGGCGTCCTGCGCGGTGAGGACGAGGACCGGAGTCGCCACGCCGCGGTCACGCAGGGTCCGCAGCACTTCCGCACCGGACAGCCCCGGCAGACGGAGATCCAGCACGATGACATCGTAGGGCCCGAGAGAGGCGCGCTCCAGCGCCGCCTGGCCGTCCGCGACCAGGTCCACTTGCATGTGCTGCTCCTCGAGCCCGCGCTGCACGAACTGCCCGACCGTCCGGTCGTCCTCCACCACGAGCACTTTCACGACTCGGCTCCGGCGCTCCCGGCGACGGGCAGGTAGACGAGGAACGTCGAGCCGCGCCCCACGGCGGAGTCCACCGTGATGCGGCCGCGATGCTCGGAGATCACGGCGTAGCAGATCGAGAGGCCAAGTCCGGTGCCCTGACCCGGCAGCTTGGTGGTGAAGAACGGCTCGAAGATCTTGGGCAGGTCGTCGCGCGTGATGCCCGCGCCGGTATCCGAAAAGGCCACGACGACCTCGTCCGCGCGGTCGGGGTTCGGCGCCGTGCTGACCGTGAGCACGCCCTTGCCTTCCATCGCGTCGATGGCGTTGAGCATGAGCGCCAGGAATGCCTGAATCAGCTGCTCCGCGTTCGCCTCGATCTCCGGCAACCCGTCGGCCAGCAGGCGCACGAGGCGGATCCCCTTGAACCGGTCGTGGTGTCGCACGAGGAAGATGGCGTCCTCCACGACCTGGTTGACGGGCACCGGTTTCTTGGCGCGGGCCTTGGGCCGGGAGAAGTCGAGCAGCCCGTCCACGATCCGCTTGCACCGGGCCAGCTCCGACTCCATGATGCGGAAGTACTCTTCGAAGATCTGGCGGTGCCCCAGCGACAGGGCTTCCCGGCGGGACTCCAGCGCTTCCAGGCACGCGCCGATGGTCGCGAGCGGG
>JACQHC010000017.1 GCA_016199245.1 Gemmatimonadota bacterium | reverse complement strand
GTAATGCGCGCTGCTTCGGCCTTGGCCCGGTGGTCACACCACAGGTAGTACTCGCCGAGCGGCTCGAGGCCGTCGCCCACCACCACCACGGTCGATCCGGTCGTATCCACCGCGAGCGCGCGGACCGCGTCGCCCGCCACGCCGGCCTCTCTCAGCGCGGCCAGCGTCGCGGCCACCAGCCCCTCCATGTGGGCCGCATGCGACTGGGTCGCGTGGTCCGGATCGCCGGGGTCCCGTTGAACGGGATACTCGGCAACCCCAATGCCGACCACGCCGGCCGCGTGATCCACCAGCGACACCCGCACGCTCTGGGTGCCAAAATCCACGCCGGCGACGATCGTCATCGCGGCAGGCTCATTGCGCGCTCACTATGGGAATGCGCTGCGCCACCGGGGGCAGGGCGGGGAAGTCCGTGTACGGCTGGTCCTGATACCAGTAGCAGCACGAGTAGAAATTGTCGTGACGGTCGTTGGCGTGACCGTGCTCCATGGTGTGCTTCAGGTAGCGCGTGAAGGTCACCGGGTTGTCACCGTGGAATCGGTAGCAGCAATACCGTCCACCCGTGCGCTCCGGGCTCTGGATCAGCGGCGCACCGTACCGGTGATGCGAGAACGCCCGGGCGTTGATCCGGCCGCCGAAGTTCCAGCTGCCCAGGAAGTAGTCCTCCGAGCCCGTGCCGATGATGGCGGGTCGGGAGGGATCGTCCACGAAGATCATGTCGTCGCCTTCGCCCATCCAGAACTCGGCGTTCTGGACCACACCGAGCGTGACGCCCATGAGGTGCCCGCGCCCGCGCGTCTCGGCGTAGACGTAGTTGGTGGCACCGTCCGGGTTTTTCCCGTCAGGCAGCTGCTGCCCCGGATTGGGCGTGGCCTGGCGGTACTGGGCATGGAAGTAGAGGGCATCCGCCGGCAGGGCGTCCATCTCCAGGTAATCGATGTTGCAGTAGAACGCGCCCACGTCCCGGCTCCCTTGGTTGGTGACCGTGAGTCGCGCGCCTCTGCGATACGGCATGGCGAAGTAGCAGTTGAGCGATTGGCCGGGCGAGCAGCTCAGGTACTGGCTCTCGTAGATCACGTAGTCGCCGAGGTTGAGCCCGAAGAAATCGCCGATGGGCGTCTCGATGCTCGGCCTGTCGAGGCCGTCCCAGTAGGCGCGCAGCACCAGCTCTTTGAGATGAACCGGACTCTGAGCCGAGATGGTGAACCACAGGTGCGAGATGACGCCCGCGCCCGCCGCGTTGAACAGCTCGCGCTGTTCTCCCCCCTTGATAGGCCAGTAGTCCTGATTGCCTCCGGTGGGATCGTGACTGGACTGCTTCTTGGAGCGGTACTTCAGCGCCCGGGCATACGGGGGCAGCCAATCCGACGCCCCCGCCGCCGGCGTTTGCGCCGCTGCGGCGTCTGTGAAGCCGACCATTCCGGCCAGCCCGGCGCCGCCCACGAGTGACTGCACGAATCTGCGTCGTGACATGGGAAGCTCCTCACTTCACTTCGTGATGCGCTCGGTCGGGAGCGTGATTCTGTGGGGAACCGTCTCGCCGCGGAGGATCTGCCAGGCGATCTCCACCGCTTCTTTCCCGCCCGTGGGATAGACGAACGTGGCGGCCAACCGCCCATCCGCCACCGCCTGTCGGCCGCCGTCCAGCCCGGGGAGTCCGTCAATGCCGATGAACTTCATTTCGCCGTCGCGGCCCTTGGCCTTGGCCGCCAGGTACGCGCCGACGGCCATCGGATCGTTGTGGGCGTACACGAGGTCAATCTTGTGCTGCGCCGAGAGTGCGGCCTCCATCTGCGTCAGGGCCTCCTCGCGCAGCCAGTTCGCTACCGGATCGTGGATGATGCGGATGTCGGGGAACGCGGCGATGGCTTCGCGGAACCCGTCGCTGCGGTCGCGCGCCGGCGTGGAGCCCGGCAGCCCCTTCACTTCGACCACGAGCCCCTTCCCGCCGAGCAGCGTCGCAGCGTACTCGCCGGCCGCCCGACCGATCTCGCGGTTGTCGGCGCCGATGAAGGTGGTGTAACTGTCGCCTTCGACCTCGCGATCCAGCACGATGACGGGGATCTTCGCCTCGTAGGCGCGTCGCACGACGGCCGTGAGCGGCTTGGCCTCATTGGGCGAGATGATGAGAAGGTCGATCTGTTGGCGCAGGAAGTTCTCGACGTCCGCCACCTGCTTGGCGTTGTCCTGCTGAGCGTCCGCGTACACGATTTCGAGTTCGGGGAAGTCCGCCGCGCGCGCGGCGATCTCCGCGTTCATGGTCACGCGCCACGGCTCGCCGAGGTTGGCCTGCGAAAACCCGATGAGGTACTTGCCGCGCTGCTCCCGCCCACACGCCCCAGTGGCCACCGCAAACACGAGAAGCAGGCAGCGTGACATCGTCGAGCGGCCCATGCAGATTGGCGTTCCCGGCGGACCAATCCGCAATCCGCAAACCGCAATCCGGAATTGCCTTCCCCAGCCCCTGCTGCCCAACGGGACTCCCGGCCGCCGAGTCCGAAGTCCCACATCCGCAATCCGCAATTGACTACCTCCGCCGCTGGAGCCAGACCGCCACGAGGATGATGACGCCCTTGAGGATGAGTTGCAGGTTCGCATCCACGTTGTTGAGTCCCATGATGTTGTTGATGATCCCGATAATCAGGATGCCCACGACGGTTCCGCCCACGGTGCCCGTGCCGCCGCTCAAGCTTGTCCCGCCGATCACCACCGCGGCGATGGCGTCCAGCTCGTAGGCCACGCCGTCGTTGGGGTTGCCCTGCTCCAATTGGGCGCAGTGCACCAGCCCGGCCAGGCCCGCCAGCGTGGCGCAGATGACGTACACGCTCGCCTTGTGCCAGGCGACGCGCACGCCCGAGAGCCGCGCGGCGGTCTCGTTGTCGCCGATGGCGTACAGATAACGGCCGCTGCGCGTGCGCGTGAGGAGGACGTATATGGCGAGGACCGCGGCGCCGAAGATCAGCGCGGGAGCGGGGACATAGGGCACCAGCGGTGCTGCGAGCGCGCGCACGGAGTCAGGCGCCCCGCCCTCGCCGAAGCCCAGCGGGATCGCAGTCCCGCCGCTCAGGTAGCGGGCTGAGCCGCGGGCGGCACTCATGGTGGCGAGCGTTGCGATGAAGGCCGGGAGCCGCCATCGGGCGACCACGAGGCCGTTCACCAGTCCCCACAGCGCGCTCGCAGCCAGAACGATCAGCCCGGTGGCGGTCACGCCGAGGCCGGCGTTCATCAGCAACCAGGCGCTCAACGTGGCCCCGAACGCGAGCACGGAGCCGACCGACAAGTCGATACCGCCGGAGATCACCACAGCGGTCATTCCCACCGCGAGGATCCCCTTCTCGGCGACCTGGCGCAGGATGTCGGTCAGGTTTCCCAGATCGAGGAACACCAGCCGCCCGCCCCGGACGGGCGAGAACACGATGCCCAGCACGAGTACAAGCGCGAGGCCGAAAAGGCCCGCGTAGCGCGCGAGTCGGGTCCGCCAGCGCACGGCCGCCCCGGAACCCGCACCCGGCGCGCCGGGAGGTGTGCGATCCGCCGGTGGCTGCTCGGCCTGTGATGCGGCGCCCGCAGCCGCGGCCAGCACCTTCTCTTCCGTTGCTTCGCCTCGGTCCATGGTTGCCGTGACCCGTCCGTCGCGGAACACGACGATGCGGTGGCACTGGGTCAGGATCTCCGACATCTCTGACGAGCAGAGCACGATGCCGTAACCCTGCGAGGCCAGGGAACGCAGTTGCTGGTAGATGTCCGCTTTGGCCGCGAGATCGATGCCTCTCGTCGGCTCATCCAGCAGCAACACGCGGGGAGACGCGAACAGGCAGCGGGCCAGGAGCGCCTTCTGCTGGTTGCCGCCGCTCAGGGTCGACATGGGGACCGTAAGCCCGGCTGCCCGCACCCCTGCACCGTGCGCCATCTGCTCGGCGTGACGACGTTCGCTGGCGCGGTCGATCCAACCCATCTGGCTCACGCGCTCCAACGCCGACACGGTGATGTTCTGCGCGACTCCCAGGTGCGGGAAGATGCCGTGGGCCTTGCGCTCCTCGGGCAGCAAGACCAGTCCCGCCTCCCGCGCCCGCGCGGGCGTCGCGGGAACGTAGTCCCTGCCGTCGAGCCGGATGCGCCCCCGAACCTTCCGATCCAGCCCGCCGACCAGCGCCAGCAGGAGCTCGGTGCGTCCGGCCCCGACCAGACCAGCCAGGCCGACGATCTCCCCTGATCGGACCGTGAACGAGACGTCCCTCAGGCGGAATCCGCCTTCCCGCTCCCTATCCGGCACCGTCAGGTCCTCGACCCGCAGCAGCTCGGCTGCGTCGGCGGGGACAGGCAGGATCGTGGTTGGCGCGATGTCGCGTCCCACCATGAGGCGCACCATCTCGCTTTCGCCCACTCCGGCGGCGGGCATGGTGGTGACGCGGCTTCCGTCTCTGAGCACGGTAATCCGATCCGCCAGCCGGCGGACCTCGTCGAGCTTGTGGGAGACGTAGATGACTGCTGCGCCCTCTGCCGCGAGCCGGCGGACTACGCTTTCCAATCGCGCGCCTTCGCCCGCGCCGAGCGAGGCGGTGGGCTCGTCCATGATGAGACAGCGGGCGTCAAGCGAAAGAGCGCGAGCGATGGCGACCAGCTGGCGGTCGCCGGTTTCGAGATGGCTCACGAGGGCATCCGGGGCGATGTGCTGCCCGCCCACGGCATCCAGCGACGTGCGTGCCAATCGGCGCATGGTGTCGCGGTCCACCAACCCTCCGGGCCCGCGAGGCTCGCGACCCAGGCAGATGTTCTCCGCCGCCGTGAGCGAGGTCACGAGCTGGAGCTCCTGGGGGATGATGGCGATCCCGGCGGCCCGGGCATCGCGCGGCGAGGCGAAGGCCTGCCGCTCGCCATCCACCACCACGGCCCCTTCGTACCCGGACAACTCGCCACCCAGGATCTTCACGAGGGTGGATTTCCCCGCACCGTTCTCGCCGATCAGCGCGTGCACTTCGCCGGGCTGGAGGTCGAAGTCGATGTTCGAAAGCGCGCGCACGCCGGGGAACTGCATGCCCACGCCCCGCGCTTCGAGCAGCGACGTCATCCGCGGAGCTTCGGGGCCTGGTGCCGGTCCAGTGAGTCCTCAAGATCGCCGCAGAGATTCACGGCGATGCCGAGCGCGCGCGCCATGCTGGCTTTGCGGACCAGTGCGCGGCGAGCCAGCGCGGCGGTCGGCGCGTAGGCCACCTGAATGTGGTTGGCCTGGTGCTTCGTCATGAGCTGGTCGCGCGAGACGCCGTAGAGCACGGCGTGCATGATGGGCCACTGCGAGGTCGTGGCGGCCCAGCGGCGCCGAGTTTCTTCATCCGACAGCCGCACCACGCCGCCCCGCCCGATGTCCATGTGGAGGGCGTCGTCCTCCACGTAGATGCGGCTCCAGACGATCTCACCCGGTTTGCTGACACCCTTCAAGGTCGAGCCGCCCAGCGGGAAGTACATCGGCGGCTGGCGCTCGCCCACCGCCCCGGCGTATCCGCCGATGAAGTGCGAGGCCGGGGCGGCGCCTGAGATCTCGAACACCCACACAAGCTCGTCCACGCCGCGTTCGCTGACCGGCGCGCCCCAGCGCACGTCGTGCAGCGTGTTCGAGGGATCGAGGCCCAGGTCGCGCCACACGCGGTCGGTGATCAGGCCGTCCACGCCGGCGCATTCGTCCACCTCGTTGAAGTGCGTCACCGCGCGTCCGGCGAACAGATGCAAGCCGTTGGCGCCGCGAACGGGTGGGCGGTCGGGGTTGTTGAGCAGTCCCTCGGCGAGATCGGATGCCACGCAGGTGTCCTTGAGTCCCTGCTGGTACTGAATGCCGATCGCCGCACAGCCGAAGCCGTGCGCCAGCTCGACCGCGGCGTGATACATCTTGAGACCTTCGAGCACCTGCCGCTCCGTGAGCTCGGTGGCTTCGTCGGTGCCCAGCGTGAAGCGCATCCCCCGTTGGCGGAGCCAGGCGTAGTGCTCCTGCGCGGTCTCGTTCGGCACCCGCTGCATCGCCGCGAACAGCGCGCTCTGGCTGAGCCGTTCCTTGAACAGTCCCATCGCGTGGAGCAGATGATCGGGGACGATGGCGTTGTACATCCCCATGCAGCCTTCATCGAACACGCCCAGGATGGCCTGATCCCGGCGCAAGGCGGCGCCGAGTGCGGCACCGCGCCTCACGTCGGCGGCGAACCGCGCGCCGAAGGTCCTGGCGGTGACGGCCCGAACGTGGGACCGATCATGCCGGATGGCGCCTGTCTTGAGCCACTGGGCGATCGCTTCTCGAGCGAAGTCGTCGGAGAAGTCCTCGCTCCAGATGGAGCTGTACCTGATGCCGGCTTTGGTGAGCGAGCCGTTGAGATTCAGCAGGCCCACGAGACCGGGCCACTGGCCGCTCCAGTTTGCCAGCGTGAGGATGGGGCCGCGGTGCCTGGTGAGCCCCGGCAGGACGTGGCTGGTGTACTGCCAGACGGCCTCGGCCACGACGAGCGGGGCGTCGGGGTCGATCGAGCGAAACACTTCGATGCCCCGGGCCTGGCCGTCGATGAACCCGTGGCGCGTGGCCGCGTCCACCGGATGGCCACGGACAACGCGGCGCCCCAGCGCGGCGAAGGCGCGCGTGACCGCCTCCTCTAGCGCGGCCTGGGCCGGCCAGCACACGCGGTTGGCGGGAAGGCGAGAGTCGCCGCTCGCCACCAGGATGATGTCGCGGTTCTTGGGGATGGGCTTGCCGGGCATAGGCGGCGATTTCGGGCTGCGGGCGGCCGAATGTATTCTGCGCGCGCGGGTCTAGCGAGTCTTACGCTGCTGGCCGGTAGTTGATCTCGCGCACCTCCACATTGCCCGATACCACGTCGAAGAACGGCCGCCCGTTCCTGACACCGACCGTGCCATAACCGGTCGCCGTGGAGAGGAAGCTCTTGAAATCGCCCGCGATCCTGGGCGCCAAGTGCAGCACCTTGTCTACCGCGTCGTACCGGGCACCGCTCAGGGCCTGCAGCAACGCGTAGGACGACAGCGCCCGCGCGTACCAGTGGCCGCACTCGTACTCGTCAAACGGATTCCGGATGCTCCCGTCGTACCGGTCCCGGCAAATCCTGACGATCTCCAGTCCTTCCTGCACGCGGCCCATCATGATCAGGTGTGAGGCAACCTGATACTCGATGCCGGTCCAGACTTCATTGGAGTAGACGAACGGCAGAGAAGGGGCGCTGTCCTTTGGCCAGCTGCACAGCAGCAGGCCGCCCTCGCTGCCATAGGCGTAGCTCGGCCGCTGCGGGTTCGCGTGGCTCGAGAGGTCCTTGCGCAGGTTGTACTCGTGCACCGATGCGACATGGCTTCTCACTTTCACCTCGTCAAGCACCTGTCCCACACCGCAGACCAGCGCGATCCACGAGCCGAGCACACCGTCGGAGAGACAACCCGTGCCGTACTGATACTTCGGGCCTTCGCGCTCGAGCAAGGCCCGCGCTTCCGGCGAGTAAGTGGCCAATCCGAACAGGTTCCGCGGGTCGTCCGTCCGGCTCGCCCGCAAGTTCCTCCATTCCACTTTCTGATAGAAGTACTCCCCGTTGAACAGCTCCATCTCCGTTCGCCGGGTGCCCTGTTCCAACAGCGCGCTGTAGCGGCTCACGTCTTCGCCCAGCGCACGGCCCATGAGCACGGCAGCCTGTAGGGCGCCGAGGTAGAAGCTGGTGCACATGCCGTCGGGGCCCCAGAACTCGATGTCGTACGTGTTGTGGTGTGGCTCTTCCAGCCATCCACGGTGCTCGGGGTCCCAGGTC
>JACQHC010000172.1 GCA_016199245.1 Gemmatimonadota bacterium | reverse complement strand
CCGTATCTCGAGGGGGAGTCGCTGCGGGATCGGCTGAGTCGTGAGAAGCAGCTGCCGATCGAGGACGCGGTGCAGCTGACAACCGAGGTCGCCGCGGCACTGGCGTACGCCCACAGCCGCGGAGTCATCCACCGGGACATCAAGCCGGAGAACATCTTGCTGACCGGGGGTGCGGCGGTCGTCGCGGACTTTGGGATCGCGCGGGCGGTGACGGCGGCCGGCGGTGGGCGGCTGACGGAGACGGGGCTGTCGCTCGGCACGCCGCAGTACATGAGTCCGGAGCAGGCGACGGCGGAGCGGGAGCTGGATGGCCGGAGCGACATCTACTCGCTGGGCTGTGTGCTGTACGAGATGCTGGCCGGGGAGCCGCCGCACACAGGGCCCACGACGCAGGCGGTAATTGCGAAGGTCTTGACGGATGAGCCGCGGCGGTTGCGGCTCACGCGCTCCACGGTGCCGCCCCATATCGAATTCGCGGTGCACAAGGCGCTGGCCAAGCTGCCGGCGGATCGGTTTGGAACGGCGACGCTGTTCACCGAGGGTCTGACGAAGGCTGGCTCGGGCGCACTCTCGTTGCCAATGGCAGAGTCTGTGGGACTTGGGCAGGAGGCTGGTAGACGTTCGCCCCGGACGACAGCAATCCGTCGCCTCAGCCCCGCAACGCCCTGGGCCGTCGCCGCGGTCGCGGTGCTTATGGCAGGATGGATGGCGTTCAAGCCCCGACCGGAGCCGCCAGTGGTCCGCCTCACGCTTCGGCTGCCACGCGATGCTCCGCTCGCGAACTCCGTGGGTGAAAACTTGGCCGTCTCGCCGGACGGCTCGCGTATCGCGTACGTTGCGCGGGTGGGCGATCGCACGCAGCTCTACGTTCGGCCCCTCGATCAGTTGGGTGCAGTTCCGATCCCCGGTACGATGGACGGGATCACCCCTGACTTTTCACCTGATGGCCGTTGGATCCTGTACCAGGACGGAAAGCGACTTGCCCGTGTTCCCCTGGCTGGCGGACCGGTCCGCACCGTCCATGCCGGTCTCTCTCTGTACTATGGCTTTAGCTGGGCGGCGGACGACAGCATCATCTTCAGTTCAGGATCGGCGCTCCTTATCGTGTCCGCTTCGGGTGGGGTGGCGCGCCTGGTGGCGAGTGCGGACTCGAGTCGCAACGAGAACTTTCGTGGTCCCGAGTTCTTGCCCGACGGTCGAGCGGCGCTCTTCACCATCAGGACGCCCGGCGATGTCGACCGGTCCGCGCTGGTGGTTCGAAGAACCGGAGAGGTCAAGCGCTTCGATCAATCGGGGAATGTCGCTGGCTACGTAGAGCCAGGCTATGTGGTGCTGGCGACCACAGCCGGAACCGTGGCGGCGTTTCCCTTTGATCTCAGGCGACTTGCCTTCAGGGGTGCAGAGGTCCCGGTGGTGGAGGGTGTCGACCTGAGCCCAGGGGGCACCCCCAGCAGGGTCGCCGTGTCTCGTGAGGGACTGCTGGTATACGCGACGGGCGTGGGCCGTCCCGAACTGGTCCAAGTAACCCGAGGAGGGGTGGTGCGCGACTTGGCAGTGGATGCCCTGAGCGTCTCGGGCCCTCGGCTGTCGCCGGACGGGCGCTCCGTGCTGGTCCAAATGAGGCTGGCAGAGCGGGTGGGCACGTGGCTCTACGGCCTTGCGGACCGAAGCGTGACGTTGGTCGCTCAAGGGGACCAACAGATCTGGGCGCGCGATGGGCGCCGGATTACGTATCGCGTATGGAACGGCGGTGAGGGCAGCTTCCTGAACCTGGTGGCAGCGGACGGCAACAGCCCTCCGGAGTCCCTCCTGGCGGCACCGCGCATTGCACCGGGCGATTTCACGCCGGACGGTGGCACACTGGTGTACGCGTCAACCGTAGATGGCAAGAGTTCGCTGTGGTACGCTCGACAAGACAGCGGCTCCGTCCCGACGCAGCTCGTGAGGAATGCGTTCAACAACCGGGCGCCGTCGCTCTCGCCGGACGGTCGCTGGGTGGCCTACGTCTCCGACGAGTCCGGTCGCGAGGAGGTCTACGTTCGAGCATTCCCCGGTCCCGGAGCACGGTGGCAGATCTCAATGGATGGCGGAACCGAACCCAAGTGGTCGGGAAGCGGCCGCGAGATCTTCTACCGGAGCGGGCCCAAGATGATGGCCGCCGCAGTGCAAACGCAGCCCACTGTCGCGGTCGGCGAGCGTTCGGTGCTCTTTCAAGGGGATTATGCCGCCGGGCTGGATTTCCGCCAGTACGACGTCACACGGGACGGGAACTCGTTCATCATGGTGAAACACAGCGAAGGGGCGGAGGTCGTCGTGGTGCTCAACTGGTTCGAGCGGCTGCGGCGGAGCGGAAGTCGTTAGAGACGGGTGCGCGGTGAGCGGACCGCATCACTACCTGCGCCTCGCACAACGGTAGGCGCGTGCAAGAAGCCTTGATCGACCTCCTGAAGACCGCGCTCGCGGGGCGTTACACGATCGAGCGCGAGCTCGGCGCGGGCGGGATGGCCACGGTCTACCTGGCGCACGACCTTAAGCACGACCGCCCGGTCGCCATCAAGATCCTCCGGCCCGACCTGGCGGCTTCACTGGGGGCCGACCGATTCCTGCGAGAGATCAAGCTCACCGCCAAGCTCAATCATCCCCACATCCTGCCGCT
>JACQHC010000173.1 GCA_016199245.1 Gemmatimonadota bacterium | reverse complement strand
TCGCCGCGCTCGGTCACGCCTTCGGTCCCAATCCGGAGCGGGGGCTGTTCCGCTCCCGGGACGGGGGCAAGGCGTGGGACAAGATCCTCTTCATCAGCGACAGCACCGGCGTGGTGGACCTGGCGATGGATCCGACGAACCCGCGGATTCTCTACGCGGCGGCGTGGCGGGGGGAGCGGCAGCCGTGGGCAGTCATCTCCGGCAGTTGGGATAGTGGCGTCTACCGCAGCCGGGACGGCGGCGACACGTGGGAAAAGGTGGCCAACGGGCTGCCGAGTGGAATCGTAGGTCGAGTCGGTGTAGCCATCGCTGCGTCCAACCCCAGGCGGATCTACGCCGTGGTCCAGCACAGCGAGGTCGGCGGCCTGTACCGATCGGATGACGGGGGCGAGAGCTTCGAGTACGTGAACCAGGACCGGCTGCTCTTTGAGAGGGCGTGGTATTACGGCCACATCTACGTGGATCCGAAGGACCCGAACACGGTGTACACGCTCACCACCCGCCTCTACAAGTCCACCGACGGCGGCCGGTCGTTTGCCGCGGTGCCCCAGCCCCACGTAGACAACCACGATCTTTGGATCAACCCGGACGACCCGCGGATCATGGCCAGCTCCCAGGACGGGGGCGTCGCCGTGACCGTGACCGGCGGAAAGACGTGGTCGACAGTATTGAACCAGCCGACGGCGGAAATCTACCGATTGGAGGTAGACAACCGGTTCCCCTACCGGGTGTACGGCGCGCAGCAGGACAACAGCACGATTTCGCTGCCCAGCGTGAGCGGGTCGACCCTGACCCCGTACGAGGACTGGTACCAGCTCGGTGGTGGAGAGAGTGGATACATCGCGGTGGATCCTCGGAACCCGGACGTCGTGTTCGCCGGGAGCTACGGCGGGGAGATCACGCGCGTGGACCGCACGAGCGGGCAGACGAGGAACATGTCCACGTACCCGACCCTGGTGGTGGGACAGGCACCCAAGAACCTGAAGTACCGGTTCCAGTGGAACGCGCCCATCGAGTTCTCTCTCCACGATCCGAACGTCCTGTACCACGCCTCGAACCATCTGCACCGCTCGACGGACGGCGGTGAGACGTGGGAAGTGATCGGCCCGGATCTCACCCGAAACGACAAGAGCAAGCAAGAGGCCCCGGGCGGACCCATCGACCACGACATCACGAGCGTGGAGACGTACGGGACCATCTTCACCGTGGCCGAGTCGCCGCAGCGCGCCGGCGAGATCTGGATCGGGACCGACGACGGGCTGGCCCACATCACGCGGGATGGGGGGGCGCACTGGGAGAACATCACTCCCGGCGGGATGCCCGAGGGGACGGTGAACGTGATCGACCTCTCGGAGCACACTGCAGGACGGGCGTTCCTCACGATGTACCGGTACCGCCAGGACGACTTCCGTCCCTACGTGTACCGGACCGACGACTACGGCAAGACCTGGACGCTCCTCACGAATGGGCGAAACGGGATTCCGGCGGACCACTTCGTCAGAGTGGTACGGGAGGATCCCGGTCGGAAAGGGCTGCTGTACGCCGGGACGGAGTTCGGGATGTACCTCTCCTTTGACGACGGCGCCCACTGGCAGCCCATCCAGCTCAACCTGCCGCTGACGCCGGTCACGGACCTCAAGATCTACCGGAACGACCTGGTGGTCGCCACGCAGGGCCGCTCCCTCTGGATCCTGGACGATGTGACGCCGCTCAGGCAGCTGACGACCCAGGTCGCCAGCGCGCCGGCCCACCTCTTCAAACCCCGGGACACCCATCGGATGGAGATGGCGGGCCGGTCCCGCAGCGGGGCGAGCCGTGCTGGCGAGAACCCTCCTCGCGGGGCCCTGATCTTCTACACCTTCGCGCAGGCACCTGCGCAGGAGCTCACGCTGGAGATTCTCGACGCGGGAGGATCAGTGGTGCGCAGCTTCACCAGCCAGGCGCGCGGCGGGGACCGGGTCGGCGCCAAGGCCGGGATGAACCGCTTCGTGTGGGACCTGCGCTATCCGGGAGTGCGTGTGCCGGAGAACATCATTCTCCGCGGGGGTCCGCCCGCCGGTGCCGTGGCGGTTCCCGGAACCTACCAGGTGCGGCTCAGCTCGGGAGGCTGGAGCCAGACGCAGGCGTTTCAGGTGCTCATGGATCCGCGCATCCACGCCACGGTCGCTGACCTCCAGGCGCAGCGCGACCTGCAGACGCGCATTAACGGGCGCATCAAGGACACCTACGATGCCGTCGAGCAGATTCGGGCGCTCAAGGCGCAGCTTCAGAGTCGGGCGCGGGAGGGAGACGACACGGAGAAGCGGGCGATGGCGGCCCTGGAGCAGAGGCTCACCGAGGTCGAGGGAGAGCTGCTCAACCTGAAGTTCCGCTCGGAGAAGGATCCCCTCAACTTCGAGCCGAAGCTCGACAACCTCTTGGCCTATCTGAGCAATCTGGTGGGAGAAGGGGACGGACGGCCCACGGAAGCCATGGTGGCGGTATTCGTTGACCTGGACGGCCGGCTCGAGGTTCAGCTGTCGCGCCTGAGAGAGCTGATGAACCGTGCGGCGTTGCCATGACGGACCGCTCCCTAGGCCGATCGTCTCCCGGGGCGATCGACCATCTCGGTCACGCGCCCAGCACCGCCGGCAGCCGCTGCAAGAGCCATAGCATGGCCACCACACCGAGGCTGTAGCCGAGCAGCGGCTCCATCCGAGGCGACAGCATCGGTGTGGTCTTGCGCAGGCTTTGATGCAGGATCACGAGCACGGTGATGAAGGCGATCTGCCCGGCTTCGACCCCCCCATTGAAAAGGAGAAGGGCCAGCGGAATGTCGCTGCTCCTCAGGCCCATCGCCCCGAGAGCCCCGGCGAAGCCCAGGCCGTGGAGCAGCCCGAACGCGAAGGCCACCAGCCAGGGCTGCCGATGCACCAGATGCACCCGGCCCCTGTATCCCATGACGATCTCGCGGGCCAACAGCACGACGGAGAGTGCGATGGCCGCCTCTACCGGGGCTCGGTGGACCGGGATGTACCCCAGGGCGGCCAGGCCGAGCGTGATACTGTGCGCGACGGTGAACGCCGTGACCGTCTTCACCAGCGGCCAGAAACCACGAACCAACAGGAGAAGGCCCAGAACAAACAGCAGGTGATCGATGCCGAAGACAATGTGCTCGACGCCCAGAGTGAAGTAGCGCTCCGCCAGCCGGCCGACGGTGCCCGCGCTGGCCCGTAAGTCCCCCATGCGTACGAGGACCTCGCGACCGTCGCCGCGGAAATATGCCGACGCGTCCGTGCCGTCGGTCCACCGGGCCAGAACGACCACGCCGGCCAACGGCCATGGCAGTGTGAGCACGTCATCGAAGGTGAGCTCGCTGCTGCACTCAAAAGCGAAGCCGGCCACGATTCGCGTGCCCACGGCCTCGGCCGGCAAGGGAGCACAGCCCTGCGGGAGCACGTCCTCCACGCTCGTGATCGGCGGCACCTTTCGGTCGACCACCGACAACAGGTACCGCCTCGGACCGATCTGATCCAGGAAGGCCCGTGCGACGGAGGTGACGTCCACGTCGTGAGCCGAGGCGACCGCCGGAGCCGCGAGGGTCGCTGCGACGAGCGCCAGGAACGCCTGCCCCTGCCTCACGGCGTCTTGCCCTCGCCGGTGAACTCGATCACGTACTTGCCCCGCAGCTCGTTGACCCGTTGCTCGAGCCTGGCCTGCTCGTGGTCACTGATCCAGTCCAGCCGTACCTGCTCACGGACGGCGTCGAGAGCTGGCGGCACGGACGCCATCCGCTCCGTGACCCGGAGCCAGTGTTGGCCTCGTACCGTGTGATGCGGACCCACCCACTGCCCTTCCCGCGCTGCAAAGGCCCGCTTCGCCATCTCCTCGCCGAAGATCCTGGTGAGGTCGCCCAGCGTCACCTTCATCAGGACATCGCGCCCAATCGGGAGGTCGCTGACGAGTTGCCCCGGGGCCACACCGTCCCGCAGCTGATCCCGCACCGTGGCAGGCAACGGGCCCTGCGTGCCGACCACCAGCTCATCCACTGTCACGGCAGCCTCCGGCACGTACCGCCCGAGGTTGGCTTCGTAGTACGCCTCCAGCTCCGCATCGGTCGGTTGGATCACGTCGGCACTCAGGACGTGGAGCATCTTCTGCGCCAGCATGTCGTGGACCTGGTAGTCTTCATCCAGTCCCAGGGCCTGAGCCTCCCGCACGAGGACCTGCTGTTCAACGTAGGCATCCTCGACCCGCTGCTGGTCCTCGGAACTCAAAGGCGCGCCGATGCTCGCCTCGATCTGCATGATGTTGGCCGCGATCTTCCCACGATCGATCTGGATGACGTGGCCGCGATCCCTCGCGCGCACGGCGGCGTTTGTGGCGAACAGGATGGCAGCGAGCAACACGAAATGCAGCGTCGGCTCACGCAGGATGCTGCGCATGTGAGATGTTGTGGAGTTCTGGTCCGCCATGGCCGCCACCTTTTGTGCGGTCGGATGTGAGTCGGCTCGTGGAACCGCTTCCCTGCCCTCGTCGTTATGCGCCAAGCTGGCGACCACCGGACGTGCGGGCAAGATGGGTGGAAGGCCGTCGGACACGACTGCGCGGTCAACGTCCCGGACGCTCGCCGCCGGGCGTGGCGAGCGGGAAGATCACGTTCTATAATCCGTTGCCAAGAACCACTGCTCTCCCTCGTCGTCGAGGTCTCCGCTGGTTCCCACGAACAGGACCGAGGTAACCCCCGGCGCCGGCGCTGTGTCACACCTGGAGTGCTCGAATTGCGGGCAGTCCCAGTCGAGCGAGGTGCTGGCGACCGTTTCCGTTTGTTGCGGCAAGCCACTCTTCGCCCGCTACGACCTGGAGGAGATCCGGCCGCGCTTCCAGCCCACGGACCTGGTCGGCCGCCGGTCCGACCTCTGGCGCTACGCCGAGGTGCTTCCGACTGGTCCGACGGGAAGCGCTATTTCGCTGGGCGAGGGGTTCACGCCCCTGCTGGAGGCGCCGAGCCTCGCGGCGCGCGTGGGAGTACGCCGGGTCTGGATCAAGAACGAAGGTCAGAACCCGACGGGTAGCTTCAAGGACCGCGGCGCCAGTGTGGCCCTGGCTCGGGCCCGCGAATTGGGCGTCCGGGAACTCGCCATTCCCTCCAGCGGCAATGCGGGAGCGGCCGCGGCCGCGTACGGGGCGGCCCTGGGGATCCGGGTCCACGTCTTCGTGCCCATGGACGCAGCGCCCATCATCCGCGAGCAGATTCTCGCCTTCGGGGCAGATCTCTGTCACGTGGACGGCAGTTTGATCGAATGCGGAGCCGCAGCGAGAGAGGCGGCGGAGCGGAACGGATGGTTCTTCTACGCCACGCTGCGGGAGCCGTACCGGGTAGAGGGGAAGAAGACGATGGCGTACGAGGTCGTAGAACAACTCGGCTGCCGCGTGCCCGACGCCATTCTCTATCCCACAGGCGGTACCACGGGATTCATCGCGCTGTGGAAGGCGTTCGCTGAGATGGAGCGGCTCGGGTGGATCGGCGCCGAACGGCCGCGGATGATCTCCGTCCAGGCCGAAGGATGCGCTCCCGTGGTGCGGGCGTGGGAGCAGGGCGCCGAGACGGTCGAGCCGTGGGGCGAGGTGCGTACGTACGCCTCGGGACTCAGCGCTCCCACCGTCTTCGGGGGCTCCCTCACGCTGAGGGTTCTCCGGGAGTCGGACGGGGCTGGCGTGGCTGTCCCCGATGCCGCCATGGCCGACTGGGTGCAGGTCGTGGGGCGCGAGACGGGCATCTTCGTGTCTCCGGAGGGAGGGGCCGTGGCGGCCGGCACCCGCATGCTCCGGGAGCGGGGCCTCCTGTCCGAAGACGACGAGGTCGTCCTCTTCGCGACGGCTTCAGGGCTCAAGTACGTGGGCCGAAAGCCCCGCTGAGGGGCCGCCGCGTCATGAGTGGCCGGTGGCGTCCAGGAGCTTGCGGACCACGGCCTCGGTGACGTTCCCGCCGGTCACGCACGCGACCGTCATTCGGCC
>JACQHC010000170.1 GCA_016199245.1 Gemmatimonadota bacterium | reverse complement strand
GCTCTACCTCGAACGGCTGCTGGAGCGCCCACGGCACGTCGAGATCCAGGTGGTCGCCGACGGGCACGGAGTCACCACGCATCTGGGCGAGCGGGAATGCTCGGTGCAGCGCCGCCATCAGAAGCTGATCGAGGAAACCCCGTCCCCTGCCGTGGATCCGGACCTCCGGGCGCGGATGGGGGAAGCCGCCGTCCGGGCCGCCCGGTCGGTGGGATACGTCGGGGCGGGCACCGTGGAGTTCCTCCTCGCGCCGGACGGTCAGTTCTACTTCCTCGAGATGAATACGCGAATCCCGGTGGAGCATCCCATTACCGAGATGGTGTACGCAGTGGACCTGGTCCGCGAGCAACTGCGGATCGCCGACCGACAGCGCATGTCCGTGGCCGCGCAGCCGCTCACGCCACGGGGGCACGCCATCGAGTGCCGGATCACCAGCGAGGACCCGTTCAACGCGTTCCTTCCGGCAACGGGTCGAGTGGATTACCTGCACGTGCCGGGCGGCCCGGGGATCCGCTGGGATGCCGGCATCGAAACCGGCTGTGAGATCGGGCTGCACTACGATCCGCTGCTCGCTAAGCTGATCGTGTGGGGACCGGGCCGTGACCAAACGATCCAGCGCATGGCGCGCGCGTTGGACGAGCTGGTGATTGCCGGTGTGGCAACGTCCCAGCCGTTTCACCGCCGGGTGATGGCGGAGCCGTCGTTCCGCTCGGGACGCTACGACATCGGGTACATGGATGAGGTGGGAGCGGCGTTGCTTCTCCGAGAGGCCGATCGCGCGGACGCCGAGCTCGTGGCCATCGCGGCGGCCCTGGCCGAACATCGCCGGCGACAGGTCCCGGTAGCGCGCAGCGAGGCCGTAACGTCCGACGGCGTGTCGCCGTGGGTGAAGGCCGCGCGGCTCGGAGCCCTACGGTGGCCACGCTAACGATCGAACGGTTGGTGGCGGGTGGAGACGGAGTCGGACGGCTGCCCGATGGCATGGCGGTGTTCGTGCCGCGCACCGCGCCCGGGGACGTCGTCGAGGTTGAGGTCGTGGAGCGCCGGCGCCGGTTCGCGCGCGCCCGCGTGCGCCAGCTCGTTACGGAGGGCCCCGGGCACGCGGTGCCGGCCTGCCGCCACTACGTGCGGGATCGCTGCGGCGGATGCCAGCTCCAGCACCTGACACTCGAGACGCAGCGGGCCGCCAAGCAGGCATTCGTGCGAGACGCCCTGCAGCGCATTGGCGGCCGGACGAACGCTGATCCCGTCTTCGAGGCGTCGGCGGTCGCCTGGCGCTACCGGTCCACGATCCGCCTTGCCATCCGGGATGGTCGCGTGGGATTCCACGCGTTTGACGACTCGGCGACCGTGTTCGCGCTGGAAGACTGCCCGATCGCCATGGAGCCGCTTGAGGACTTGTGGACGGCGCTGAGCGGGACCCGGCCGCCCCCGGAGGCAACAGGGCTCGTGCTGCGCCGCGACCGGGAGGGCGGGCTGCACGTGGTGGTTGAGGGGAGCGAGGGCCCGTGGACGGTTCCCAGCGCGACACCGAAGGCGAGCAGCGCGCCGGTCTCCTGGTGGTGGCGGCCCAAGGGGGGCGCGACGCGCGTGGTCGCCGGTCCACGCACAGGATTTCCGGCTCTGGCGTTCGAGCAGGCAAACCCAACCGTGGCGGCGCGCATTCGGGAAGCCGCGGTGGACGCGCTCGGTCCAGTGGCGGATGCAATCGTGTGGGACCTGTACGGTGGGGTGGGCGACACGGCCAGGCTCCTCGCCGGCCGGGGCGCCACCGTCTGGAGCGTGGACCAGGATCGGTCGGCGGTGGCGTGGGCGGAACGTCAGGGAGTTCCATCGGGCTCGGCACGATTCGTCGCCGGTCGTGTGGAAGAGGTGCTCCATCGCCTGCCGGAGCCGGGCGCTGTCGTCGTGAATCCCCCGCGCACCGGACTTCACCGCCGAGTAGCGGACTACCTGGAACGCTGGGGCGCGCGGCAGCGGAACGGTGCCCGCCTGTGTTACGTGTCATGCGACCCCGCGACCCTGGCCCGCGACGTCGCACGCATGCCCGCCTTCGTGTTGAGGGATCTCCGGGCCTACGACCTGTTCCCGCAGACCGCGCACGTCGAATCGTTGGCCGTGCTGGAGGCTCCGTGAAGTACACGGTGACGGTTGGCGGGCGGGAGTTCGAGGTCGAGATCCTGGGGTCTGAGGTTCGGGTGAACGGCGCCAGGCAGGAGGCGGAGCTGCGCGAAGTCCCCGGTACACCACTGGCGTACCTCCGCACGAGCCGGTCGGCGAAGACGTTCGTCGTAACGCGTGATCAGGACGGCTGGGTGGTGGCGTTGGGCGGCGAGCGGTGGCCCGTCACGGTGCTGGATGAGCGAACTCGCGTCGCCCGCGCCGCTGGTGATTACCGGGCGTCACGTGAGGCGCACGGCGTCGTCCGGGCGCCGATGCCAGGCATGGTGCTCCGGCTTGAGGTGGCCGTCGGGGACCGCATCAGGCAGGGAGCCGGGCTGGTGGTGCTTGAGGCCATGAAGATGGAGAACGAGATCCGCTCACCCGGCGCCGGAGTGGTTCGCGCGATCCTCGTGGAGGCTGGTCAGGCAGTGGAGAAAGGCGCGCCGCTGATGGAGCTGGCCCCTCAGGGTTGACCCTCCTTCAGGGCCCCGCTAGCTTAGGCGGCTACTTATACTTACGCCACCGTTGCGATCGGGAAGAACACGCGTGATCGGAGTACAGACCTACTCACAGGCTGCCGGTGAGCTGGACCATCGTTGGCATCTCGTGGACGCTGACGGCATCGCTCTGGGCCGGCTGGCCAGCGCGGTAGCACAGTTGATCCGGGGCAAACACAAGCCCACGTTCACGCCGCACATGGACGGCGGTGATTTCGTAGTCGTGATCAACGCCGCCAAGGTCCGGCTCACCGGGCGGAAGCGAGAACAGAAGCGATACTTCCGCCATTCCGGCTACATGGGCCACGAGCGGTTCACACCCGTGGCGCGCGCCCGGCCCGAACGCGTCATCGAGCACGCGGTGTTTGGCATGCTGCCCAAGAGCACGCTCAGTCGCCAGCGCCTGCGCCACAAGCTGCGTGTGTACGCGGGAGCCGAACACCCGCACGCCGGCCAGCAGCCCGCGCCGTTTGACCTGCGGAAGGCGAGGGTGGCGTCATGACGGTCGTCCTCCAGCCGGAGCTGCGATGGCACGCCATCGGCCGGCGCAAGACGTCCGTGGCCCGCGTGTACCTCACGCCGGGCTCCGGGAAATGGGATGTGAACGGTCGCACGCTGGGGGATTACTTCCCGCGCCGTTCCCTGGTGCAACACATCCAGGAGCCGTTCGCCGTGACGGACACGCTGGGCGCGTTCGATGTGCGCGCCCGGGTGCATGGAGGCGGGAGCACGGGTCAGGCCGGCGCGCTGCGCCTGGCGATCGCGCGCGCCCTGGTCGGCGCCGACGACACGCACCGGCGAAAGCTGCGCGAACAGAAGCTGCTGACGCGCGATCCGCGGGCGGTTGAGCGCAAGAAGCCGGGCCGGCCGGGAGCGCGGAAGCGGTTCCAGTTCAGCAAGAGGTAAGACGATATCAGATGCTCGATGTTCGATGTGCGAACATCTGACATCGGATATCGAGCATCGCTCAACACACACCGCCGGATCCCGTCCCGGGTGTTCACCACGGGTGAATAAGGGCGGGAGATGATGGCGGTGGCGGATTCAACCCACGAAAGAGGATTCATGACGCAGCCGCAGTTGCAGGAATTGCTCGAAGCCGGCGTGCATTTCGGCCACCAGACGAGACGGTGGAACCCGAAGATGCGCCGGTTCATTTTTGCCGAGCGGTCGGGCATCTACCTCATCGACTTGCAGAAAACCCTGCGCCAGCTCCAGTCAGCACAGGAGCTGCTGCGTGGCGTCGTCATGCGCGGCGAGGGGGTGCTGTTCGTCTGCACCAAGAAGCAGCTCAAGAACATCCTCCGCCTCGAAGCCGAGCGGTGCGGCGGATTCTGGGTGACCGAGCGCTGGCTCGGCGGGCTGCTCACGAATTTCCAGACCATCAAGAAGCAGGTGCGGCGGCTCAAGGAGATCGAACAGGGGCTCGAGGACGGGGCGTTCGACTTCTTCACCAAGAAGGAGCAGCTGCTGTTCCAGCGCGAGCGGCAGAAACTGAACCGCTACCTCGAGGGCATCAAGAACATGGGGCGGTTGCCCGGGGCGCTGTTCGTGGTGGACGCCAAGAAGGAACGCATCGCCATCGCGGAGGCGAACAAGCTCGGCATCCCGGTGGTCGCGATCGTGGACACGAACGCCGATCCCGACGTGATCACGGTTCCGATCCCGGGCAACGACGACGCCATCCGCTCGGTGTCGCTCATCACGCACGCCCTGGTGGAGGTGATCGCGGAAGCCCGGTCGCAGGTGCCGCTCCGCGAAGTGGCCGAGGAGGGCGAGGGCTACACGTACTCGACCGACGCCGGGACGGAGGGTGAGCCCGAGGATCGGCCGCGCCGCAAGCGTGTGCGCCGCCGCCGCCGTCCGAAGCCCGAGGCGATCGTGGCCCGGCTGAAGGGCGAGCAGGGAGCCGAGCCGGCGGATCTCGGCGCGACGGATACGCCCGAGGGCTGAGCGCGGCGGCGTGCCGCGGCGGCCGAGCCCGTACCGCCGCTCTCGGGCCGAATGCAGGGCCTCGAGAGGCGGCGGTTTTTGCACAGTGGACCGTTATCCGTTGTCCGTGATGGCGCGGGCGGCGCGGGCGGACAGCGGATGATAAGCGGATCATAACGGATAGCTGACAACGGATAACGGACAACGGACAACCAAGCGGGGAGAAGGCAGTCAAGACGATGGCTACTGCGATATCAGCCAAAGACGTAGCGGCGCTCCGCGCCCGCACGGGCGCGGGCATGATGGACTGCAAGAACGCGCTCACGGAGGCGGGCGGCGACATGGAGAAAGCCGTGGACCTGCTCCGAAAGAAGGGGATCGCGCGAGCAGACAAGCGGGCAGGCCGAGGTGCGTCGGAGGGCATGATCGGGAGTTACATCCACTTCGATAAGAAGATCGGTGTGCTTGTGGAGGTGAATTGCGAGACCGACTTCGTGGCGCGGACAGAGGAGTTCCAGAACCTCGCCCGTGATCTCGCGATGCACATCGCGTCGGTTGACCCCACGCCCATTGCCGTGGCAACGGATCAGGTGCCCGTGGACATGCTCGAGCGCGAGCGCGCGATCTACCGCGCCCAGGCACAGGAATCGGGCAAGCCGGAAGCGATCTGGGTGAAGATGATCGAGGGCAAAGTCAGGAAGTTCTACCAGGAACGGGTGTTGCTGGAGCAGGCGTTCGTCAAGGACGACAAGCAGACCGTCGGCCAGCTGGTGAAGGCCGTCTCGGGCAAGGTGGGCGAGAACGTGGTCGTCCGGCGGTTCGTCCGCTTCAGCCTCGGGGAAGGCTGATGGCGCAGCTCGCCTACCGGCGGGTGCTGGTAAAACTCTCCGGCGAGTCGCTCGCTGGACCGCGCGGGTTCGGACTCGACTTCGGCGTGATCGAGCGCCTGGCCGAGGAGGTCGCGGGCGTGCACGGCCTGGGCGCGAGCCTGGGGCTCGTGGTCGGGGGCGGGAACATCGTGCGCGGGACGGAGGCGAGCAAGCAGGGGATGGATCGGGTGTCGGCGGACTACATGGGGATGCTTGCCACGGTGATCAACGCCCTGGCCCTGCAGGACATTCTCGAGCGCCGGCGCATCGAGACACGCGTGATGACCGCGATTCGCATGGAGGAGCTGGCCGAACCGTACATTCGCCGGCGGGCCCAGCGCCATCTCGAGAAGGGACGGGTCGTCATTTTCGCCGGCGGCACCGGCAATCCGTACTTTTCCACGGATACGGCCGCGGTCCTCCGCGCGCTCGAGATCGAGGCGGACCTGCTGGTGAAGGCGACCGGTGTCGATGGCGTATACACGGCGGACCCGAAGCGAGACCCCGCGGCACAGTTCATTCCGGAGCTGTCCTTCCAGGATGCGCTCGTCCGCGGGCTGGCCGTCATGGACGCCAACGCCTTCGGCCTGTGCAAGGAGAACGGCCTTCCCATCGTCGTCATGAACGTCAACCAGCCCGGTGCGATCGCCCGTGTGCTCGCGGGAGAACGCGTCGGCACCCTCGTCCGATGACCACGCTTCCCGACACCACGCGGCACGCCAAAGAGGCGATGCACAAGGCCATCGAAAACACCAAGCACGAGCTGGCCTCGATCCGCAGCGGGAAGGCAACCACCAGCTTGCTGGACACCGTGCGCGTGGAGGCGTACGGGCAGCACCTGCCCCTCAATCAGGTGGCAAGCGTCGCGGCGCCAGAGCCGCGATTGCTCACCGTACAACCCTGGGACAAATCGCTGCTGGGCGCCATCGACCGCGCCCTGCGCGCTTCGGACCTCGGGCTGAACCCGGCCAACGACGGCGCGCTCATCCGGATCCCGCTCCCGCCCCTCACCGAGGAGCGCCGCAAGGAGCTGGTGAAGATCGTGCACAAGCTGGCGGAAGAGGGTCGCATCGCGGTGCGCCACGCCCGCACCGACGCCATCGCCAAGGCCAAGAAGGTCGAGCACGTGTCGGAGGACGAGAAACACCGTGCGGAGAAGGACGTGCAGAAGCTCCACGACGACGCCATCAAACAGATCGACGCGATCCTGACGGCCAAAGAGCACGAGATCATGGAGGTCTGAGCTACTCGCGGCGATGTCGGGCTCCCTCGGGCGGCGCATCGCCGTCGCGGCGGTCGCCATCCCCCTGGCGGCCGGAGTGGTGTACGCGGGCGGCTGGATTCTGGTGGGCCTGTTGGCCCTGCTTGGCGCCCTCGGCGCCCGGGAAGTGTACGGCCTGGCGGCGCGAGGCGGCGCCCAACCGCTGCCGGGCGTCGGGTATGTCGGCGCTGCGCTGTTCCCTGTCCTGGCCTATCTCGCCCGCAGCCGAGCCGATGCCATGGACTGGATCGTACTGGCACCGGCCGCCTGGCTGCTCTTGGTGCTGGGGGTCGCAACGGCGATACGGCGGCCGGACCGCGGGCCGATCGCCGGCATCGGCGTTACGCTGTTGGGCGCGGCCTACGCGGGCGGGCTGCCGGCCACGCTCATCTTTCTGCGGTACCCGTCGGCCGGCGCCGCGCCGTGGCCGGCAACGGCGCTGGCCTTCCTGCCGCTCGTGACGACCTGGGCCTGCGACACCTGCGCCATGGCAGGCGGCGCGGGGTTCGGCGGCCCCAAGCTTGCGCCCACGCTAAGCCCCGCGAAGACGTGGTCCGGCGCCGCCGCGGGAGCGGCGGGCGCCCTGCTCGCGGCCCCGCTGTGGGGCACACTTGTCGTGGGCCGCGCGGGTCTCGCCGTGTCCCTGTGGCAGCTTGTGGCCTGTGGCGCCTTTGTGGGCACGGCCGGGCAGTTCGGAGACCTCGCCGAATCTCTGTTCAAGCGGGAAGCAGGCGTGAAAGACTCCGGCGCGTTCTTTCCGGGACACGGAGGCGTGCTCGACCGGCTCGACTCTCTGTATTGGACCGTGCCAGGGACGGCGTTGATTCTCGCGCTCGGGGGCACGCTGTGATCGGCGTCGCCGTGCTGGGCTCCACGGGATCCGTGGGGACGAACACGCTTCGCGTTCTCGCCCGCCATCGTGACCGGTTCCGCGTGGTCGCGCTGACCGCATACGATTCCGCAGACCTGCTGAAGCGGCAGGCGCGGGAGGCAGGTGCTGCCTTCGTCGGCCTGGTTCAGGGAACCGGAGTCGCCGGGACCGGCATGGGCGAAGGGTGCCTGGTGGAAGCCGCCACGCACGCCGACGTGAAGATCGTCGTGAACGCGATCGTGGGGGCGGCGGGATTGCCCGCCACGCTCGCCGCGCTCCGCGCAGGGAAGCGCGTGGCGCTCGCCAACAAAGAAACGCTGGTCATGGCGGGCGATCTCGTGCTCGAAGCCGCGCGACGGGGCGGGGGAGAAATCGTCCCGATCGACTCCGAGCACTCCGCCGTGCTGCAGTGCGTCACCGGAGCGCGTGCCGGCACGTTGCGCCGTCTCATCCTCACGGCTTCCGGCGGCCCGTTTCGCGACTGGCCCGCCGAACGCCTTGCCGGCGCCACGGTCAAGGAAGCCCTGAATCACCCCACGTGGCGTATGGGACCCAAGATCACGCTGGACAGCGCCACGCTGGTCAACAAGGCGCTGGAGGTGATCGAAGGGCACTTCCTGTTCGGATTGGGTTACGAGGCCATTGACGTGGTCGTGCATCCGCAATCCATCGTGCATGGCCTGGCGGAGTTCACCGATGGGTCCGTCCTCGCGCAGGTGGGGTTTCCCACTATGGAGCTGCCGATCCTCTACGCGCTGACGCACCCCGAGCGCCTGCCGGACGACGGCACCCGGCGGTTCGATCCCGTCGCGGCCGGCCCGCTGACATTCGAGCCGCTGCGGCGCGATGCGTTTCCCGCATTCGGCCTGGGGGTGAACGCCGGCTGCAACGGCGGGACCGCGCCGGCCGTGTTCAACGCCGCCAACGAGGTCGCGGTGGAGGCCTGCCTCGCCGGCCGCCTGGCCTTCGGGCGCATTCCGGACGTAATCGCCCGGGTGCTTGAGGCGCACGACGTACAGCCGGCCGGCGACCTCGCCGTCGTGCTGGCGGCCGATCGCTGGGCGCGCGAGCGCGCGGAGGCCGCATGCTCCTGACGATTGTCGCAGCGATCTTCGTGCTCGGCGTCGTCATCTTCGTGCACGAGCTCGGGCACTTCCTCGCGGCCAAGGCGGCCGGTGTAGGGGTCGTGCGGTTTTCCATCGGCTTCGGTCCGGCGACGCCGCTCCGCATGCGCCGCGGCGATACCGAGTACGCCGTCTCGTGGTTCCCGCTCGGCGGCTACGTCATGATGGCGAGCGAAGAAGAGGCAGAGATCAATCAGGAGAGCGGCGCGGCGGCGCTCGAAGGAGGGAGCGGAGCGGAAGCAGGCGTCGCGGGACGCTTCCGGCCCGAGCAGGTGTTCGAGCGCAAGTCCCTGCCGGCCCGGTTCGCCGTGCTTGCCGCCGGCGTCACCATGAACGCCCTGTTCGCCTGGCTCGTCTATTGGGGACTCGCGGCGGCCTACGGTCGCGTGGAAGATCCAACGACCACCGTCGCGGAGGTGGACACGGTGCTCCTGCCGGATGCCGCGGCGTCGTGGACCGGCGTTCCGTTGCCCGCAACGGTGCTCCGAGTGAACGGGCGCCCGCTGGGGTCCTGGGAAGACCTGCAGGAGAGCATCCTGGATCTGACCAACCGCGTTCTGCGGTTTGAGCTCGAGGGGCGCGCGGACCCGCTTGTGGTGTCACTGGCCGGCGAGCAGGGCGAGGCACGGGTGGCCCTGCTTCGGGCGCTGATCCCCCGCTGGGAGCCGCGGCTCGGCGAGGTCACGCCGGGCCGGGTCGCGGACCGCGCCGGGCTCGAGCCAGGTGATCTCATCCTGCGTGCGAACGACGATTCCGTGCGGCACTGGCAACAGCTGGTGCGCGTGATCGAGAGTCACCCTGGAGACACCGTCGTTCTGGCAGTCCTGCGGGACGGCACGCGTCTCACGCTGCCGCTGGTGCCCGCCTCCGAAGAGGTCGGCGACTCGGAAACCGGGCGCCGGGCGGTGGGAAAGATCGGTGTCGGGGTGGAGGCGCCGATCGTGCGAATCCGGTTCGGCGTCGTGGGTGCCGTGCCGGAGGGTGCCCGAAGAGTGGCGGCGGACGCCGGCCTCGTGGTTTTCGCGCTGAAGGGCCTCGTGCTCGGGCAGATCTCGCCGCGCCAGCTCGGCGGGCCAATCTTCGTAGGCCAGCTGTCTGGTCAGCTCGTGCACATCGGGCTGGAGCCGTTTCTCGCGTTCCTCGCGTTCTTCTCGGTGAATCTCGCCGTGCTGAACTTGTTGCCGATTCCGGTACTGGACGGCGGGCGTCTGGTATTTCTCTTGGCGGAGGGCGTCCTGCGCCGGCCGCTGCCGCGCGGGCTCAGGATTCGCCTCAGTCAGGCGGGCGTGGCGTTTCTGTTGGCCGTCATGGCGCTGGCGCTTGCCAACGATGTCCTGCGGATCGTAGGCCGGTAGCTCGATGTGGGGCGATCGAGCGCCCTTGATCGCCCTCTTCCGATCACCTGTTGCCGAGTAGGATGACCGCCAGCGCCGCCAATAGCACCACCGCCACCGCGGCCACCGCCAGCACCCACGCCGGGCGCTCCTTCCGCCGTCTGGGGGTCGGCATAGCCCGGATCAGCGTACTGGGGCCGAGGCCGAAACTCTCCGTGCGCCGCGTCTCCTCCTGAATCTGCTGGAGCTCCTGTAGCAGGTCCCATGCGGACGGATACCGGTCGTCTGGATGCTTCGCGAGGCACTTGAGGATGATCCGCTCCAGGCGCCGGGACAGCGTGGGGTTCTTGATTCGGGGGGATTCCGGCGCCACCTCCACGTGCATGCGCGCCAGCTCGAACCAGTCGGTGGAGCGGAACGGGACTTCCCCCGTCGCCGCCTTGTAGAGCGTCACGCCCAGGGCGTAGAGGTCGCTCCGTCCATCCAGGGGCCTGCCCTGGGCCTGCTCCGGCGAGACGTACGCCGCGGTCCCGATCGTCATGTTGACGCCCGTGGCGGTGACGTAGCCGGACACGACCCGGGCGATGCCGAAATCGGCGATCACCGCCGTGCCGTCAGTCGTGAACATGATGTTATCCGCCTTGATGTCGCGGTGGACGATGCCGGCCTGATGCGCGAACGCCAGTCCGGTCACCACGTCCACCGCGATCCGCACCAGATCACGCTCCGGCAGGGGCCCCTCACGGCTCACGCGCTCGGCAAGCGAGTCCGGGTAGTGGTCCATCGCGAAGTAGGTGAGATCGTCCGTTTCTCCCACGTCGAGCACGCGCACGATGTTGGGATGGCGCAGCTCGGAAGCGACCTTGGCTTCGTTGCGGAACCGGCTGGCGAACTGCTCGTCACCAGCATAGCGCGGGCGGAGGACCTTGAGCGCCACCGGCGCACCCGAGTCCGCGTGGCGGGCGGCGAACACCCACGCGAACCCTCCCTGACCGATCAGTCGATCAAGGGTGTACGGACCCACGGTGCGACCGACGAGCTGCTCGGGCTCCAGCGTCATGTGGCAGACTTTACAGCGTAGGTGGCGTGGGCTAAATTAGCCTGCTGCGCGAATATACGCGCGGGGAATCGGAAGCTGGCGCTGCGGTGGAGGATACACGTTTCATGGGCTTTGACAAGAACGCCGTGGTCGAGCGTTATCGCACGGGACCTACCGACACCGGCTCGGCGCGCCTGCAGGTCGCGCTCCTCACCGAGCGCATCAACTCCCTGACGGATCACTTTCGAAATCACCCCAAGGACCATCACGGCCGGCGCGGTCTCTTGATGATGGTCAGCAAGCGCCGGCGCGTACTCGAGTACCTCAAGCGCAAGGACCTCGAGGGCTACCGACGGCTCATTGACGAGCTCGGTCTGCGTCATTAGCGCGTCAGCCCTCCCCGCGGCGTCCCAGTTGAGCACCCGGGACGTCGTGGCGCATCCGTACGTGCTCCTCAGATCCCTATGACGGCACTCCATCTCGAACGCCCTCTGGCCGGCCGCACGCTCCGGCTCGAGTCCGGGCGGCTGGCCAAGCAGGCGGCCGGCAGCGCGCTTCTCCAGTACGGAGAGACCATTGTACTCGCGGCCATCACGGTCTCGGACACCGTGACGGCGCTGCCATTCTTCCCCCTCACAGTCGAGTACCGCGAGAAGAGCTACGCGGCGGGGAAAATCCCCGGCGGCTTCATCAAGCGGGAGGGCCGTCCCAGCGACGACGAGATCCTCGCGGGGCGCCTGGTGGACCGGACCATCCGGCCACTCTTCCCAGAGGGCTTCAGAAACGAAGTCCAGGTGTTCCTGTACGTGTTGTCCGCGGACCAGGAGAACGACGCGGACGTGCTTGGGATCACCGTGGCCTCGCTCGCGCTGTCGCTCTCTCCCGTCCCGTGGAACGGCCCGATTGCGGGCGTGCGCGTGGGCCGCGTGGAGGGCCAGTGGGTCCTGAACCCCACGTTCCAGCAGTTGGAGCAGAGCGACATCGACATGGTCGTGGCCGGCACGCGCGACTCCCTCCTGATGGTCGAGGGGAGCGCGCTCGAGCTGCCGGAAGACCGCATCGCCGAGGCCCTCGCGTTTGCTCAGGGGGGCATCGCCGAACTCGTCGCGATGCAGGAGGAACTGGCTCGGAAGGCGGGAGTCGGCAAGATGGCGTGGACCAGGCTGGAGCCGCCGGCAGACCTGACGGCGCGCGTGCGCGGAATGGTCGGCGAGCGCGTCGCCGAGGCCCTGAACCTACCCGAGAAATCGGAGCGGGCTCAGGCGCTGGCTGCGCTCCGGGCCACGGTCGTGGAGCAGCTCGCGGAAGCGTTCCCGGACAACGTCAAGGACGTGGGCGCGATCCTGGACGACATCGAGTACGAGACGATGCGGGCGCAGGTGCTGGACCACGGGGAGCGGATCGACGGGCGTGATCTCGACACGGTCCGGCCCATCACCTGCGAAGTCGGGTTGCTGCCGCGCGCGCACGGGTCCGGCCTGTTCACCCGGGGGCAGACCCAGGCGCTCGTGAGCACCACGCTGGGTACCGTCTCGGACGAACAGCGAATCGACAACATCGATGTGGCACAGGAAACCACCAAGAGCTTCATGCTGCACTACAATTTCCCGCCGTTCTCGACGGGAGAGGTGCGGCCCATCCGCGGCGTATCCCGCCGCGAGGTGGGGCACGGCGCCCTGGCCGAACGGGCACTCCAGGGCCTCCTGCCGCCGTACGACGTGTTCCCGTACACCATTCGCGTCGTGTCCGATATCCTGGAGTCCAACGGCTCGTCCTCCATGGCCACGGTCTGCGGCGGGTCGCTGGCGCTGATGGACGCCGGCGTGCCCATGAAAGCGTCCTGCGCCGGGGTGGCGATGGGCCTGATCAAGGAAGGCGGACGGGTCGCGGTGCTCACCGATATCCTCGGCACCGAGGACTATCTGGGCGACATGGACTTCAAGGTGGCCGGTACTCGCGACGGCGTCACGGCGATCCAGATGGACATCAAGATCCAGGGGCTCGATCTGGCGGTGATTACGCAGGCGCTGGCCAAGGCCCGGATCGGCCGGCTGCACATTCTCGACGTCATGGATCAAACGCTCGCCCGCCCGCGCTCCACGCTCTCCAAGTACGCCCCGCGCATCATCACCATTCAAATCAGGCCGGACCGGATCGGCGACATCATCGGCCCCAAGGGCAAGACCATTCGGGGCATTCAGGACCAGACCGGGGCCGAGATCAACGTGGACGATTCGGGGTTGGTGACCATCTCCTCCACCAGCGGGGACGCCGGCGAGCGCGCTCGGGAGATGATCCAGGCGCTGGTGCAGGAGCCGGAGGTGGGCAAGATCTACGAGGGCACCGTCAAGAGCACGACCGCGTTCGGCGCGTTCGTCGAGATCCTGCCCGGCGTGGAAGGCCTGCTGCACATCTCCGAGATGCAGCACGGCCGGACGGAGCGGACGGAGGACGTGGTCAAGAAGGGCGACCACGTGCGGGTCAAGCTCCTCGAAGTGGATGGTCGCGGGAAGATGCGGTTGTCACGGAAGGCTCTCCTGGACAAGCAGTAGGCCCTGCGCTCATGCAGACCGTCAAGCTCGACGAGGGTCTCTACCGGACCACCGCCGACAACGGGGTGACGGTTCTGTCGGAGGCGATGCCGGGGGTTCGATCCGTTGCGGTCGGAGTCTGGGTCCGCACCGCGTCCGCGCACGAGAGTCCGCGCACGATGGGCGTGTCCCACCTGCTAGAACACATGGTCTTCAAGGGGACGGCCAGGCGGAGTGCGCGCGACATCGCGCTCGAGTTGGAAGTGCGGGGCGGGGCACTCGACGCCTTCACCTCGCGCGATCATACGTCGTTTCAGGCCCGCGTGCTGGACGAGGACGTGCCGCGCGCCCTCGACGTTCTCACCGATCTGGTGCGCAATCCGTCATTACGCGACGCCGATCTGGCGCTCGAGCGCAACGTGGTGCTGGAGGAGATCAACACCGTGGAGGACACGCCGGACGATCTCGTCTTCGACCTCCACACGAGCGCCCTGTGGCCGAACCATCCGTACGGCTTTCCCATCATCGGCACGCGGGAGACCGTGGGCGGGCTCAAGGCGGACGACCTCCGCGCCCTACATCTCCGAGCCTACCATCCGCGGCACGTCGTGATCGCCGCGGCGGGCAGCCTGCACCATGAGGTCCTGCTCAAGCTGCTGGCCCGATGCGGCTGGTTCACGTTTGACGCGGGTCCGGAGCCGCTGGCGGTCCCGCCGGTGCCGCCTGGGGCCCGCACCGAGCGACGGGTTGCGCGCGACACGGCGCAGATGCACGTCGTACTCGGCACCGACACGTTCCGCTACGGCGACCCGCGACGCTACGCGCTCTTGCTGATCAACACGGTGCTGGGCGGGGGAATGTCCAGCCGCTTGTTCCAGCGCGTGCGCGAGGAACTGGGGCTGGCCTACGCGGTCCATTCGTACCAGTCGTTCTATCAGCTGGCGGGAATCACCGGCGTGTACGTCGGGACGCACGCGTCCACCGCCGACCAGGCGGTCGCGGTGATTCGCGAGGAGCTCGCCCGTATCACGCGCGAGGGGCTGGTCGGCACGCAGCTCGCGGAAGCCGCGCAGCAAGTCAAGGGACAGGTCACCCTCGGCCTAGAAAGCCCTGCGGCGCGGATGTACCGCCTGGCCACGGTCGCCCTGTACGACGAGCCGTACCGCACCCTGGATCAAGTATTGGCCGAGATCGATCGGGTGCGCGAAGATGACGTGGCGGCAGTCGCCGCGGAGTTCTTCTCTCCGGAACGCCAGACACTCGTCTGGCTGGGGCCGTGCGAAACGACACCATCAGCGAACTGACGAGCGTGCCATGATCATCGGCATTCCCAGGGAGATCAAGACCAACGAGAACCGCGTCGCGCTGGTGCCCGCCGGGACGGAAATGCTGGTGGCCGATGGACACACGGTGCTGGTGGAGGCCGGCGCCGGCATGGGAAGCGGCTTCGCCGACGCGGCGTACAAGGACGTCGGGGCGAAGCTCGTGCCGCAGGCGCGCACCGTGTGGGCGGAGGCGGAGATGATCCTCAAGGTGAAGGAGCCCATCTCCCCGGAATGGTCGCTCATGCGCCCGCACCAGGCCGTGTTC
>JACQHC010000168.1 GCA_016199245.1 Gemmatimonadota bacterium | reverse complement strand
GGGCGACACCCTGGTGGCGCACCTCAGAGACCCGGACGAGAACGTCAGGATGGTCGTCGGCAACGCGCTGGCCGCTCACCCGGCGGCGGCCGGGCGCGGGATGGGGCAGTTGATCGCGGCCGCGCAAGCTCCGGGCGAGCACCGGCACGTGCTGCGGAGCGTGGCCGTGGCCCTGGGCAGCATCGGGCCCGACGCGCGGGACGCGCTCCCGGTCTTGCGCGAATTGGAGAAGATGCCGTTGGTCCGCTGGCAGGCGCAGTGGGCCATCCGGCAGATCTTGGCGCAGGGCCGATGAAAGTCGCGCCGAGTGGGGAGGTCTCTGAGGCTCCGGCCTCCCCGACAAACTCAAGCGGATTTCATTCCGGCTTCACGGCGCCGGTCGTTGCATGCGATGTTGTGGATGCCGCCGACAAGCTTGCCCAACTCCGCACGCTCGGGTTCGAGGACGCGCTCCCCCTAGCCGTGTCGTTCGAGCAGGTCCGGCTCGAGCGTGATGCCGTCAAGGTGATCGGGACCCGTCCCGCACTCGGCACGCTGGTGTCGGTCACGGTCGTCGCCTCCTCCCCCGCGCAGGGAGAGACGGCCATCGAGCGCGCGTTCGCCGAGCTCGATCGGCTGGCGGCTATTCTCAGCCGCTACGAATCCACCTCCGCGCTGAGCGCGCTGAACGAGGCCGGCTACCTCACCGGCCCGCCGCCCGAGTTGCTGCGAGTCCTCGAGCGCGCCCTCTACTACCACGCGTTGAGCCGCGGAGCGTTCGACGTCACCGTGAAGCCGGTGCTGGACCTCCTGGCTGCGCGGTTGCCCGCCAACCCGCCGACCGCGGGCGAGCTCAAGGACGCCGCGGCACTGGTCGGAACGGAGCACGTGGCCGTGAGGCGCAAGGCCATTCGCCTCGAGCGATCCGGGATGGGGCTCACGCTCGACGGCATCGCCAAGGGCCACATCGTGGATCGCATGGCGGACGTGCTCGCCTGCCACGGCATGCTTCGCTTTCTCATTGACGCGGGCGGAGACATTCGGGCGCGCGGGATCAAGGAACCCGACCGGCCGTGGACCGTGGCCGTCCGGGGGCGGTCGCCCGGCGCCTTTGCCGACGTCATCGGACTCCGGGACGGCGCCGTGGCCACCTCGGGTGGCTACGAGCGGTTCTACGACCCGCAGCGTCGCTTCCATCACATCGTCAACCCGGCATCCGGAGGTTCTCCGGATCTGGCGTGGAGCGTGTCGGTCGTGGCGCCGACCGCACTCGCGGCCGACGCGCTCGCGACCGCCGTGTTCGTCCTGGGGCCGGATGACGGCCTGAGACTGATCGAGCGGTTGCCGGATTGCGCAGGGTTCGTCGTCCCGGCCGGCGGCGCCGATCGCCGGTCGCGTCGCTGGAGCCGGTTCAGCATTTGGCAGGAGGAACCGATCGTATGACTGAGACCTCGTCACAGGCAGCGGGAACCGACAGCCGCACGTATCCGGCCTACCAGCTGGTCGTGCTCGTCGCGCTGCGATGGCTGGTGGGTTGGCACCTTCTCTACGAGGGCGTCGCCAAGCTGGTGAACCCCTACTGGACTTCGGCGGATTACCTCGCCCGCGCCCACTGGATCTTCCAGGACTGGTTTCACTCGCTGGCCGCCAGTCCCGGGACGCTGAGCGTCGTGGACTTCCTCAACGTCTGGGGACTCATCCTCATTGGACTCGGCCTGCTGCTCGGCGCCTTCACGCGGGTTGCCACGGTTTTCGGCATCGTGCTGCTCGGGCTGTACTACGTCGTGGACCCGCCCTTCGCCGGCGCCGCCGCGGCGGGCCCGTCGGAAGGCAGCTACCTGATCGTCAACAAGACGTTGGTGGAGCTGGCGGTGCTGGTCGCGTTGTTTGTGTTCCCCACTGCTCATCGGGTGGGGCTGGATCGCTGGATTGGTCGCTGGGCAGCCAGGCTGGCCGGTCCTCGTGACGCCGCCGCGCCCGCCGGTGCGACGCTCACGCGGCGAGACCTGATTCAGGTGCTCGCGAGCCTGCCCGTGGTGGGTGTGTTGGTCTACGCGATTCTCAAGAAGCAGGCGCAGGACAACGCGCGCCGCGCCGCGATCATGGCCGAGCTCAGGGTGAGTGAGAGCGGGCCGGCGGTGATCCCGGAGGCGGTGTCGCGGCCGCCGAGCCGTCGCGTTCGTCTGGGCGTGATCGGGTTCGGTGGGGAAGGGGAGTCGCTGGTGCGGAGCGTTGGTTTTGCGCATCCGGATTGGGTCACCGACGCCACCAAGGCTCAGGCCGAAGACCCGCGCGATACCCAACTGAAGGACTTTCTGACTCAGGAAGACCTGAACGTGGATATCGTCGCCGTGTGCGACACGTTCACCGTGCGCGCGGAACGCGGTGTCGCCGCCTCGACGAACGACACGCGGCCCGGTGGCGGTTCTCGCCCGCTGGCGAGCGCGAAGATCTACCGGCGGTATGACGAGCTGATCGCGAGCCCCGACGTGGACGCCGTCATCATCGCTACGCCGGATCACTGGCATTCCCGGATGGGCATCGCCGCCGCTCGCGCGGGCAGGCACATCTACCTCGAGAAGGCCATGACCCGCACGGCGGACGAGGCCATCGCGCTGCGGGACGCGCTGCGCGCGACGCCCAGCGTGGTGTTCCAGCTCGGCCATCAGAACCGGCAGGCGGAAGCGCACATGAAGGCGAAGGAAGTGGTGGACGCCGGGATTCTCGGGGCCGTCACGCTGGTAGAGACCACTACCAACCGCAACGACGCATGGGGCGCCTGGGTGTGGGAGATCCACAAACAGGGGAGCCCGGAGACGATCGATTGGGAGCATTTCCAGGAACCGGCGCCGCATAAAGTGCCGTTCAGCCTCGAGCGGTTCTTCCGCTGGCGCTGCTGGTGCGACTACGGCACGGGCCTCTCCGGCGACTTGCTGTCACACGAGTACGACGGCGTGAATCAGATCCTGGGCCTCGGCATTCCGAAGTCGGCCGTCGCGTCGGGCGGGATCTACTTCTTCAAGGACGGGCGCGACGTGCCCGACGTGTTCCAGGTGGCGTTGGAGTATCCTGGTCGTGATCTCACGCTCGTGTACAGTGCGACGCTGGCCAACGGGCGCAATCGCGGCATGGTGTTCATGGGACACGACGCCTCCATGCAGGTGGGCACCGGCGTCGTGGTCATGGCCGATCCCAGCTCGACGCGCTACAAGGAGAAGCTCGAGCGGAAGGTGATCGATCCCTGCTTGCCGTTGTTCACGTACCGGCCCGGCTTCAAGGGCCTGGACGCGGTGACGTCCGCCACCGAGGAGTATTTCGTGAGCCGCGGGTTGCTCTGGACCTATCGGGGCGGCCAGCGGGTGAACGCCTATCACCTGCACTTGAAGGAGTGGTTGACCGCCATTCGCGACGGCGGCAAGACGAGCTGCGACATCGAGCGGGGGTTCGAGGAGGCGATCACCTGCCACATGGCCACGGCCGCGTATCTCACGGGGCGGCGCATGGCCTGGGACCCGGTGCGGGAGCGGATCGTCTGACTTCGGCGTGGTACGCGTCTTACACGGCGTCGGGGGTGACCAGGTTCGCTCGTCTTCCCAGCCGCACCAGTGCGGTGCCCACGAGCATCCCCACGACGTAGCCGTACGGGAGGCCGACGGCGCACAGGCCCACGAGCGCGGCAATCGGCAGGTCGCTGCGGGAGTGGGCCGTATCGCGAATGAGCCAGATGAGTCCAAGGGCCTCGAACAGCAGCAGGACACCGAGGACGGGGAGCGGGAAGGCGCCGGCGATGCGGTCGAACCCCGGCCCGAAAAAGAGGCCGAGCAGGACGAAGAACGCTCCGTAGATGATGACTGATCCTCCGGTCCGCCCGCCGAATGCGTAATGGCCGGCCATGCCACCCGATCCGTGGCAGGTCGGCATGCCCCCGAACCACGGGTTGATGAGATTCATGATGGCATAGGTGAACCCGATCGTTCGCACGCCCGGCGCCCGCTCCGGGAACAAATCGGCGGCCAGCTGGCGGGTAGCCAGGACCGAGTTACCGAGTGACAACGGAATCTGCGGGAGCGCGAGGATGAGGAACCCGGCCAGCACGTCGGGCGGCCGCGGGACGTGGAGCTGCGGGAGATGGAAGCCCAGGGCCCCGGTCAACACGCCGCCGTCGAGCTTGAACAGGACGGCGTAGGCGGTCGCGATCGCGACTACCGGCAGCGCGGCCGGGAATCGGCGATTGCCGAGGAGCAGAATCACGACGACGAACGCGCCGGCGGCCAGCAGATATCCGGACGTGCCGTCCGCCTGGACGTAGCGGCCCAGCGCAATGGAGGCAAGCTGCAAGCCCAGCCCAAACTGAATGCCCCGAACGACGCTCTTGGGTATCAGCCGCTCGAGGGACCCCAGGATGCCGGATGCAGAGAGCAGCAGCATGGCCACGCCAATGGCGAGTCCGCCCCCGAACAGGACGGCGGCGCTCGTCTGCTGGGCAATCACGATGGCCGCCATGGCCTTCAGCGGTTGCACGGGCATGGGCATTCGGTACACGAGCCCGGTCAAGATCTGCATGAGACCGAACATGAGCAGCAGGCTTGCGCCGTCGAGCCGGGCGGCAAGGGCCACGCCGACGAGGAGCGGGACGTCGGTGCCCATGTCACCGAAGGCACCCGCGATCTCGTTTCGATCGAAGCGAAGGGGTGGCCGCATCAAGTCCGCACGTACCTGCATTGATCCCCCGATGGAGTTCTCCGGGTTTGCTGCTCGCGCTACCTTACGCATCGTGGGCCTCGACCGCCACTCGGCGGGCACACCGCAGGGCGATGGAGTTCGCCTGAAACCGTCCGGTTCTGCGGACTGATAACTCCTACCGGCACGACGAGCGCGGGAGGAGTTTTTCTTATGTCTGAACTCATGTTGACCGAGAACCAACGGCGGCACCTGACCACCTATGTGCACCTGTTGCAGGAGGAGCTCGTGCAGTTGAGGCACCTGCTTGAACTGCGGCAGCACGTGCCCCTCGGTGACCGGCTGCACGACGCCATGGCGAACGTTGATGGCGCCCTCCGTCGACTGGAAGAGACCTTCGGTCTACCGACGCGGATGCCAATGGATGCCCGCCGTCGCGTGGGAGCCGTGGCCAACATCTGGGCGGCACGGGTTCCGGAGTTGCGGGCGGCGCGGCTTCGCGGGTATGGGCCGGTACACCCGCAATTGGCGACGCTGCTCGACCCGCTTGTGGAAGACCTGACGCGCCGACTGTTCGCGCTCGCTGACGCCGCGACGCCACCGGCGACGGAGGAGGACGCATGCTGATCCACATCGCGCTGGGCGGGATGCTGGGTACCGTCTTCCGCTACGGCCTCCAGGGGTGGGTGCAGGATCGCCTGGCCAGGGAGACGTTCCCGGGCGGTACCCTCGCGGTGAACGTACTCGGCTCCCTGCTTCTGGGATTCCTCGCCCGGTTCGCAACCGGCTCGGCCGTGCTGACGCCGGAGCTTCGCGCCGGGCTGACCATCGGCTTCTGCGGCGCGTTCACCACGATGAGCACATTCGGCTACGAAAGCTCGACCCTCATGGCCGACGGTCAATACGGGCGCGCGGCCGTCTACATCGGCGCGAGCGTGCTCGGATGTCTGGGTGGCATTGCCGCAGGCAGCAGTCTCGCCGGCAGGCTTCTGCACGGAGGTGGGTGATGGGACATCGGTTCAAGGGCGAACGGACGTTGATGCGGATCTTCATCGGGGAAAGCGACAAGTACGATGGGAAGCCGCTGTACGAGGCCCTCCTCAGGTGCTTCCGCGAGAAGGGGCTCGCGGGCGTCACCGTGCTGCGCGGTATAGCGGGATTCGGCGCGAGCAGCAAAGTGCACACGGAGAAAGTCCTGCGCCTGTCACTGGATCTCCCGCTGATCATCGAAGTGGTCGAAACGGAGGCGGCGATCGAGTCCGTTCTTCCCGATCTGGACCGCATGATCGGCGGGGGACTGATCACGCTGGAGCGAGCCCGCGTGATCATGTACCGCCCTGCCAACGTCCGGCCGAGTCAACAGGAGTTGCATCGGGTCGAAGGGCTGGAACCCGACGCCTCAGCGTGAGGATGCGGGGGCTCGCGGGCCCCGGCCCGTTACGGCCGCGGGCCGCCGAGCGTGTCGAGCTCTTTCAAGAATCGCTCGAGTCGTGCCGCCGTTTCCCGGACGGCCACATCGCCTGCGGCGCGTATGGCGCGACCTCGTTCCGCGGCCCGGACCGCGCTCCGGCTGACCTCGGCGAGCACCTGATCCACCTCCCGTTGCAGCCGGACGCGACTTTCCGTGACGTGCTCCCGCAGATCGCTCTCCACGCGAACGGCGTTCACCATGAGGAGATGTTCGAGGTACCGCTGGGCCGCCGCGCGCCGCCGGGGACGCGCGATGGGCCCGGGGAGGAGACGGTCCGCCAGACCCGCCCACGGGAGCGGGGAGACATGGTAGGACAGCAGGCTGGTGAAATAGAAGCCGCCCGGCGCCTGGAACCCTGACCACGCGTTCTCGTCCACCTGCACCGTGTCGGGCGGCAGATCCGCAGCAGCCGCGGCCCGTTGCAGAAACGCCTGTGTCTGCGTCGTGAAATGGGCGACGGCGCGCCGGTACGCGGCTTCTGCCTCGGGTTCGGACGCCTCAAGCCACGCGATGAGATACTCGCGGGCCATCTCGTGCGCGAGCGACAGACCTCCGGCTCTCGTCAGCTTCACGTCCCAGCGCCGATCCAGCTCCTGGCGCGCGGCCGGGATCTTCTGCTCAAGGAACTCGACGCGCCGTCGCTCGAACTCGCGCACGAGCTCCTGTTCCTCAACCACCAGCAGGGGCTTGAGCGTGCGCCGCGCGCCGGTTGCACCCGCGGCGAGCTCCGAGAGGGCAGCAAGGTGACGGTCCGACTGTTCGAGCGGAGCCAGCAGGGCACGGTGTTCTTCCTCGAGCAGCGCCACGAGCCGCCGCGCCAGCCGCTCCGTACCGCGCTGTGCGGCAGCGTGTGCCAGCTCGCGGCCACTGGTCGCGGGGAGGCGCTCGAGCGCCGCCACGAGCTCGCGCCATCCGGTCGGCCCGGCGGGGCCGCGTTCCATCGCCGTCGCGCTAACCTGAAACAGTTCCACGGGGTGGCCGAGCGCTTTGGCCAGGACGCGCTCAGTGAATGCGGCTGCCTCGGCCCGTTCGGCGTCCGGTGTGCGGTCCGCCTTGTTCATCACGAACAACAGCGTGCCAACGTGCTTCGCCAGATCCTCGGCGAATCGCAGCTCGTCGGCCGAGATCGGTGGGTCAGCGCCCAGCAGCACGATGGCCGCGTCGACATGCGGCAAGAACTCCCGAGTCGTCGCCGTGTTGGCCTCGAACACGGAACCGAGGCCGGGTGTGTCCACCAAGCAGAGGCCGTCCCGCAGCAGCGGATGCAGCAGGTACACCTCGATGCCCGCAATACCGCGGGTGTTGTCCGGGTTCCGCTCCTGCGTGACGTACGAGGCGATGTCGCTCGGATTGATCGCGCTCCATGCGCCGGGTCGGTACACGCGAGCCGCAGGCTCACCGTAGCGGACAATGGTTGGAACCGCCGTGACTGGTGGCACGCCCGTGGGAAGGATAGAGGTGCCCAACAGGGCGTTGATCAGCGTTGTTTTGCCGCGCTTGAACTCACCGACGCAGGCGACGAAAAAGCGGCCTGCCGCCGTGCGGTGGGCAAGCTCCTCCGCCTCGGCGGCGATCTCTGGATAGCCCGCATTGCGAGCCAAGTGGGCGAGACGGTGCAGCTGATTGAGCTCGCTGGTGGACTTCGCGGGCACGAGGGACTCCTGCGGAGGCAGGATCTGGCAGGAGTCATCAGCCGCCGGGATTCCGGGGCGGTTCGCGGCGAACTCCATCGCCGGCGCGAGTACGCGCCGTTCATCTTAAGAGCGCGACGCGGGCCGGAGCAAGGCTCGCGTGCCGCCGGCCGCCTTCTTATTGAGGTCGGACTAGCCGCGCAACCAAACCCGATGATGGGGATGAGCAAAGCGGCCCAGGCGCCGAACATCCAGCGGGTCTGCTCGGCCAGGCGGCGCTCCAGCGTCGCTCCGAGCCGACCGATTCCCACGGCGATTTCCGAACGCAGCTCCGCTCGCAGTTCCGCGAGGCGTTGCTCGAGCTTCGCATTGAGGTGTTCGATTCGCGAACCGAGGTCGGTCTACCACAAGGAACACGGTGCCCCCACTTCCACGCCAGGTACGGAGACCACAAGGTGTCTGTCGAAGTGCGATCCGGCAGGGTTCACGGTAGTTTTCCTCCCCGAGCGCTGCGCCACGTCGAGAATGGGCGACATTTCACGTGACGGAGCTGTTGACTAATTGGCATCGGGCTCGCCAGGGCAGGCCACTCGAGAAGATTACGCCGTTGGGTGATGAGATGGACTACGATGTCATCGAGGCCAGGTCCGTTCGGGACTACGTCATCTGCCTCAGGTTCGCGTCGTCTGAAGAATGGGCTGCTAGCCGGTCCTGATGTCCCAAAAACGCCCCCTCGTGACCCAAAATCGCCCTAACGAGCGCGCCGAGCAGCTCCTACCGTAGAGTGGCAACATGGCCTGTGAGGACCACGGTCGGTTCCTCGGAGCAAGTCTGAGGGAGGTTGAAAGCCGTGCGTGGAGCAATAATCGCCACAGTGGCGCTGCAGCTCGCCTGGCCGATCAGCGCTGCAGCCCAGGGCCGCTATGTCAAGGTCCCGGTCAGGGCGGCAATAACGGACTTTCGGTTGTTTCAGAGAAATCGGACGACGGACCTGGCTGCGAGCACGGACTCCGTCCGCCTGCTCCCCGGTGAGTTCGTGGTGTCGCGGTTCGCGGACAGCGTGCTCACCAGATCTGACAGCTCCGGCTCGATTACGTGGGAATTGCCAATTCAGCTCACGGGTATTGACGGCGACGGCGATCTGGTTGACCTGCAGGCGGCGGTCATCGTGGAGGCCGGCGGGCTCCGCCGCCGGCCGGACGGGCTGTTCGCGGGATCCATTCTTCTGGGGATGCAGAACGCGCGCGACCCCTCTCGGCGACACCCCCTGGGGCGGTCGATTGCGGTCCTGGTGACCGCAAACGCGGACTCGGTGAGGCCCGAGCAAGTCGGGATTGATCACACCAACCTGCCGTTTCAGCGCGTCCAGCTCGTGGCGATTGCCCCTCCCGACACGGTGGCCGTTCGGGTCCGCCCTGAGTTCGACCTCCGGGGCGTTGACATCAACCTTCCGGTCGTCCGGCCCTCGTTGATGCTCGCGGCCTCACCCCAGCGGATTCAGGGGTTCGGCCTGGAATCGGCCGCGCTCACCGTCAGAGCCGTCGGCGTGACGGGCGCCGAGGGGATGGTGGTGTCGCTGACCAGTGATCGCAGTGCCCCGGAACCAGGCGAGGTACCCCTCAGCGCGGCAGGGACCGGGTCGTCCGAAATCCGCTCCAGCGGATTGGGTCGGGCGACCGTGACGGCGGCGAGCCCGCC
>JACQHC010000166.1 GCA_016199245.1 Gemmatimonadota bacterium | reverse complement strand
GCGAAGCCTTCACCGAAGGGCAGATCCGGCTGCTCACAACGGTCGCCGTCCATACGGCCACCGTGCTTACCAACGGCCACCTGTTCCAGCTGATCAAGACGGGCAAGGAGGAATGGGAAGGCACGTTCGATGCGCTGGCGAACGGCATAGCGGTCCTGGACGACCGGGGCCTGGTCCGGCGCGCCAATCGCGCCTTCGCGAAGATCGTTGACCGGCCGATCACCGAGGTCACGGGCCTGCCGTTCGTTGCGGCCGTCTTCGGCCAATCCGCTGAGGTCGCGAGCATGCTGATCCAGGCCCGGGGCGGCGCGCGGCCGCCGGGACTCACGCTCCGGTCGGAGCGGCTCCGGCGCATCTTCCAGGTGCACGCCGCGCCGATGCCGGGCGCCGAGGGGGGGTCCGTCGTGGCGCTGGTCGACGACGTGACCGAGCAGAAGGCGCTCGAGGCGCAGGTCATTCAACACGAGAAGATGGCCGCTGTCGGGCAGCTCGTCTCCGGAGTGGCGCACGAGCTCAACAACCCGCTGACTTCGATTGCGGGCCTTGCGGACCTGCTGCTCGAGCAATCGGACACGACGGTGCGGACGCGGGAGCATTTGAGCGTCGTGCACGAGCAAGCGGAGCGTGCCGGCAAGATCGTGCGCAACCTGCTCTCCTTCGCCCGGCAGGGTCAGGCCGAGATGGGCGCGGTGGATCTGAACGACGTCGCGCGGCGCACGGCGCTGCTAATCGGCTACGAGGTCCGGCTGCGCGAGATCGATCTCCGGACCGAGCTCGCGTCCGACCTCACGCTGGTGCGCGGGGACCGCTATCAGTTGCAGCAGGTCGTGGTGAACCTGTTGACCAACGCGGTCCAGGCCGTGGGCGACAATCCCGCCGGCCAGCCGCGACTGGTCACCCTGCGGACTCGCAACGCGGACGGCCGCGTGCTCCTGGAGGTCGAGGACACGGGCCCCGGTGTGCCCGACGAGCTTCTCACCAACATCTTCAACCCCTTCTTCACGACCAAGGAACCGGGCCAGGGCACGGGACTGGGCTTGTCGTTGTCCTTCAACATCGTTGAGCGGCACGGCGGCACGCTCCAGGCGCGGCGCGGGACTCTGGGAGGCGCTCTGTTCGTCATGAGCATCCCGTCCTCGCGCGGGCCGTCGGCTGTCACCCCGGCCTCCGCACCAAGCGCAGCCGCGGGATCGCGCCGATCGAAGAACGTGCTAGTGGTGGACGGCGATCCCGCGGTCCGCCGCATGATCAGCGCGCTGTTTTCCTCGGACGGTCATCACGTGGAGGCGGCGCCCGATGCCGCGCACGGCGTGGAGCTGCTGGGGCAGCGGGAATTCGACCTGGTCATCGCTGATCCCCGAGCCTCGGTGCCTGACGGGAGCGCGTTCGCCGACATCCTGCTGACCCGATGGCCGGCGCTGCGCGAGCGCACGATCCTCGCGACGGCGGATGTGCGCCCCGGAACAGAGGAGTGGCTGAAGGGGCTGGGGTGTCGCTTTTTCTGGAAGCCGTTCAACGTCGCCGAACTGCGAGCGGCAGCGGGAGAGGTGCTGGCGGCGGTGAGGCGGAAGACGTAAGAGGCAAGAGGTGAGGAGTGGTAAGAGGTGAGACGGCGGCTGGTCGACTTCTCACCTCTGACCTCTTACCTCTCACCGCCTCAGGTCTGCTCCTGCCTCCGGCGCACGCGCCCCAGGACGGCCGCCAGGCGAGCCGACAGCGCGCGGGCACGGAACGGCTTGCTCAGGAAATCGTCGGCGCCCATCTCGAACACGCGGACCTCGCTATCCTCGTCCCCCCGCGCCGTCAGCACGACGACCGGAATCGTGGTCGTGGCGGGCCGCGACCGCAGGTGTGAGAGAACTCCGTAGCCGTCGAGACCTGGAAGATTGAGATCGAGGACGATGATATCCGGCGCATGCCGATCCACCTGATCGAGCGCCTCGACTCCGTCCGCCGCTTCCACCACCGTGTATCCGTCCCGCTCCAGCAGATCCCGCATGACGCGGCGCAGCATGTCTTCGTCGTCCACCAGCAGCACCCGGGCGCTCACGGCTTCCGGCTTGGGCGGTTCGGTAGGGCCGACTAGCTCGAACTCGCCCAGGATGGGAGGTCGAGGGGAGGGTATCGTTACCTCCGGCGCCACCGGTGGCGCTTCGCTCGACACACGGGCTTCCCGCGACGGGCGCCCGGGGGCCGCCACGGTCCCGGAGGCGCGCTTCGCCCCTGACGTGCGGGGGGGCGGCGCCGCGCCCATGTCCTCCTGCGGTACATCCACCACGCGCAGCAATTCGTCGATGGTGGATTCGCCGCGCAGCACGTGAGACAGGCCGCTATCCCACAGCGTCTTCATGCCACTGGCCCGCGCGGCGTCGGCGATCCGGTCGGCTGTCTCATTGGCGCCGATCCGTCGCTCCACCTCCGGCGTCACCGTGAGCACCTCGACGATCGAGAACCGGCCCCGGTACCCGGTCATGGCGCACTCCGGGCAACCCACCGCCCGATACAAGGGCGTGTCCGGCGGAATCCAGCGGTGCAGCTTGGCGGGGATCGTCTCCACCCAGACCTCCTTGCAGGTGGGGCACAGGCGCCGCATCAGCCGCTGTGCCACGGCGCCCCGCAGGGCGGTCGCGATCTTGAACCCTTCGATCCCGATGTCGACCAGGCGCGTGACCGCGTTTGGCGCGTCGTTCGTATGCAGCGTCGACAGGACCAGGTGACCGGTGAGCGACGCCTGCACCGCGATCTGCGCGGTCTCCTTGTCGCGGATCTCGCCGACCAGCACCACGTCCGGGTCCTGCCGCAGGATCGAGCGCAGCGCCGCGGCGAAGGTGAGGCCCGCCTTCTCGTGCACCTGCACCTGCACGATGCCCGCCAGGCGGTACTCCACCGGATCCTCGACCGTCACGATGTTCACGCCTTCGCTTTGCACGTGTCGCAGCGCCGAGTAAAGCGTCGTGGTCTTGCCGGAGCCGGTGGGTCCCGTGACGAGAATGATTCCGTCCCGGTTCTCAAGCAGCGTCCGGATCCCGGCGGACTCGTCGGGATTGAACCCCAGCGAGTCGAGGGACAGGACGGTCCGGCTGGAATCGAGAATCCGGATCACGACCTTCTCGCCCAGCGAGGCGGGCAGCGTGGAGACGCGGAGATCCACGGGGAGCCCGTTGACCGCCACGCGCGCCCGTCCGTCCTGGGGTCGGAGGCGGTCCGCGATATCGAGTGACGAGATGATCTTGATCCGCGAAATGAGCGGCAGGCCGGCGGCACGCGGGATCTTCATGACCTGGCGGAGCACGCCGTCAATGCGGTACCGGACGGCCACACCGCCTTCTTCGGGCTCGATGTGGATGTCGCTCGCCCGCGAAACGATGCCCTCCGACAGGATCAGGTCCACCAACCGCACCACCGGCCGCTGCGAAGCCTCGGCGGCGGTGATCGCGATCTCGTCCGGCGGCGGTTGTTCTTCCTGGAGCGTCGTGATCTCGGCGCTGGATCGCATGCCTTCCAGCAGCGTGTCGATCACGTTCTCCGGCCGGTAAAACTCGTCGATCTTCTCCTGAATCTTGGCCGGGCTCGCGAGGTTCACACGGACTTCGCGACCGGTCGCAAAGGCGAGGGTTTTCTCGCAGTCGAGATCGAACGGATTGGCCGCCGCGATCTCCAGGTAGGAATCGGTTACGCGAAGCGGCAACACGCGATACCGCCGTGCCACCTGCTCCGTCACCAACTCGCGCGCGTGACGGTCGCTCTGCGTCAGGTCGGCGAGCTTGAGACGGAACCGCGTGGCAAGGGCGCTGACGATCTGCTCGTCGGTCGCCTTGCCCTGGGATACGACCGCCGCCCACAGTGTCTCGCCGGGGTTCTCGCCCCCCCGGATCGCCTCGACCTGCTCGGCCCCGAGCAACTCCTCGAGGGTGGCGCTGAGCCACTCATCCTGGAACCGTATTACAGCCACCTCCGGTTGCGCCGGGACACTCCGCCCGGACTTTCCCAAGATAAGACCGTGAGGTGCGGGGGGCCACGGCAACGGAGCGGGAAGTGCTAGAGGCGTCTTCCTCTAACCCCTCACGCCGCTTAGAGTATCGCCCACAGGTCCCGGGTGACATCGACCTGAACTCCCACACGCCCGGTCCTCAGGCCGGCCCCGACCTCGGCCCGTAGCAGGCGGCGAAACCACTCGGTGGCGACGCCGGCAAACGGCTCGATACCGCCTGTTCCTGCCCAGGGCGCTCCGCTGACCGACCCGCCCACGTATCCCGCAGCGACGAACGGCGCCACGACCAGCGTCGAGCCGAAGCGCCATTCGGCGGTTCCAGCCACACCGTATCGGCCACCGCAGCGCGCAATGGGCTCACATTGCACCACGCCCCGCCCGCCCCACAGCAGCGCGCGATGTCGTGGCAGGTCATTCGAGCCCCACCCGGCCCACGCGGAAACTGCCAGCGCCGTCGCCCGGATGGGAACCTGCACGCGAACGCTCCCGCGGGCTCGGGCAAACGCGGTGCTGTCCCCCACGCCCACTTCCAGCGACACGCCGGCCCGTGCGTCCGCGGCCGCGCCATCCGCCCCGCCTGCCTGCTCCGCACTCACCCGCACCACCGCGAATCGTCCCGCGCCCAGAGGGGCGTTGGCGCGGTACGTCCCGAACACCGGCTGCGCTACCGTGTCCAGATTCGCGGTGCGCTCCACCGAGGCCGCCACGGTAAGCGCGCTCCGTGGTCCCAGCGGTCCCCGCACGGCGATCCGCGCCTCATCGCGCAGGACGTAGTCGCCGTAGTCCAGCCCCGCTTCCTGCGCCAGCAGCGAATTGACCAGTCCGCTCGCGAGCGGCTCGTCGCCGACGTCCTGCACGGCGCGTGAGACGGCGAGGGACCATTGCCACAGGCCGCGCGTGGAGGAGTTCCGGACGCTTCCCTTGAGACGGCGGTCGGCCGTGCCGTACGAGAGTCCGCTCCGCACTTCGACAAGGCCGTTCCACGGCCGCAACACCCACCCCGCACCGAGGGCGAGCCCCTCGACGCGGTTCATGCGCATGACGTCGGACAGCGAGCGGGCGCCTGCCTGCGCTCGAGGCAGCGCCGAAAGGGCTCTTCCCCCTACCAGCTCTTGGACCGCCGAGTTGACCTCGGCGAGACTCAGCACTCGCGTGTCGGCCGCCTCCGCGATGGCGGCGTCGATCGGATCCGGCCACGGGAACGCCGCCCGTTGGTCCGCTGGTGCAGCGACGATCTCCGGGCCCCGGAATTCGGATTCGGGCAGCGCCACGTTGAGGCGGTAGTCGCCGATCTCCCAGCGGGCGCGGATGATGCCGCGGGCCGGCAGGTCCAACCATTCGGTGTGCCGGCGAATCTCGATCTCCTGGCGCCGGGGCAGCCAGTACCGGCCGTCCCACAGCCCGTTGTCCAGCTCGACGGTAATGTCCTCGAGGGTGGGATCGATATAGGCGCTGCGCGTGAACTTGAAGCGGAAGCGCACCAGCTCGGCGTCCGCCGCATCGAGGTACAGCGCGCCCGCGACGCGTGGGGCCGCGACATCCCTGGGGCGCACCAACACTTCGTGAACTCGCACCGCGCGCTGCGGCATCGTGATGGTGAGCGAGTCCGACAGGGCGTAGTCGTACACGAGGCGACCGTCGGCTGAGAGGGGATGCGGCACGTCCCGAACTTCGTCGCCTTCGCCCAGCCGAATGCGGTCGCCGAACCCGTTGGTGACGATGCCCAGGTGGTCGCGGTGGTACTGGATGCCGGCCGGAAGATCCACCCGGTCGCGCCAGCCGACGATCCGCTGCTTGCTGTGGTCCGGAGCGCGCCAGTACACTTCGACCACCAGCTGATCCGCCTTGATCAGCCGCGGTGTCGTCAATTCCTCGCCCAACTGTCCCAGGAAGAAGACGAACCCGTGCGCGCGAGCCTCAAACGCCAGAAGACCGCTATCGGCCTGCATGCCCGCCCGGCGCGCAACGGCCCGCTCCACGAGCGCGGCCGTCGCGGGCGTGTTCCATTCCTGGGTCTCCCCACGGCGTCCGGCGACAGCGACCAGTCCGATCACCATCGCCGCGATCCCTCGGCGCATCGAGCGGCAATATCACGGCGACTCCGGGCAGCGGCAAGCTGCGCCGCGCTGTCGCTCCTGGTCGCGTGCGAGGACCTGCAAATCCCCGGTAGCGGCATCCCGGGAGCCGACTTGATCGTGTTGCCGCAGCAGGCGGGGACTCCGACCGTCGCGGCGGCCACCTTCTACGCCGTGAACTCCCGAACCGTCTCCCGCACGCTGCGCCATTCCGATGGTGCCGCGACGCTGTTCGCCGACGTGCGGTTCCCGGCCGGTTCGCTGGCGAGTCTGGACGGCGCGCCGATCGGCGCAGGGGACTCGGTCCGGATCACCGTCACGCCCGATGCGGATACATACGGGGTTACCCTATCGCCGGCGGGGCTCGCCTTCGCGGCCGGCGCGCGGCCGACGGTCACCCTGTCGTACGTTCGGTACGGTGACCTGGAGGCCGGCCTTGACTCCCCGCGCTACCCGGACGTCCTCTCCTACGCGACTGCGCTCGACGTGTGGCGTGAAGTGAGCGTCGATCGCTGGGCGGCGGCCGTCGGGTCCGGTGGCACCGGTTCGGACGCCGTCTCCGCCAGCCTGAGCGGCGGCGGGCGATACGTAGCGGCCGCGCCTCGGTGACGACCACCGGCTTTGAGGCGTTCGCGGCCCGCGCCGTGCGCGGCGGGCTCATTCCCGTCTCCCGGGAATTCTCCGCCGACACGCTGACGCCCGTCGTAGCCTGCGCTGCCGTTGCACGTCCTCCGTTCGCGTTTCTTCTGGAGTCGGTCGTCGGTGGAGAACGGTGGGCCAGATACTCGTTCGTGGGCACGGCGCCCCGTGAAGCGTGGCGCTACCGGGCGGGCTCGGCGGAGCGATGGAGCCCCGACGAAGGGTGGAATTCCGCTGGCCCGATCGAGGACCTGTTCGCCCACATCGGCTCGCTCGTCCGACCGCGGCGGGCTGAGCGCACGCCAGGGCTGCCGCCGTTCACCGGGGGGCTCGTGGGATACCTGGGCTACGACGTGGTGCGGAGCATCGAGCGATTGCCCACGCCGCCGGCGGACGACCGCGGTCTCCCGGACGCCATGTTCATGCTGGCGGATACGCTGGTGATACTCGACAACGTATTTGGCCGCGCTGTCATCGTGGCGAACGCGGACGTACCGCCAGGCGCCACGCGCGACGTGTTGGCCCGCGCCTACGAAGGCGCCGAGCAGCGCATCGAAGAGTTGCTGAGCCGACTGACTCATCCGCCGTCGCTTCCTGCGCTCGCCCTCGATGGAGGCGGGGAGCCGGCGCCCACGTCGCCGTATGGCCGCGAAGCGTTCGAGCGCGACGTCGAGCAGATCCGGGAACACATCCGCGCCGGCGATGTCTTCCAGGTGGTGCTCTCGCGGCGCCAGGAGCTCCCTTGCGCCGCCAATCCGTTCTACGTGTACCGGGCGCTGCGAGCCCTGAACCCGGCGCCCTATCTCTTCTTCCTCCAGCTCGACGAGCTGGCACTGGTCGGGAGCTCGCCGGAAGTGCTGGTGCGCGTCGCGGACCGGGAGGTCATCGTTCGGCCGATCGCCGGCACGCGGCCGCGGGGCGCCGGGCCCGAGGAGGACGATGCCCTGGCGCGGTCGTTGCTGGCCGATGAGAAAGAGCTTGCGGAGCACCGCATGCTGGTCGACCTGGGGCGCAACGATGTCGGCCGAGTTGCGGAGTTCGGGACCGTGCGCGTGACGGAGCAGGAGGTCATCGAGCGGTACTCTCACGTGCAGCATATCGTGAGCGAGGTGCGGGGACGGCTGCGGCCCGGCCTGGATGGTCTCGACGCGCTGCGCGCGAGCTTCCCCGCCGGCACGGTGAGTGGCGCGCCCAAGGTCCGGGCCATGCAATTGATCGACGAGTTGGAGCCCGTGCGTCGCGGCCCGTACGCAGGGGCCGTCGGATACGTTGGTTGGGGGGCGGAAACGCTCGACACGGCGATCGCGATCCGGGCGGCGGTGCTGGCCGGCGGGCGCGCCTGGGTGCAGGCCGGCGCGGGCGTCGTGGCGGACAGCGACCCGGCGCGCGAGTTCGAGGAGACGGAGAGCAAGGCCCGCGCCGTGCTCCGCGCGCTGGCGCTCGCGGGAGGGCGATGACAGGCGATGAAGGGCGATCACCGGCGATCTCCGCTTCCGTGTCGGTAGCAGTCGGCCGCTCACCATGCCGACATCGCCTGTCGTCGCCTGCCATCGCCTAGCATCGCCCGCGTGCGTTAGCGTCGTTCGCGGGGCCCGCGTATATTCCCGGTCGCTGGGGAGCGCTCCGTGTCCGCAATCAAGCTGATCAGCACTTCCGGGGACCAGACCGTCGACCTCGCTGAGGGCCGGTCCATCGTGGTTGGCCGCGCGGTGACGAGCGACCTCCCGATCTACGACCCCACGGTCTCCCGGCGGCACGCCGAAGTGGTTCTGAGAAACGGCAGCGTGTCCGTGCGGGACCTCGGCTCCAGCAACGGGACCTTCATCAACGGCACGCAGATCACCGACCAGGCAGTGGCCCAGGACGGTGACACCGTGACGTTCGGCAAGGTGGCATTCCGGGTGCGCGAGGTGACGCCCCCGGCCATGAAGCCGCCGCCCAAGCCCGAGGCGCACGCGGGCTTCGGCCCCAGACCGCCCGAAGCCACGATCGTCCGCCAGCTACCGGTGGAAGAGTTGGGGAATATCCAGGCGCGCATCCAGGGGCGGCCAAGCGGCGCCTCGCAGCTCAAGGTGATTGGCGACTCCACGTCCGAACGGCAGTCCACCAAGCTCTCCTTGCTGCTCGACATCTCGAAGGAGCTGTCCAAGCAGCAGGAGGTGGACAAGCTGCTGCAGAAAGTCGTGGACATCACGTTCCAGGTCATGAACGTGGACCGGGTATCCATGCTGATGGTGGAGGGCTCCGGCGAGCTGGTACCGCGGGTCTCGAAGAACCGCCTGGGCGACGCGGGCGGCAGCCGCCACGTACCGCAGTCGATCGCCCGGCGGGCCGTGAACGAGCGCCTCGCGATCCTCACGGACAACGCCGCCGCGGACGAGCGGTTCAAGGGTCAGTCCATCCTGATGCAGAGCGTGCGGTCCGCGATGTGTACCCCGCTCATGGGGAGTGAGGGGAAGGTCCTCGGCATCATCTACGTGGACAACCTGACGGCGACAAACTCCTTCGGGGACGAGGATCTCGAGTTCCTCATCGCGTTCTCCGGCATCACGGCCGTGGCGATCGAGAACAGCCAGCTGACGGAGCGGGTTCGGCGCGAAGCCGTTGTCCTGTCCAACTTCCAGCGGTATTTCGCCCCCAACGTGGCCGCGGAGATTGCCAGCCAGGCGGGATCCGTCAAGCTGGGGAGCGGCGAGAAGCGGCCCGTGGTGATCTTCTTCAGCGACATCCGGGGGTTCACCCCGATGTCGGAGACGATGGGGCCCGACGAGATCACCACGCTGCTGTCAGAGTATTTCACGGAGATGGTGGAGATCATCTTCGAGCACGAGGGAACGCTCGACAAGTTCATCGGTGACGCGATCATGGCGATTTGGGGAGCGCCGCTCCGTCATGAGGACGACGCCGATCGCGCCATGAGGGCGGCGATCAACATGCAGCGTGTGTTGGTCGCGCTGAACAAGAAGTGGGGCGAAACGGGCCGTCGGCCCGTGAACATCGGCATCGGGATCAACTTCGGCGAGGTGTTCGCGGGAAACATCGGGAGCGACCGCCGGCTCGAGTACACGGTGATCGGCGACGCGGTGAATACGGCCTCACGCCTCTGCTCCAAGGCCGGCCCCGGAGAGATCATCATCTCCGAGCCGTTCTTCAAGCAGCTCAAGCACCCGCCGGCCCTCGAAGCGGTGGAGCCCATGCAGCTCAAGGGCAAGGCTCAAGCCGTCCAGGTCTATCGCGTGAAGCTGTAGGGCATCCCGGCCGCCGCGAGCAACTCCAGCACCAGTCGCAGCGGCAGTCCCATTACGCTGAAGAAGTCCCCTTCGATCCGGTCAACGAGCGCGCCGCCTCGTCCCTGCACGCCATAGGCGCCGGCCTTGTCGAGCGGCTCCCCGGTGGCCACATAGGCGCGGATCTCTTCCGGAGACAGCGGCCGAAACCACACCCGGGTGACGTCGCGCCGCTCGTCCACGTGTCCCTGGCGAACGAGGGCCACCGCCGTCACCACGCGATGCTCCCGGCCCGCCAGGAGCTCGAGCATCCGCGTGGCATCGTCCGGGGACTCCGGCTTGCCGAGGGTCGCGGAGTCCACCACCACCACCGTGTCCGCGCCGAGTATCGCGCGCTCCGGGTGGCGCGGCGCCACCTGCAACGCCTTCTCCTTCGCGATCCGCGAGGCGAAGACTTCCGGCGACTCCTCGGGCTGTTGGCGCTCGTCGATGGTCGCCGCGTCCACGATGTGCGGAATCCCCAACATCTCGAGTAGCTGGCGGCGCCTGGGGGAGCTGGAGGCGAGGACGATCACGGCCGTTCCAGAATCAACGTGACGGGTCCGTCATTGACCAGCTCCACCTGCATCATGGCACCGAACTCGCCGGTCTGGACCTGGAGTCCGCGCTCCTTGAGCGCATGGATGAAAGCCTCGTACATCGGGACGGCCGTCTCAGGCGGCGCGGCCCCAACGAACGACGGCCTGCGCCCCCGACTCACGTCGCCGTAGAGGGTGAACTGGGAAACCACGAGGACGCCGCCAGCGACGGCGGCGAGGTCCCGATTCATCTTCCCCTGTTCATCGGGGAACACCCGGAGCCCGGCGACCTTGTCCGCCATCCAGGTGACGTGATCCGGGCCGTCGCCTGGCGCCACGCCGAGGAGCACGACGAATCCTGCGCCGATTGAGCCCGTGACGCGCCCGCCAATCGTGACGGACGCGCGGGAGACGCGTTGGACGACCGCCCTCACCCCGCACCCCGCCGCCGGCAGGGGCGGCATCCCCGCACGGCCCGGCCCCGCCCCGGCGGCATGAGCGGCATGTGATCGGGTTTCATGCCGCCCATGCCGCGTGTGCCCTCATGCCGCTCTACTCCACCGTGACCGACTTGGCGAGATTGCGGGGTTTGTCCACATCACACCCGCGCTGGACCGCGATGTAGTACGCCAGCAGCTGAAGCGGAATGACGCTGAGGACCGGCGTCAGCAAGTCGATCGTCTGCGGAATCGTGACGATGTGGTCCGACAGCTCGGCGATTTCCCGATCACCCTCGGTCACGACGGCGACCACCCGTCCCCGTCGCGCCTTCACCTCCTGGACGTTGGACAGGATCTTCTGGTATACCGCGTCGTGAGGTGCCACGAAGACCACTGGCATGTTGTCGTCAATCAGCGCGATCGGGCCGTGCTTCATCTCCGCCGCGGGATACCCTTCGGCGTGGATGTAGGAGATCTCCTTCAGCTTCAGCGCGCCTTCGAGCGCCACCGGGAAATTGTACCCCCGCCCCAAGTAGAGGGCGTTGTGCACGTGCGCGAACGCCTGCGCCACGCGCTCCACGTCCGGCGCCCGGGCCAGCGTCTCGGCGATCTGGTCGGGCAGGCGCGCGAGCGCCCGCACGATGTCTCGCCCTTGCAGCACCGACAGGGCACGCAGCCGTCCGAGCCTGAGCGTGAGGAGGGAGAGAGCGGCGACCTGGCAGCTGAACGCCTTCGTGCTCGCGACGCCGATCTCCGGCCCCGCATGGATGTAGACTCCGCCATCCACCTCCCGCGCGATTGTGCTTCCCACGACGTTCACGATGCCGAGTGCGCGCGCGCCGCGTTGCTTCGCCTCGCGTACGGCCGCCAGGGTATCCGCCGTTTCGCCGCTCTGAGAAATGGCTACCACCAGCGTCCGGTGATCCAGGATGGGATTGCGATAGCGAAACTCGGACGCGTACTCCACTTCGACCGGGATCCGGGCGAGTTCCTCCAGCATGTACTCGCCGATGAGCGCGGCATGCCAGGAGGTCCCGCAGGCGGTCAACACGACGCGATCCACCGCCAGCAGCTCGTCGTCGCTCAGATTGAGGCCGCCGAGCCGCGCGCCCCCCGCGTCCTCGAGCAGCCGGCCGCGCAGCGTCGTCCGCACGCTTTCGGGCTGCTCCATGATCTCCTTCAGCATGAAGTGCTCGTAGCCGCCTCGCTCCACCGTGGCCAGATCCCAGTCCACCACGCTGATCACTTTTTCCACGGGTTCGGTGTGCAGATCCGTAACGCGGTAGCCGTCCGGCGACAGCACGGCGATCTCGCCGTCGTCGAGGTACACCACCGAGCGCGTGTGCTGCAGCAGGGCCGCGGCGTCGGAGGCCACGAAATGCTCCCCTTCGCCGATGCCGATCAGGAGCGGAGATCCCTTGCGCGCCGCCACCAGCAACGCGGGCTCTTTGGTGGAGAGCACGGCGATGCCGTACGTGCCTTCCACCTGCTGCAAGGCGGCGGCGACGGCGAGCTCGAGCGAGGCGGAGTAATGCTGCTCGATCAGGTGGGCGAGGACTTCCGTGTCCGTATCCGAGCGGAATTTGTGGCCACGGCGCTCGAGCGCCTGGCGGAGCGGGCCTGCATTCTCGATGATTCCGTTGTGCACGAGCGCGATGGTCCCGCCGCAATCCGTATGCGGGTGTGCGTTGGCGTCCGACGGCACGCCGTGCGTGGCCCAGCGCGTGTGCGCCACCGCTACCGAACCGCGGGGCAGGCGACCGTTCAAACGCGCCTCCAGCACGGCGATCTTGCCCGCCGCTTTTTCAACGGATAGCCGCACATCGTCCACGGACGCGAGACCGGCCGAATCGTACCCGCGGTACTCGAGCCGTTTCAGGCCCTCCAGGACCAGCGGCGACGCCTGCCGCTGCCCCACGTACCCCACGATTCCGCACATCGTCCGTATCCTCCTATGCCTGGGGTCCGATACGCCCGGCGCCCTCGATCTCGAGCGCGCCCGCCCCGGCGGCGACCAGTTCCCGCGCCAGCGCCTCCGTCGGCGCTTCGGCGATGAGGCGCACGATCGGCTCCGTCCCGGAGGGTCGAACGTGGAGCCAGCGATCGGGCCACGCCAGCCGCATCCCGTCCGTTCGGTCCACGGTCGCCCCGGCCAGACGCTGCTCGATGGCGCCGTACACGCGTCGGAGCTCGGCCCCTCGCGGAACTTTGGACTTCACGATCGCGTAGCGCGGCGAACTCGCCACCAGGGCGCTCACGGGCTTGGCGCTGCGAGCCAGGAGTTCGAGCACCAGGGCGGCGGCCACGGGGGCATCCCGCCCGACGTGGAGCGCCGGCAGCATCACGCCGCCGTTCCCCTCGCCGCCGATCTCGGCACCCGTTTCCATGATCGCCCGGGCCACGTTCGCCTCGCCCACCGGCGTGCGGACGATGGCCGCCCCGAAGTCGCGCGCCGCGTCCTCGACCACGAGGCTGGTGGACAGGTTGCATACGACGGTCGTCTGATTCCCCCGCCGCCCCCCACCGGACGCCCGTTGCGCCCCCGTCGCCCCCGCCCCGCTCGCCCCCAGGACGGCGCGGACGGCGAAGGCCAGCGTGTAGTCCTCGCCGATGGGCGTTCCCTGCTCGTCCACGAGAGCCAATCGGTCTACGTCCGGGTCCACCGCCATCCCGACATCGGCGCCGCTCTGTCGCACGAGCGCGCTCAGCTCGTCCAGGTGCTCGGGCACGGGCTCTGGCGGCCGGGGGAACCGGCCGTCGGTTTCGAGGTTGATACCCGCCACACGGCAGCCGAGCGCCTCGAGGACGGCCGGCATGATGGTGCCGCCCGCGCCGCGCACGCAATCCAGTGCCACCGTGAACCGGCGACGACGGATGGTTTCCAGAGTCAGGTAGGGCAGTCCGCGCACGCCATCCACGTGGCGAGCCACGGCCTGCTGATCGAGCATGAACGAGCCGATCCCGTTCCATCCCGCCCGCGCCAGCCGGCCGCTCGCGACGAGCTCGCTGAGCCGGGCGCCTCGCTCCGCGTCGAGGAAGATGCCGTCCGCCCCGATGAACTTCAGCGCGTTCCACTCGATCGGATTGTGGCTCGCGGTGATCACCACGCCGCCGCCCGCGCCGTGATGTTCGACGGCGAGCTGAACCGTGGGTGTCGGCACGACTCCGCAGTCGATCACCGTCGCACCGACGGACTGGAGTCCCGCCTGCACGGCGGCGGCGAACATGACGCCCGACGTCCGCGCGTCACGTCCGACCACCACCACGGGAGCGCGCCCGGCATCGCCGACCAGCGCGCCAAAGGCCGCCGCGTAGCGGGCCACCAGCTCCGGCGTCAGGTCCTGGCCGACCAGCCCGCGCACGCCCGACACGCTGACCATCAACGTGCTGCTCACGGGCTACAAGCTAGTGTCTGCCGAGCGATCATGCAGACACCGGACATCGGCTACCGTTCGGCGCTCGCAATCGACCCGACGGCGAGCCTGCTCGGCACCCGTCGTTGAACGATCTTCGGAGTGGGCAGCGGCAGCGCTCCCAGGAGCGCGCTCGCCTGCTTGAACGCGACGACCACGGACGGATCGAACTGGTCCCCGCTTCTGTTCTCTAGCTCGGCCAGCGCGTGCGCCACCGGCCGCGCCGGCCGGTACGGGCGCTCCGACGTCATGGCGTCGAACGAATCGGTGACGGTCACGATGCGCGCAAGAAACGGAATCTGCTCGCCACGCAGCCCGTCCGGCAGGCCGGTGCCGTCCAGGCGCTCGTGGTGGGAGCGCACGATCGCGATCGCCTGCGGGTCGTGCTTGAGCAGCGGTTCCAGGATGCGCGCGCCAATGACGGTGTGGGACATGATGTGCTCGTACTCTTCTCGCGTCAGCCGGCCGTCCTTGCGGAGTACCGCCTCCCTGACGCCGATCTTCCCGATGTCGTGCAGCTCCGCGCCCAACTCGAGTACCTGCACGTCTGCCTCTTCCAGCCCCAGCTCGCGTCCCACGGCTCCCGCGTACGCCGCGACCCGTGCCGAGTGCCCCTGGGTATACGGGTCTTTCGCTTCCAGGGCGTGCACCAGCGTCTGCACGCCCTCCAGGAACAGCTCCTCGATCCGCACGGCCTGCTGGCGGACCATTTCGGCCAGGTGCAGTTGATACCGCCGGTTGTCCAGCACGAGCCGGCGCTTGTCCAGCGCCTTGGCCACACGGGCACGGACTTCGTCAACCTGGAACGGCTTGGGGATGTAGTCGTACGCCCCGACCTGGAGGCAGGCGACGGCGGTGTCCACCTCGGCGACCGCAGTCAGCATGATGACCGCGGTATCGGGCCACCGGTCCTGCACGGCCCGCAACAGCGCCACGCCATCCATGCCGGGCATCCGGATGTCGGACAGGACCAGGGCGAAGCTGGTCCGCTCCAGCGCGGCCAGCGCATCGGTCCCTGACGACGCTTGTTCGCATGGGTATCCGGCACCCGCGAGCGTCCGGGCCAGAACCGCCCGGAGCGCGGGCTCATCGTCCACCACGAGGCAGCGGTGGTCACCGGATGCGGTCATTGCCCCTAACGTATCTCGCGACCGCACCGCGAGCCAGTACCGGCGCGCGACGTCGTACAGCGCCGCGGCGAGTGACCGCTCGTGTCACCGCGACACGCGCGTGCCTTCGCTTGCCGCCGCCTGAACTCTCCGTGTAGGTTCCGCCACACCCAGCGACCCCGCGAATGACCCGCGCCTCCGACGACGACCTCCGGCTCCGGCTTTCGACCAAAGCAGTGCACGCCGGGCAGGCCCCGGAAGAAACCACCGGCGCCATCATGACGCCGATCTTCCAGACTTCGACCTACGTCCAACCCGGTCTGGGGCGGCACAAGGGGTTCGAGTACGCGCGCACGCGCAACCCCACTCGCGACGCGCTCGAACGCAACGTCGCGGCGCTCGAAGGCGGCCCCCACGGCTTCGCCTTTGCCTCCGGACTCGCGGCCACCGACACGGTGCTGAAGCTCCTGTCAGCCGGCGACCACGTGATCTGCGGTGAGAACGTGTACGGCGGGACGCACCGCCTGATGACGCACGTCTTCGAACGGCTGGGCTTGTCGTTCACGTTCGTGGACACGCGCGACCCCGCGGCGGTCGCGGCCGCCGTCATCTCGGCGACGCGCATGATCTTCGTGGAGACGCCGTCGAATCCGATGATGCGGCTCACCGATCTCGCGGCCGTCGGCCGGATCGCGGCCCAACACGAGCTGCTGTTCGTGGTGGACAACACGTTCGCCACGCCGGTGTTTCAGCGTCCGCTCGAGCTCGGGGCGAACATCTCGCTGCATTCCACCACGAAGTACCTGAACGGCCACAGCGACATGGTGGGCGGCGTGGTCGTCACCACGCGGGACGACCTGGCCGAGCGCCTGGCCTTCCTCCAGAACGCGGCGGGCGCCGTGCCGGGTCCGTTCGACTGCTGGCTCGCGCTCCGGGGGACCAAGACGTTGGCCGTGCGCATGCGCCAACACGACGCGTCCGGCCGCTGCCTCGCCGAGTGGCTGCGCCACCACCCGGCCGTGGAGCGGGTGTACTACCCCGGCTTGCCGGACCACCCGCAGTACGAGTTGGCGTGCCGGCAGATGAGCGGCTTCGGCGGCATGATCTCGCTGGACGTAGGCTCGCCGGAGCGGGCGCGCGTCGTCGCCGAGAGCACGCGCATCTTCGCGCTGGCGGAGTCGTTGGGCGGCGTCGAAAGCCTCATTGGACATCCCGCGTCCATGACGCACGCGAGCGTTCCGAAGGCGATGCGCGAGGCCATGGGTCTCACGGACGGCCTGGTGCGGCTGTCCGTGGGGATCGAGGACGTGGAGGACCTGCAGGCGGACCTGGATCAAGCGCTGAAGAAGGCGGCCGCGCGGTAGCCGCCTGAAACCGCGCCGGCGGCGCGCCGTAGGTGTGAGCGCGCCCATTCCCAAAGCCGGAGAACGCCATGACCGACCCCACGAGCCTTCCCGCCACTCGCCCCCGAAAGGTCCTGCCTGCCATTGCCCCCATCAGTTGGGAGCATCAGTCGGACCGCGCCGCGCTGCAAACGCTGCGTGCCATTCCGGGCTTCGACGAAGCGGTGCGCAAGATCGTCGGCACGTTCGGTGAGAGGGGCATCCGCCTCTTGTTCCAGGCAAACGCGGTCCGCGTGGGACCCACCCAGTTTCCCACGCTGCACACGTTGATGATCGAGGCTGCGGCCACCATGGATTGGCCGGACCCTCCGGAGCTGTACGTCACGCAAACGCCGATGGTGAACGCCGGAGCCGTTGGGGTGGAGCGCCCCTTCATCGTGCTCAACTCCGGCGCGGTGAGCCTGCTCGAGACCGACGAAATGCGGGTCTTGATCGGCCACGAGCTGGGACACGTGATCAGCGGTCATGCGCTGTATCGCACAGTACTCATCCTGCTCCTGGAGCTGGGGTTCCAGAATCTGCCGTTCCTGGCCGGGATCGCACTCCTGCCGATCAAGCTCGCCCTGCTGGAGTGGTACCGGAAAAGCGAACTGTCCGCCGACCGCGCGGGCCTGCTCGCCAGCCAGGACGCCACGGCGTCCATGCGCGTGTTCCTGAAGCTGGCAGGGGGCGGCACCGGGCCGGACATGGATCTTGGCGCGTTCATGCGGCAGGCGGCCGAGTACGAGGAGAAGGGCGGGGCACTCGATACGATCTACAAGATCCTGAACACGCTGGGCGCCACGCATCCCTTTAACACGCTCCGGGCCGCCGAGCTGAAGCGCTGGATCGACGCGGGAGTCTACGAGCGGATCCTCAGCGGAGAGTACGTGCGCCGCGGCTCGCCGGAAGACAAGAGCCTGGCGGACGAGGTTGGCGCGGCCGCCTCGTACTACGCTTCGGAGGCCAAGAAGACGGTCGGCGACGTCGCGGATGCGGCCAAGCGAGCGGCCCGAGCCTTCACGGACGCCTTCAAGGACGCCACTCGGCGGTGAGGATCCTCGTCATCGGCGGCGGCGGCCGGGAGCACGCCCTGTGTTGGGCGCTGTCCCGTGCCGCCGTGGTTTTTTGTGCCCCAGGGAACCCGGGCACGGCCGCCGTCGCAACCAACCTGCCTGTCGCAGCGGATGACCCCGATAAGCTGATCGAAGCAGTTCGCGCACGCCGACTCGATATGGTCGTGGTCGGCCCCGAGGCGCCGCTCGCGGCGGGACTGGTGGATCGGATGGCCGCTGCCGGGGTCGCCGCGTTCGGTCCCACGGCCGCCGCGGCCAGGATCGAGGCCTCGAAAGCTTTCGCCAAGCGGCTCATGGCCCAGGCCGGAGTCCCGACCGCCCTGACGAGAACGTTCACCGACACCGCAGACGCGAAGCGGTACATCCAGGGGCACGCCGAACCGCTCGTGGTGAAGGCGTCGGGACTGGCCGCCGGAAAGGGAGCCGTCGTCTGCGCGACGCGCGTCGAAGCCGCAGAGGTCGCCGCCGATATGCTCGGCGGCAGGTTCGGCGCGGCCGGGCGCGAAGTGCTGGTGGAGGAATTCCTGGAAGGCGAGGAACTGTCGGTCTTCGTGATGACTGACGGCGAGCGCTGGATGCTCCTTCCCGCATCCCAGGACCACAAGCGACTGGGCGACGGGGACACCGGACCCAACACGGGAGGCATGGGCGCCTACACGCCGGTGTCGATCGTCACGGATGATCTGCTCGAGCGAGTTGAGCAGCGAGTGATCGGGCCGGTCCTCGGTGCGCTCGCCGGTGCCGGATGCCCGTACCGCGGCCTGCTGTACGCGGGCCTCATGGTGACACCGTCCGGTGATCCGTACGTGCTCGAGTTCAACTGCCGCTTCGGTGACCCGGAAACCCAGGCCGTGCTCCCGGCGCTGGACGATGATCTCGCCACGCACTGCTGGCGCATCGCGACCCGCGAGACATGGCGGCCACCCGAGCGGCTGCCGGCCGTTCGAGCGGCTGTCACGACGGTCGTTGCCGCGCGCGGGTACCCGGACGCCCCGGAGAAGGGGGCCGCGATCACCCTGCCGGCCGACCTGCCGGCGGAGACGTTGCTGTTCCATGCCGGCACCGCGCGCGATCCCGACGGCACACTGCGGGTTGCCGGCGGCCGCATCCTCTGCGCGACGGGCCTGGGACCAGACGTGCCCACGGCGGCCGAGCGCAGTCGTCGGCTCGCCGAAGCCGTCACCTTCAGCGGCCGGGTGTTCCGCCGGGACATCGGCTGGCGCGAAGCGGCACGTGCCGGAGCTTCCTGAGGTCGAGACGATCGTCCGCGAGCTCCGGCCGGCGCTCGTAGGCCGCACGCTGCGCCGTCCTCGACTCCATGCTACCGACGTATTGCGCCGGGTGACCGCCAGGCGACTGCTTGCCACGCTGCGGGGCAACCGGGTGGTGGATGTCATGCGACGGGCGAAACACGTTGTGTTCCGCCTGGCCAGCGGCCACCGCGTGGTGATCCAGCCACGCATGACCGGGTCTCTGGTCGTTTACCCGCAGCGTCCTCCGCCTGGTGCTCGACGCTACACGGTGCTCGAAGCCGCGCTGGGAAATGGCCGCGTGTTTCTCTACCGGGACGTTCGGCGATTGGGCACGGTGTGGCTGTTGGACGAAGCGGGCTGGCAATCCTATACTGCGCGCATCGGACCGGAACCGCTCGCCGCGGACTTCGACCTGGCCCGGTTCGCTGACTGCCTGCGCGGTACCCGCCAGGCGGTCAAGAAGGTGCTGATGAACCAGCGCCGCCTGGCCGGTGTCGGGAACATCTACGCGAACGAGGCGCTGTTCCGGGCGCGAGTGGACCCGTCGGTGCCAGCCAGCGAGCTCAGCCCGGCGGCCGTGCGCCGGCTGCGTCGGGCCATCCTGGACGTGCTCAAGAACGCGCTAGTCAACCGAGGTACCACGTTGCGCGATTACCGTACGGGCACCGGGGAGCGGGGCGCACACCAGCACGCACTGCGGGTGTACGGTCGCGGCGGCCGGCCCTGTCCGCGGTGCGGTACCGGACTCGTCACCACACACGCCATCGACGGCCGGGCCACGACGTTCTGCTTTCGCTGCCAAGGGCGAGCGTGAAACGAGCCAACCGGCTGGATGAACGCGAAGGCTAGACGGCGCCGGCCGGCGACGCCCAAGCCGGAGCTCCGCTGCGCGTGCGGCTACGAGCTCGGGCGCTACTGGCGTTTCTGCCCGAATTGCGCGCGGAAGCAGGTGTGGCCGGACACCGCAAGGGAAACCGGGGCGGAATGCTACAAGTGCGGTTGGATCGTGTCCGACCGTTTTTCCTACTGTCCCTGGTGCGGCGCGCGGATCTACGAGAAAGGCTCCTCCGCCGAGTCGCCGCTCAAGGCCCCAAAAGGGTTCACGTTCCACGCGCGGTGCGACTGGGGCTGCGGCGGCGGCGTCGAGTACCCCATGCCACAGTGTCCCTGGTGCGGCCGCGAGCAGAGCTGGAGCGAGGACAACGAGTTCGACGGGGACTGCCCCCATTGCGGTCGCGGCGTGGACGACTGGATGAACGTCTGCCCATGGTGCGGCGGCGACGCCGCGGGTCAGGACCTCATCCCCGAAGCATTGACCCGCGTGCGCCGGCTGTTGCTCGTATCACGTATCCGGCCGTGGGGCTACCGCGTGTTGCTCCGTCCTGGCGTCTCCGGCGTGGACCCGCGGTTCCCCAAGATCGTCGAGATCGACCAGCAATACGTGATTGGCAAGCGGAAGCGGGATGAGATTCCGTGGCCCATGCTGGTCGGGCTGCTCGCGCACGAGCTGGGCCACAGCTACCTGTATCACAACTGGCGCTGGACCAGAACGGAGCGGTTCCGCCGGGTGTTCGGCGAGGTGGACAAGGCGTATCGGGGCGTGGACACGACGTGGGTGGACTTCCAGCGCCGCCGCGTGGCGACCACGCTGGTGGATCACGTTTCGGCGTATGCCGCCACGCACCCACAGGAAGATTTCGCCGAGACGTTCCGCTTCTACGTCACGCGCCGCGGCCGCATGCGGGAGTTGTTCGCCGAGCTGGGGCGCAAGCGCAAGGGGCTCGTCACCTACGAGAAATTCCTCGCGTTGCACGACTACGCGCGCGGCCGTTGGAGAACCGCCTGACCGCCCTCGCCCTTCCGCTCGGCGATCTCGATACGCTGCGACGCCGCGTGAGCGCGCTGGCCGAAAACCGGCCCGCCGTGTACCGCATGATGGACCCAGCCGGGCGGGTCGTGTACGTGGGGAAGGCGAAGCGGCTCCGCGTGCGCCTGCTGTCGTACTTCGGCAAGCTGGACCTGGACGAGAAGGCGGGCCGCATTCTTCGCACGGCCGCCGACATCGCGTGGGACTACCAGCCGTCCGAGTTCGCCGCCTGCCTTGCCGAGTTGCGTCACATCAAGTTCCATCGGCCCGTGTTCAACGTCCGGATGAACCGGCGCTCCAACGTGGCATTCGTGAAGGTGTCCGGCGGCGCCGCACCCAAAGTGTTCGTGTCCCGATCGGCCGCGGAGGACGGAATGCGCTACTACGGGCCGTTCGTGGTGCCCTCCCGGCTCGTCGAGTCGGTGCGCGTGCTGAACGATCTGTTGGGATTGCGGGACTGCGCCCTGCGGATGCCGGTTGTGTACCCGGATCAGGGCGACCTGTTCGGCACGCGTCGGGCCGCCTGTATGCGCTATGATTTCGGCACGTGCACCGGTCCCTGCGCTGGGCTCGTGGCGGAAGCCGAATACCGGCGGCGGGTGGAGGCGGCAGTGGCGTTTCTCGAGGGGCGGAGTCTCGCGCCGCTGGACGGCGTCGTGGCCGGGATGGCGGCGGCGAGCGACGGCGAGGACTTCGAGCGGGCAACGTGGTGGCGCGAGCGGTTCGAGGCGCTGGAGTGGCTACTGGCGGCGGTCGCGCGCGCCCGGAGCGCCGTCGAGTCCCTCACGTTCGTGTACACGGATCCCGGCACGTTCGGGGATGATCGGGCCTACGTCATCCGACGCGCCACGGTCCGCGCATCCGCACCGGCGCCGCGGACGCCGATCGAGCAGGTGGCCTTCCGCGCTCTCGTGGCCGCGCATGCGGGATCCGCCGCCGAGGAGACCACAAAGCCTTCCGACCTCGACGAGATGCTGCTGCTGCTTTCCTGGTTCCGCCGACGCCCCGCCGCGCTGCGCCGCACGGTCCCACTCTCGGTCTGGATGTAGGGCGCTTAGCGCGGGGCCCGCACGTCGAGCGTGCGCCGCAGCAGCCGATCCGGCGCCACGTCCCGCATCTCGATGTCCCGCCGGCCGGCTGGCGTCATCACCGTCGCGCGGACGTGAACCCGCTCGACCCCGGACTGCAACCCGAAATGCACAGGCGCTGTTCCGTGCGAGCAGTAGCCGCCGCCGCTGTCCACCAGCCGGGCGCCGAGCAGGCGCCCGGACACTGCGTCGAACAGCCGCACTTCGGAGCCGGCGCGCGTGTACCGCCCGTCGGCGTCCAGCACCTGGACGAACAGCGAGCGACTTGCAGCGGCGGGCGGAAGGTCATTGCGATACAGGACGTGCGTTCCCCTGGCATGGTTGTTGGCGAGCGCCAGGTCGAGATCGCCGTCCCCGTCATAGTCTGCCCACGTCACACCGTGGCTCGCGCCTTTCTCCAGCATTGCTTTCGGAGTGAGGTCGGAGAACACGCCACGCTCATTGCGGAACAGGTGGTCCGGCGCCTCGGCCTGATCGGCGAGATACGATGCGACGAACACGTCTTCCCATCCATCGTTGTCGTAGTCGCCGAAGGCGGCGGTCGTGGAGTGATAGTCGCCGCTCAACGGTGTCCCCCGGGCCACCTCCCGGAACGTGCCGGCGCCCTGGTTCTGCCATAACACGTCCGGCCCGTAGGTCGCGATGAAGATGTCGAGATCGCCGTCGTTGTCGTAGTCGGTCACGGCGGGCCCGACGCTGCCGTGGTCGCTCGCGCGGCCCGGCTGGTGCATGCCCAGCGCCCGGGCGACGTCCGTGAAGCGCCCACCGTCGTTCCGGAACACGCCGTCTTCATCGCCGTCCTGATTCGCCACGAACGCGTCCAGGTCACCGTCCGTGTCCATGTCGAACCATGCCACGCCGACCGTGCGGCGCGGGTCGCCGATGCCGGACTGCGCGGTCACGTCCGTGAACCTGGTCCCGTCGTTGCGGAACAGCCGGTTGGGTTGGTCGCGGAACGCCACGAACAGGTCCACATCGCCATCGTTGTCGTAATCGACCCAGGAGGGTTGCCGCGTAACCCCGATCACGGCGACGCCGTAGCGCGCTCCGACGTCGGTGAACCGAGTGCCGTTCCCTTCGTTGCGGTACAGGCGGTTCGCCACGCTGTCCCGGCCCGCGAACCCGACGTACAGGTCCAGCTGGCCGTCGCGATCGAAATCACCCCAGGCGGCCGCACGCGTCTCCGGGAGGTCATCGAGCCCCACGGATGCCGCGACGTCCGTGAAGCGTCCGCCGTCGTTGCGATAGAGCCGGTTCCGAGCCCCGCGAAACCCAACGAAGAGGTCCAGGTCGCCGTCATTGTCGTAATCCGCCCAGGCGTTGGGCTGGGCACCCGGCGTGGCGAACACCTCCACTTGCACGGGTGAAAAGGATGGTCGTGACGGCGCCCGGTCCTGCGGGGCGAACAAAGCCCTCGCGCTTCCGGCCGCGAGAAGAACGATGTGTGTGATCATGGTTCGGCCACCGCCGCGTTGGAATCACGTTGGAACGGCACGACGGAACGACTGGGGCGGCAGGATTCGAACCTGCAACTTCCGGATTAACAGTCCGGCGGTCTGCCAATTGACCTACACCCCAAGATACTCCTACATACGAAAACGCCCGCCGGCAGAAACCCCCGGCGGGCCGTCGCGATCTACTGGATCAACGAGTGCTAGCCGGGTCGCCGGGGCGCCCGCGGATTCCCGAAGTTGTGGTTGCGACCGTGGCAGGTCTTGGTCATGGTCGCACAATACGAGCGGCCGGGCACGCGGTCAACCCCTCAGCGCGGTCTCCCCTCGCGATGGGGGAGCGGCCACCACCGGCGCGTCGTCGCGCAGTACGCCTCGTATTCCGCGCCGAACATCCGACGCAGCACCGGCTCCTCGTACGCCACGACGAACACGTGCGTAATGAGGAAGAACAGCACGGTGTAGCCCAGCAGGGCCAGCGATGCATAGAACAGCGCAGCGCCCGCCAGGGCGCCGCCCGCGCCGCTGTACATCGGGTTGCGCACGAACCGATACGGGCCCGTTGCTACGAGTCGGCGCGGCGGATCGAACGGCGCCGGCGTGCCGCGCCCCACCAGCGCGAACGTCAGCACGCACCACAATGCCAGGCCACCGCCGAGAACGGTGATCAGGCCGCCGGCCAACTGGGCAGCGCCGATCGTGGCGGGCCGGGTAATGCCCGTGGACTCGATGATTCGTGCGGGCACGAACACGAGCACGAACGCCACGAACAACGTGGCGTAGACCAGGGCGCGAATCAACGGCAGCACGGGAGCCCCGCTGTGTCACCCGTGTCGATCGTGACTTCTCTCGTACTGCAGTTGTTCGTGCATGCGGTCCTTCGCCTGCGCGGCGTCACGCCGTCTGGCACTGTCGAGGCTCTTGTGCCGGGTGCCCGAGGTCCGCAGGCTGGGAGCCGATAACAATCGCTTCAGATCCTGGCTGTCACAGGAAGGACACCGGACGGTCCTCTTCCCGCGCACGAGCACCTCGAACTGATGTCCGCAGGCCTGGCAGGAGTAGTCGAAGATGGGCATGGTCGCCTCACGACGTGAATCCGGGGCTATGGAAGCTCTGCGCAAGTCGCGACGTGCAGAGGCTCCCTAACGTAGCGTGATGCTGCGGCGGCTACAAACGAAGCGCCGCTCAACGGTTTTCGCTCCACATGCGGTACACGACCTCCCACCGGCCGGTGTCGGCTCGGTGGAGGACGTCCAGGTACTAGGTCTCGAATGGCGCGGGTGCCCGGATGAGGGGAATCCATCGCGGATCTACCTGCTCGGGACTGGTGCGAGACGGCGAGTGTAGTCCAGCGTCGTCACGTGCAGGTTGAGATCGGGCCCGGTCCGGAACCCGAAGTGTCCGTCAGTCGGGAGATCGCGCCGGGCGAGCGCGCCAACCCGCACGGCATTGACCTCGAAGAGCAGGGAGTCCCGCTCGACGACGACACGGAGCACGTTCCGGGCCGTGCTGTCGCCGGCCACGCGGTGGATCGAGGGCGCCGGCGTCCAGGGAAGCAACGGCGTGACCGTTGCGTACCGCCTCTGCTCCACTGTGACGTGACCGTCTCGCCGTACCAGGAAGGCGAAGTAGCGCGCCTCAGGACTATTCAGCTCGCGCCCTCCGAAGAACAGGCCGTACCCCGACTGGCTGGTGCCCGGAAACAGAATCTGCACCGACTCGAGAACGTAGCGGCCCGTCGCTTCCGCGGCGCGGTCGTACATCAGCGCGCCCGGGCGGGTGGTGATGTGCCACCCCGGGGCCATCTGCTCGAAGCGCCAGGTCGAGTCGGGCCGGTTCCATTCGGTCGTCATGCCGGCCGCCGGGTCCGTGGCCCAGCGCCAGCCCGCCGGAGGCGTGACCTGCGCATCGGCCGTGGTGGCGAGGAGTCCTCCCGTCAACGCTATGAATGGCGGAACCCGCGTCCGCAGGCTACGGAAGCCTTGAAGGGCTGTTGCCATGGTTATCCTGTCTTCGATGGTGGATCCGCGTCGCCAGCGAGGAGGGCGCGAACGCGGCTGGTTGGACATGATAGCGGCGAGGCCGGCGTCCCGTCAGGCGGGTTGCTCCGGCTCTGTCCACGTTGCGTTGGCCGAGATACCTTCTGTCCGCTTGCAGGCTGCCGAGCGACCAGCAGCGCAAGTCCAGCGGGTCACATGGTTTGCTGGAGTTCCCAATTCTACAGACCTATCCGACCGGATGACTCTCATGCCACGAATCCCTGTTCCACTCCTCGCCGCCGTATCCGTCGTTCTCACGGGACCGTCCCTCCTCGCGCAGCGTCCCGGGGCCGAGCCGGCCGCCTCCTTGCGCCCGGTCACGCTCGACTCGACGCTGCTTGCCGCCTACCGCTGGCGCAATATCGGCCCGGACCGCGGCGGCCGATCCATCGCGGTGAGCGGCGTGAAAGGTCGCCCCAACGAAGCCTATTTCGGCGCGGTGGGCGGCGGCCTGTGGAAAACCACGGATGCCGGTGCGACCTGGGCCCCCGTCACCGACGGGCAGATTCGCAGCGCGTCGGTGGGAGCCGTGGCCGTTGCAGAGACGAATCCCGATCTCGTGTTCATCGGCACCGGCGAGACCTGCATCCGCGGCAACATCATGCCCGGCGACGGCGTCTACAAGAGCACGGACGGGGGGAAGACTTGGACGCATATCGGGTTTCGCGACTCGCACGGGATCGCCAAGATCCGCATTCACCCGACCAATCCGCAGATCGTCTTCGTGGCGTCGTTCGGCAAGTACAGTGTCCCGAGCCCCGAGCGCGGCGTGTACAAGAGCACCGATGGCGGTGCGACGTGGCGCCGGGTGCTGTTCCGCGACGACAAGACGGGGGCCGTGGACATCTCGATTGACCGCAACAATCCGAACGTGATGTTCGCGTCTCTCTGGGAGGCGTATCGGAAAGAGTACCAGATGTCGAGCGGCGGCCCGGGCAGCGGCCTGTTCAAGAGCACCGACGGCGGCGAGACGTGGACAGAGATCACGCGGAACTCCGGGTTGCCCTCGGGGCTCGTGGGGAAGATCGGCGTCGCGGTATCCGGGGCCAATTCGAACCGCGTATACGCGCTCGTCGAGAACGAGAACGGCGGCCTGTTTCGGAGTGAGGACGCGGGGGCCACCTGGGCGTTGATCAACGACCGCCGTGCCATCCGCCAGCGCGCGTTCTACTACACCCACGTCTTCGCGGACCCCAAGAACGCCGACGTGGTGTACATGCAGAACACGACCATGTTCCGCTCGACGGACGGTGGCAAGACGATGGAGTCCGTCAACAACGGCACGCACGGCGACTTTCACGATCTGTGGATCGATCCCGACGACCCGAACCATCTCGTGGTGGGAAACGACGGCGGCGGTGCCGTATCCACCAACTACGCCGCGAGCTGGACCGACGAGGACTACCCGACGGCCCAGTGGTATCACGCCGTCACCACCAAGCACATTCCCTATCACGTGTGCGGCTCACAGCAGGACAACAGCACGCTCTGCACGCCGTTCAACTGGAATGCGGGGGCGTTCGGGTTCGGGGCCGGCGGTGGGTTTGGCGGCGGCGGCGGCGGTGGCGGGGGCCAGCAGCGCGATATCACAGCCGGCGGCATGCGCGTCTCATACGTGGCCGGCGGGGGCGAGCCGGGATACATCGCGCCCGATCCACTCGATCCGGACGTGTTCTACTCCGGCACCAACAACGGCAATTACGTCGACAAGTTCAACCGGCGGCTGAATACGTCCCGCGAGGTGAACCCGTATCCCTGGTTCTACTCCGGCGAGCCCTCCAAGGACATTCGCGAGCGCTGGCAATGGACCTTCCCCATCATCTTCTCGCAGGCCGATCCGCGGACGCTGTACGTCTCGTCCCAGCGGCTCTGGCGCACGCGCGACGGAGGGAAAACCTGGGACGCGCTGTCGGGGGACCTCACCCGGCACGATCCGATGACTCAGGAGAAGTCCGGCGGCCCGATCACCGGCGACATGAACGGCCCCGAGGTGTATGGCGTCATCTTCTCGGTGGGGCCGGGCAAGCGCGACGTGAATATCATCTGGACGGGATCGGACGACGGGCTGGTGCACGTCACGCGGGACGGCGGTGCCACGTGGACCAACGTGACGCCGCGAGAGATGCCCGACTTCGGGCGCGTGAGCCAGATCGACGCGTCCGCGTTCGACAACGCGACGGCCTACGTCTCCGTGCGCCGGCCGCTGCTCAACGATTTCTCCCCGTACATCTTCAAGACGAACGACTACGGGCGCACGTGGACCAGGATCGTGAACGGCATCCGTCCCGACGCCTACGTGCACGCCGTGCGCGAGGATCCGAACCGGCGCGGGCTGCTGTACGCCGGGACCCAGCACGGCGTCTACATCTCGTACGATGACGGCGCCAGTTGGCAGGCGTTGAACCCGAACTTCCCGGATGTCCCGGTCTCAGACGTGATCGTGGAAGGCAACGAACTGGTCATCGCCACCCACGGGCGAGGCTTCTGGGTGCTGGACAACATCGCGCCGCTTCGGCAAGCCAGTCCTGAGCGGTTCGCCGCGGATGCCTGGTTGTTCACGCCTGCCGTTGCGGTCCGCTCCGGGCCGGGTGTCACGTTCAGCTGGTGGCTCAAGAACAAGCAGGAGACCGCGCAGCTCGAGTTGCTGGACTCGGCGGGCGCGGTGCTCCGCACCTGGCAGCCGGACACGACACCGCCCGAGCGACCCGCGGCCGGACAACCGGGCGGCGGCGGCGGGCCCGGTGGCGGAACGCAATGGCTGCCCAATGCGGCGGGGCTCAACCGCATCCACTGGAACTTGCGCACCGAGCCGATGGTTACGTTCCCCGGGATGATCATGTGGGGCGTCCGCACCAACGCCCCGGCCGCGCCGCCGGGCCGGTACACGCTGCGCCTCACGGCGGGTGGACGGACACTCACGGCTCCGGTGGTCGTCGAGCGGAATCCGTGGAACACCGACGTGACCGACGGCGATCTCCACGCGCAGTATGTCTTCTCGCGGCAGGTGCTTGCCAAGGCGAACGAGGCCAACACCGCGATCGTGGAGATTCGTCGGGTGAAGGGCCAGCTGGAGGATCGCCTGAAGCGGTCCAACGATGGGCGACTGCGTTCGACCGGCGAGACGCTGCGGACCAACGCCTCGGCCGTGGAGGAGAACATCTACCAAGTGCGAAACCAGAGCAATCAGGATCCGCTCAATTTCCCCATCAGGGTGAACAACCGGCTCGCCAACCTGATGTCCATGGCGGAGCGCGGCGATGGGCGCCCCACGAACAACATGTCGGAGATCTTCACCATCCTGACCACGGAGCTGAAAGGGTACACGGATCGGCTGGGGCAGGTCTGGGCCAGGGACCTGCGGGCGGTGAACGCCGAGCTATCGCGGCTTGGCTTGCCGCCGCTTGATCCGAGGTGCGTCAAGGTCGAGGGCTGTCCGGTGATGTAACGGCGGCTCGTCAGGCCGGGACTGAAGGCCACGCTCGCCCGAGATGTCGGGGTGAATGGCAGGAAACGCAGGCCCCGTCTGATCGCCGCGATCGTCTTGCTGGCGGTCGCGGTCCCAGCTGTGGGCCAGGCGCAGGCGCGCGGCGGCGTCGAAGGACGTGTGCTCGACCCGGCGGGCCGGCCGCTGGCGTCCGCGGAGGTGAGCGTGGACCGCCCCCGCGCGGGCGAGCCACGCGCCGCTCGTGCCACGACCGACGCTGACGGCGTGTGGCGGATCACCCAGCTGGAACCCGGTGTCTACCGCGTCACGGTGAACCGGCTGGGGTACCGCACCTCCCAGCAAGACGTCCAGATCGAGCCCGGCACCATCGCGCGGCTCAGCATCGTGCTCGAGCTGGTCCGCTTCACGCTCGACTCCCTGGTGGTGAGCGGTGTGCTGCCTTCCATCTCCACCACAGACGCCGAGTTGGGGACCAAGCTCACGATCGGGGAGATCGCGTTGCTCCCCACCACGCTCGACCTCCGCCAACTGATTGCCCTCACGCCAGGCGCAAGACCCGATCACATCTGGGGCGGCGCATCGGACCAGGCCAATTCGTATTCGCTCGACGGCACCACGGTCGATCATCCCGGTGTGGGCGGCGCATCACTCCTGCCCAGCCCGAGCTGGATCGAGACGCTCGAAGTCCGCGGCCTCGGCGCCGGGGCGGAGGTGGGGGGAGCCCAGGGCGGCCTGGTGGAGGTGGTGACCCTGGAAGGCAGGAACGTCCTCGAGGGCGCGCTTCGCAGCTCGTTCGAGTCCCACCGGCTCAACGGCTCCAATCTGATCCCCGGCGAGATCGGACGCGAACTCTCCAGGCGCTGGGAGCTGGACGGGCATGTTCGTGGCCCGTTGGTGCGCGATCGCCTGCATTTCGCGCTGTTCGGCCAGGTCATCCGACACGGAGAGTTGGTACTCGACCAGCTATCGGGCACGAGCGGCGCGTTCGTGTCACAATCACCGTCGCTTCAGGATTACCGGTGGTTGGCGAAGTTGAGCTGGAAGCCCGGGGCGGAGGGGCGAGATCTGGTGCAGGGCAGTCTCATGGGGCGGCGCCAGGACGGCGAGCGGGTTGGACAAACCGGGTACGAGGACGCGGCTGCCACGGACCGGCTGCGACAGTGGAACCTGACGGGCAACCTCACCTGGCAACGCAGCTGGTCACTCCAGAGCCTGCTCACCGTGCGCCTGGGTGGCTTTGTCGCCCGGGAGCAGTTCGATCCGTACAATGGCTTTCCGGTGCCGGGCATCGAGCTGCTGACACGCGTGAACCCTCCGCGGTATCAGAACGCACCATTCCGAACGCGCGGAGCGCCGTCGAGCCTCGGGTTGACAGCGATGTGGACACGGCGGGGGCAGCTGGACGGAGTGGATCACGAGCTGAAGCTGGGCGGCGAGTTCACGCTGGGCGCGTGGGACTTCGCGCGTTCGCGGAACGGCGGGATGACCTGGCAGCCGCTGCGCACGCTCGGGTTCGATCCCGTGGCTCCCGCCACGTGGGCCTATGGCGGCGCGATCCCCACCGCGTGGGGCGGGGAGGTCAGGCTCGACTCCGACGTCCGGAACGCGGCGCTGTTCATCCAGGAGTCGATCGGACTGCTTCCCTGGCTCCGGCTCAATCCGGGGTATCGGTTCGGGTGGTGGAGTGGGTCGCTCACGCCGGCGCAGGGCACACGGTTCACGGCGGTCCGCGATCAGGGCGTTGAGCCGCGGATCGGCGTCGTGGCCGACCTGGACCGGCGGGGCGGGCTGGTCGCCAAGGCCCACTGGGGCCGGTATCACCAACCGATGTTCGCGGTGTTGTTCGATCGCGTCGAGGGGGCCGGCACGTACACCGACGAGGAAATCTGGTCCTACCTCGGGCCGACGGTGCGGACCTCATCGGAAGCGTTCACGCTCGCCCAACGGGATTCGCTCGCCGCGCTTGGGCTGTTCCGCTTCGAGGAAGTGGATCGACTGGATCAGGCCGGACAGGTCGAGAAGTACCGTCAGCCGTACGTGGACCAGGCGGTGCTGTCGTTGGAGCGCGCCTTCGGCAGCAGGTGGAAGGCCGGAGTGGCGTACGTCCACAGGCGCAACCGCGAGATGGTCGCGCTGGTGGACCGGAACGTGGCCTCGAACTACACCGTCGTCGAAAACGTCCTGATTCGCGATCGCTTTGGCCGACCGGTGTATTTCGGGGGCCAGCCGCTAGTGCTGGAAAAGCTGGCCATCAGCAACGAGGACATTCTCTGGGTCCAGGAGCTGCTGCGGCAGGGCCTCGAGACGGGAATGGCACCCAGTACGCTCTATGCCCCGCCGGACCTGAGCGCGGCGGAGCTGGCCGCGCTGCGATACGACCCCGACTTCGTCCTCACGAACGTGCCGGAGGCGACGCGACGGTTCGAGCAGCTCCAGCTGCGGCTGGAAGCCCGGTACCGGACTTGGTGGGCCGGGGCATCGGCGACCCTCTCTACGCTCAGGGGCAACATGAACGTCGTCACGGGACCGGATGACTACACCACGGGCGGGCCCGGCCCCTGGGTGCGGCTGAACGAGCAGTACAACTTCTTCGGCGACCTCAACAACCAGAGCCGATTCGAGGGGAAGGTATACCTCGGCGGCGTCCTGCCGGCGCGGTTCCGTGGCGGAGCGTTCTTCTCCTACGCGACGGGCGATCGCGTCACGCCGACGATGTTGATCTCGGGCCTGCTGACCAACTATGCCCTGTCCGTGCCTCGGACCTCGAACCCGGCGGTGAGCGACACGCTCACGTTCCATCGGTTTCTGTTCCGGCAGACGACCGGACACCGCATCTTCGTCCAGCCTCGTGGCAGCTACCGGTTCGAGTCGCGCGCATCGTTGGACGTGCACCTGGAGCGGAGCTTCCCGCGGGGCCGCGGCGAGGTGGCGCTGACGGTGGACGCGTTCAACGTGGTGGGCGACCGGAGCGTCACCGGTATCGAGAACGTGGTGAACACTGTGGCGGCGGTGTTTGACAGCGACTATGGCCGGGTCCGGTCCCGGGTCCCACCGCGGACGCTCCGGTTCGGGGTGGGGGTCAGGTTCTAAGGGGTTCCCGTCGCCTTCCAGGCACGGCCGTCGAGTCGTATGATTGATCGACCTCCGTCCCCTGGTCGCCGCCATGCGATTCTCTCCCGTGTCCCGACGCGTGCGCCTCGGTTCGCAGTTGCTCGCAGCCGTCGTTGGGACGGCCGTCCAGAGCGGAGCCGCCCTCGCCCGGCTTCAGGGACCCACGTCGCAGCCCGGCCAGCCCCTTCCCGCGTCTCCCGCGCCGCTGTTCGCGAGCGACGACGTCATCCAGCTGACCCTCGAGACCGACCTCCGCGCGGTGATTCGGGATCGGGACTCCACCAGGGCCCAGTGGTACCCGGCGACGCTCACCTACGTGGGGGAAGGTGGGTCAACCGTCCAGCTGGCCGTAGAGGTGAAGACGCGAGGGCACTGGCGGTTGGACCCGGATCACTGCGACTTCCCGCAGCTCCGCCTCGACTTCCAGGGCGAGCAGCCGCCCGGCTCGCCGTTTGCCGGCCAGGACAAGTTGAAGCTCACGACGCCGTGCCGGCCGAAGCGCCAGGAGCACGAGCAGTACGTGCTGCGGGAGTACCTGGTGTATCGGCTCTACCGGCTGCTGACACCACTGAGCTTCCACACCCGGCTGGCACTGGTCACCTACGTGGATGCCGGGGGACGGATGGAGCCGCTCAAACGGTACTCGTTCTTCGTCGAAGACCAGGACCAATTGGTGGCGCGGCATGGTGCGCGGCTGCTCGAGATCGAAGGGGCGGGATTCGAGCACCTGGACTTCGACAACGCCGGTCTCGTGTCCCTGTTCGAGTACATGATCGGCGGGACGGACTGGTCCATCTGGGGTCTGCACAACATCCGCCTGATGCAGGACACGCTGAGCGGGACGGTGTATGCCGTGCCGTACGATTTCGACTGGAGCGGGCTCGTCGACGCCGAGTACGCCGTTCCGGATGAACGGCTGCGGCTCTCGTCGGTGCGGCAGCGGTTGTACCGTGGCCAGTGCCGGACCGAGGAGCAGTGGGTGCCGATCGTGGACCGGTTTGCACAGGTCAAGGATGCGGCATCTGAGCTCTACGAGGGCCTAGCGGATCTGGATCCCAAGTATGCCAGGGAGACGCGCGCCTACCTCGATGCATTCTACCGCGTCATCGGTGACCCGGCGTCCGTGCGACGCGAGATCATCGCGCGATGCCGGTCGCGGGCCTGACTAGCCCACATGCTCCTTGCGGCCCAGCAACACGCCAAACGGCGCCCGTCGCCAGAGCACTTCCACGCGGAACCCCGCTGCGCGGAGCATCGCCCCTTCGCTGCCGAGGGAGAAGTAGCGGTCCTCGCGCGCCCAGGATCGGAGAAACGCACGCGCCTGTCGCGTGCTGTAGGACCGAGCCATGTGGCGTCGCCACGTGGCCAGGAACTGCTCCGTGACAGGGCTGTCGTCGGCCAGGAACGCGTCGCCGCTCGCGAACACGCCGCCGGGCCGGAGCGCCCGGAAACACCGCTGATAGAACCGGTGCTTGGCTCGTGCGGTCCGGATATGATGCAGCGCGAGCGTCGCCACCATCACGTCGCATTTGGGCAGCCGCGTCCGCGCGAAGCTGCCGTGTATCAGCCGGAGTCTTTTCAGCGATCTCCGTAACCGGCGAGCCGCAGCCGCGAGGATATCCCCGTCGGAGTCGATCCCGATGAGCAGTGCCCGCGGTCTCGCGGCCAGGCACCGGGCTGCCAGCGCCCCGGTGCCGATGCCGAGGTCCACGATCGTCGGCTGCCGAGCCGATGTGAGGCGTACGGCGCCCGCCACTACGTCGAGCATCTCCTCGTAGTGCGGAATGAACGTTCGGATGCGCTGGTCGTAGTCCGCCAGGTCGATGCCGAGGTGCCGTGCGACGGACATTGGCCTTGCTGGGAGCTTCCCGGTTTACCGGGTGAGGTCCACCGGCGTCACCGGTACGTCCCAGTGCGCCAGCAGAATCTCGAATCGGCGCTGCTCCTCGCGGTCGAACTTCGCGCGATCCGGGTAGAGCTCCCGCAGGATCGGCTCGAGGTCCGGCTCCTGGTCGTGAGCGGCCGCGTTCTTGAACACGATCGTCACCCGATAATCCCACCGTCCATCTTCGGTGCCATGGTATCGCGGCGTGACGGCCGTGACCTGGAGGATTCGACCCATGCCGATCTGTTTCTGCAGGACGGGATAGTGATTGCGCTTGAACAATTGGATGAACTCCGCCGCGAAGCCCCACCGTGCTTTGTAGTAGTAGTCCACCACAAACGGAGTGTTGGGGTCGCCGCGCGGCGGAGCCTGCGCCTGTGCAGTAGTCGCGGCGATGGCAGTCACAACGCCGAGGGTCAGAGCGGCCACCGTGCCACGCGTGGCGTGCTGTTGCACGATCGTCATTGTCTGTTCTCCTTCGTCTGATGTCGGAGTATCACCGACGCTAACCTGCAGTTCGCAACTCCGCGACGCTAGTCAACCTCAGCGCAAGTCGCGCAGCAGGTCCCTCACGCCGCTGCAGTTCGCGAGTGAGGAGAGCTGGTACGCCGGGCCCCGCTCACTGACGCGGCGCTCGGGACCTACGGCAGCGACCTGCGCTGAGGACACCGCTAGCGCGTCCCCGGCCGAGCGGCCAGGCTTGCTCTCACCGCGGTCGTCCGGTAATCTCGACCTGTATCGCTGGCGACGTGCCCCTCCACATGGACCGTGTCATGACCCTCCGTCATCGCTTCGTGCTGCTGTTCGCCCTTGGCGTTCAAGCCCCGTTGGCGGCCCAGGCGCGCCTGGGCTCGATTCAGTTCCCGACGTCCGGTTCGGCGTCGGCCCAGTCGCCCTTTCTCGAGGGCGTGCTGTACATGCATTCCTTCGAGTACGATCACGCGACGCGCGCCTTTCGCAGGGCTCAGGAAGCGGAGCCGGGCTTCGCGATGGCGTATTGGGGTGAGGCGTTGACGTACAACCACCCGATCTGGAACCAGCGCGACCGGACCGCCGCCATGGCTGCCTTGAACCGCCTGGCGCCCACGCGTGAGGCGCGTCGCGCGAAGGCACCCACCGAGCGCGAGCGGATGTACCTCGATGCAGTCGAGGTCCTGTACGAGGAGGGCCCCAAGCCAGAGCGGGATACGGCTTACGCCGCCGCCATGGAGCGCCTGGTGCGCTCCTTCACCGACGATGCGGAGGCGCGGTTGTTTCTCGCGCTGGCCCTCCAGGGACTGAGCCAGGGCGTCCGCGTCGTGCCGTCCTACATGCGTGCCGCGGCCCTGGCCGAAGAGGTATTCCGCGACAACCCCAATCACCCGGGAGCGGCGCACTACCTGATTCACTCCTACGATGATCCCACGCACGCGCCGCTCGGCCTGCGGGCGGCCCGGGCGTACTCGAAGATCGCCCCGGACGCGCCCCACGCGCAGCATATGACGACCCACATCTTCCTCGCGATGGGGATGTGGGACGAGGTGGTGTCGCAGAACAAGATCGCCGCCGATCTCACCGACTGGGGGCCAGGGCACTATCCGTCGTGGCACCTGTACGGCCTGCTGCAACAGGGGAAGCACGGGGCGGCGCAGGCGCAGCTCACCCGGGCCAAGGACCTGCCCGCGAATCGGCCCACGGCTCAGCGCGTGGCGTATCTGGCGAGCATGCGCGCCCACTACGTGATCCACACGGAGCGATGGGACGACGCGGCACTGGCGTGGACCGTCGACGTGTCCCGGGCGAGCCCCGTAGCGCAGGCGATTGACGCGTTCCTCGCCGGCTTTGTCGCTGACCGGCGAGGCGATCGCGCGGCGACCGCGGGGGCACTCGAGCGGCTGCGAGCCGTGAGTGGTGCCGTGCCGCAGATCCTGGCCACAGAGCTCAACGGTATTGCGGCTCTGAGCGCGGGCGAGACGGATCGGGCTCTGGGACTGCTGCGCGAGGCGGCGAAGCTGGAAGATGTAATGCCGGTCGAGTTTGGGCCGCCGGACGTCGTAAAGCCCACGCGCGAGCTGCTTGGCGAAACCCTGCTCGCGCTCGAGCGGCCGGCCGAGGCGCAGCGCGAGTTCGAGCGGGCGCTGGAGATGGCGCCCCGGCGGGCGCTCTCGCTCCGCGGACTAGGTCGTGCCGCCGCGGCGGCGGGGGATCGCGCCGCGGCTACGCGGGCCTACGAACTGCTACGGGAAGTGTGGCACTCGGCGGATGCGGGGTTGCCTGGGCTCGAAGAGGCGCGGCGGTTCGTGGCGGTGAGATAGGGGAAAAGGCGTGAGGCGTAAGGTGTGAAGGAGGGGTAAGGGGCCCTCTCACCCCTTACGCATGTTCATTCCCGACTCTCACCCCGCCTCCTCGTCGGCGTCGTTCACCGCGCGCCACCCCCAGGACGTCCGCGGGTCCACGTTGAGGATCCGCGTTGTGGCGTGCTTGTTCACGAGCTCGGCGGGCGCGACCCAGAAACGGCCGTTCCACAGCAGGCCCTGCAGCTCAAACGACTGCAACTCATCTTCAGGGACGTCGAGATCCACCTCGAGCAGCGCATCGCCCTTCAGTCCGTCTTCCTCACCGAGGGCGCGGTCGGCCAGCCACACGCCGGTGATGCTGACGTCCTCGCCGGTTCGAGCGTCGCGCAGGCCGAAGTCCCAGTCGGCGTCCTGAAAACCGTCCTCGACGATCGACCGGGCTTCGCCGATCGTGGTGCGGTGAAACAGAATCATGCAGCATCCCCACGAGCTGCACGCAGCCGCCTGTCGTAGGCCGCGTGTCGTTCTCGGCCAGCCTCGCACCGTGAGGTTACCCACCGGCACGTGCAGCCACAAGGAGAACAGAAGCCGTTATTGTCCGTCTTTCGAGCCGTCCCGCTTGGGCCATTCGCGCCGCACGGCCGCCTCGAGCGGGCGGACCGTCGTCGCCGGCCTGAACGCCTCCCGCGTCTTCAGGTTGTACCGATCCCCGGGCGCCAGGAAGTAGAACCGGCCGCTGACGCCCACCATGCGCTCGCGGTCGAAGATCACGACATAGCTTTGCCCGATCACCTCGAACGAGTCGGCGCGGACGACGATCGCCGTGTTTTCGTCGATGCCGATGCCGAGCAGCTCCGGTCGCTTCTCGATCACCTCGATGAGATCGAACTGGCGGTTGCGGCGCAGCAAGTGCTGGTCAATGCCGACGTTCTTCAGGAAGCCGAACCCCTCCTCGTGGTCCCCCATCATGATCGTGTTGCCCTTCGTGTCGCCGCGCACGAGGTAGGAGCCGAGAATCGTTGCCCCGGCCGACGTGCCGCCGATCACGCCGCCGCGGGCCAGCACGCCGCGCAGCTCCTCGTGTACCCGCGTATGGAGATACGAATCGGCGAGCCGCCACTGGCGGCCGCCGGGAAACCACACGCCGCGCGCTTCTCGGATGGGAGCCGAGAACTCCGGCGTGTCGGCCGCTTTGCGATCGCGCGTGTGCAAGACCGTGAGGCGCCTGGCACCTGCTTCCCGAAAGGCGCGGAGTCCTGACCAGTGCTGGTCGTACGCATCTTCCTCGCCGGCCGTCGGGATGACCACGATCGGGGCGTCGGGGCCACCGGCGAGCTCGATGAACCGCTCGATGATGGCCTGATCCCGCAAGCCCCCGCCCACGATCACGAGCGCGCCAGGCGCGGGGCCGACATCCTGAGCCGGCAATGGGATCGCAACCGCGGCGAAGACGAGCAGGAAACTGATCGGTTGACGCACGGGTACCTCCGGACGTTGACGGGCGCGAGGATGGCGATCGGCGTAGCCCGATCACAGGCAAGCCTAACAGGCTGCTGAAAAACGGGCATCGGGTTTGCGACCGAGCGGACGCACTCACTTCCCGCGATGCCTATCGGCCGAGCCGACCACGAGCGACGTGACGAGTTACGGGGTTGGCGCCCCGGCATCGCTTCGACGAGTGCGTCCGCTCGGTCGCTCACTGGCGCCCGTTTTTCAGCAGCGCCGCTAATCTTGTCCGGCGGAACTGTTCGGCAAGTGGACGGGTCAGGGGTGCGGCCCAAGCAAGTTCCAGTTACGCGGCTCCACGGGCGTGAATCGCTGGCGTATACTTGGGTCGTATGGCTACAGCGGCGTATCCCGGCGGCGACCTCATTCGCGAGGGCATCGACGATCTTGGTCAGCGTCTGGAGACGATCCCTGCCTTGCTGGTATCGATCGGCGCCCCCCGACTGAGCCGACTGGGCATCACCGTGCCCACGCCTGTTCCGAGTCCTGAGCACCGGCTGTACGAGTTGCTCCACCGGGAAGATCCTGCCACCGCACACTCCCGATACAACGCGCTGATCCGCCGATTGGTGAGTTTCGAGCGGGCGGCCGAGTGCGCGAGCTAGCCGACGCCAGTCGGATTCGCCGCTTCATGGAGGCGCTCGGTGCAACCGCCACCGCCTCCGGCCGCGTCTACTTCACGGGCGGAGCCACGGCGGTCCTGTTCGGTTGGCGTTCCAGCACCATCGACGTCGATGTGAAGTTGGTGCCCGAGCACGACACGCTGCTGCGGGCGATTCCCGGACTCAAGGAAAAGCTCAAGATCAATGTCGAACTGGCGTCACCCGCGGACTTCATTCCGGTCGCCGAAGGGTGGGAAGATCGGAGCGTTTTCATCGCCGACGCGGGACGACTGTCATTCTACCACTTCGATCTCTATGCGCAGGCGCTGGCAAAGCTGGAGCGTGGCCACGCGCTGGACCTGGGCGATGTGCGGGAGATGCTAGCGCGGCGGCTCATCGAGCCGGCACGGTTGCTGGAGTACTTCAGTCGAGTTGAGCCTGACCTGTATAAGTATCCGGCGATCCACGCCCCGTCGTTTCGGCGGGCGGTGGAGGAGACCTGCAAGAGCGCTTGACGTGTCTTCCTCAACTCAGGCCGAGGGTCCGGGCCAGCCCGATCCGCTGCAGCTTGCCCGTCGGCCCCACCGGAATCTCTTTGAGCAAAACAATCCTGCTCGGCACCTTGAAAGGCGCCAGCCGGCCGGCGGCGAACTGGCGCAATTCCTTGTCGGTGGCCTGCGCACCGTCTTTGAGCACGATCGCCGCCGCCACTTCTTCCCCCAACATCTCGTGCGGCACGGCGAATGTGACGCACTGATGCACGGCCGGATGTTCCAGGAGGATCTCGTCCACTTCGCGTGGTGAAATCTTCTCTCCCCCTCGGTTGATGATCTCTTTCAAGCGTCCCGTAATGCTCAGATAGCCGTCTGTGTCCATCACGCCCTGGTCGCCGGTGCGAAACCAGTCCAGGATGTACGCGCTGGCATTGGCCCCCGGGTTGTTGTCGTATCCGCCCATCACGTTCTCCCCGCGGATCACGATCTCCCCGGTATGCCCCGGCGGCAGCGGCTCCCCGCGCTCATCCACAACCCGCACCTCGGGTCCGGCCTCCGTGCCCACCGTGCCCGGCTTGCGCACGCCCGGCGGCAACGGGTTGCTCGTCATCTGGTGTGCCGCCTCGGTCATGCCGTAGGACTCGATCACGGGCGCGTGAAACACATCCTCCAGCTGGCCTATCACCGTGGGCGGGAGCGCCGACGATGAGGATCGCACGAAGCGCAGGCGGCTCCGCTGGGCCACGTCGGCGTGCCCGGCCGAGCGCGCGAGAATGGCCTGATGCATGGTGGGGACAGCCGTGTACCACGTTGGCCGGACATCGGCCAGCCACGAGAAGAACTTGAGCGCGTTGAAGCCCGGTGTGCAGCACACCTCGCCCCCAGCCAAAAGCGGGGCCAGCAGCGCGGCCATCAGACCGTGAATATGGAAGAGCGGCATGACCGCAAGGCCGCGGTCGTCCGGCCTGAGGGACAGGGTGCGCCGGATGTTTCGGGCCGAAGCACAGATGTTCCGCTGGGACAGCGGCACCAGCTTCGGCCGGGACGTGGTGCCCGAGGTGTGGAGTACCAGCGCGACGTCGTCCTCCCGGGCCGCTTCCGGCGGCGCGGCGCGATGGGAGACCGTCCCGTTCGAGAACTCCAGCGTGAAGCTCCCGGCCCCGCGATCGGGATGCGGCACCAGCCACGCGACCGGGATCGCGAGCTTCCCCGCGACGTGTACGGCGGGCGAGGTTGAGTCATGACCCACGATGACGAGCTTCGCGCCAAGATCGGTCAGAAAGAACTCGAACTCCTCGGCGCGGTATGAGGGATTAAGCGGGGCGGCGGTCGCACCGCTCGCCACGGAGAGGAACGCCGCCGCCATCTCCGGGCCATTGTGCAGCACGATCGCCACCCGATCGTTCCGTCCAATGCCCCGCCGGGCCAGCCCGCCCAGTGTCTCGGACACCAGGTCGCGCAGTCCCTGGTACACGAGCGGCGCGCCCCCAGGAGCGTTGAGCGCAGTGGCCCTGGCAGCGCCCGTCGCCAGCAGCTGGAGAATCGTCGATTCCCGTTCGGTCATTCGCGCTCTTCCGTCTGGTGCGCCACGATCCTGGCAGGCTGGTGAAGTGAAGGCAGTGTCGCCAGCTGGCCTGCGTGTTTCACGGCCTGCTACCGCCCGACGACGAGCCGGCCGCCTGCATCGGCAAGAGTCTTCGCCAGCAGCGCCGCGCACGCATACACCGCGTCAATATGCGGCGTTGGGGTCCCGGCCAGACGGCCCAGCTCCACCACGGCCCCCACGAGTGCCTCGAACTCGATCGCCTTCCCGTGCTCCACGTCCTGCAACATGGAGGTCTTGTGCGCGCCCACCTTTTCCGCGCCCGCGATGCGTCGCTCGATAGGTACGCGAATCGTGACGCCGAGGCGCTCGGCCACGGCCTGGGCTTCCTGCATCATCTCCACGCACAGCTCGCGCGTCAGCGGGAACTTGAGGAGGTCCACCAGTGTCGCGTGCGTGAGCGCGCTGATCGGATTGAAGCTCAAATTGCCGATCAGCTTGAGCCAGATCTCCCCGCGAATGTCGCTCGTGATTGGCGCCTTGAAGCCGGCCCTGGTCAGAGTTGCCGCAATCGCCTCGATCCGCGGCGTGGTCGTGCCGTCCGGCTCACCGAGCGTGAACCGCCGGCCCTCGACGACCTGCACCACGCCCGGCGCCACGAGATTGGCGGCGGGATAGACCACGCAGCCCACCACCCGCGCCGGGTCGATGTGCCGGCCGATCGTCCCGTCGGGATCGGCGGCGCGCACCGGCTTCCCCTCGTGCTCGCCGCCGTGGCGCTGGAAGTACCACCACGGAATCCCGTTCTGCATGGTCACGATGCTCGTATGTTCATGGCACAGCTGGCCGACCTGCGGCGCGATGGCCGCTACCTGGTGTGCCTTGACGGTGAGCAGCACGACGTCGTGTGGCCCCGCGTCAGCCAGGCTTGCCACCGCCGCGCTGCGACCCGTCACCTCCCGGCCATCCTCCAGCGTGACCTTCATCCCGTCGTGGCGGATCGCCTCCAGATTGCCGCCGCGCGCGATGAATGTGACGGTCTCCCCGGCCGCCCCGAGCAGTGCGCCCAGGTACCCGCCAATCGCCCCGGCCCCGACCACGACGATCTTCACGCCAGGCTGCGCTCCGTCAAGGCGTCGGCGCGGGTGCCATGACGCCGGTCGGCGCCGCTCTCGCGCGGTTGCACAGCGGTTTGAGAACCATGATGGCCAGCAACGCCGCGAGGAGATTCATGGCTGCGGCCGCAACGAACACCGCCTGCCAGCCGCCGCTTGCTACGGCCATGACGCTCGTCACGGGTACCAGGAGGGACGCCGTGCCCTTCGCCGTGTAGAGCAGCCCGGCGTTTGCGGCGGCGAATCGCACGCCGTACGTATCCGCGCACGTGGCCGGAAACAGGCTGTAGATCTCCCCCCAGGCAAAGAACACCAGTCCGCTCAGGGCCACGAACGCCACCGGATGGCCACCGAACTGGCTGAGCAGCAGGATCCCGGC
>JACQHC010000167.1 GCA_016199245.1 Gemmatimonadota bacterium | reverse complement strand
CTGCGCGCCAAGCTCGCGCGGGAAGGCGAGCTGCCCGTTGTCGAAGTGCTCCGAATCCTGCGGGATGTGCTGGACGCGCTGGCCTACGCGCATCACCAGCAGGTGGTGCATCGAGACATCAAGCCGGACAACGTCCTGCTGTCCGAAGGCCACGCGCTGGTGACGGACTTCGGTGTGGCGAAGGCGGTGGCTGAATCCACGGGGAAACACACGCTGACCTCGATGGGTGTCGCGCTCGGCACACCCGCGTACATGGCGCCCGAGCAAGCGACTGCGGACCCGCACACGGATCATCGGGCGGACATCTATGCCGTAGGGGCGATGGCCTACGAGATGCTCTCGGGCCGGCCACCGTTCGCGGCGACGACCGCGCAGGCTATGCTGGCGGCGCACGTGACCGAGGCGCCGGAGCCGGTGACCAAGCATCGGGACACAGTGCCGGACGCGCTGAACCAGCTGATTCTTCGTTGCCTGGCCAAGAAGCCGGCCGACCGGTGGCAGCGGGCGGACGAGCTGATTCCCCAGGTGTCAGCGCTGTTGACGCCCACCGGGGGGACCACGCCGACAGGAACCCAGCCCGTCGTTTCCTCCGGGACCCGGGCCGCGATTGAGCGCGCTCACCCGGTGCGGGTGGCCGGGCTGTTCGGGCTGGCGTCGGTGGGCGTGCTGGCGATTGTGTACGCCGCAGTTCAGTTGATCGGGTTGCCGGATTGGGTGTTCTGGGGCGCGATCGGCCTCCTGGCGATCGGCTTGCCGATCATGGTGCTTACGGGGCACCACGAGCGGCGCCGGGCCATCGAACGCTCAAGCGGGCGGATCGCGGCCACACCGTCCGGCGGGCTGACCCCGCATTTCACCTGGAGCAAGGCGCTGCTGGGTGGGGGGATCGCTTTCGCCGGGTTGAGTGTCGTCTCTGCCGGCTACATGGCCCTGAGGGCGTTCGGGATTGGCCCTGCCGGAACGCTCATCACCAGCGGGGCGCTGGGCGAGCGGGAGCGCCTCATCCTGGCTGATTTCGTGAACGCCACCAGTGACTCCACGCTGTCAGAGACAGTGACCGAGTTGCTGCGGATCAGTCTGGCCCAGTCGCCCGTCCTTGCGGTCCTTGAAGCGGGCCAGGTGGGCGACGTGCTCGCACGAATGCAGCGAGACCGCGATGCCGCAGTCACCCCAACCGTTGCGGCCGAAGTCGCCGCGCGTGAAGGGATCAAGGCCTATGTGACAGGGGAGTTGCGGGCGCTCGGTCAGGGCTACGTGGTGTCGGTCCGCCTGGTCGAGGCTGAGACAGGCGCGGCGCTCGTTGCCGTGCAGGAGCCCGCGGCCGACGCGCAGCAGTTGATGCCCGCCTTGGATCGCGTGTCCGCGCGGTTGCGCGAGCGGATTGGGGAGTCGTTGCGCTCGGTCCGGGCCAGCCCGCCGCTTGACCGCCTGACGACGACGTCCCTCCAGGCGTTGCGGCGCTATGCCCAGGCCCAGCGGTTCGCCGACCAAGGTGACCTGGATCGTGCGGTGGCGCTCCTGGAAGAAGCGGTCGAGCAAGACTCGATGTTCGCGATGGCGTTTCGGCGGGTGGGGGTCTTATACGTCAATCGCGGCGACGCCGAGGAAGGCAGGGCCGCGCTCAGGCGGGCCTTTGCGCTTCGCACCAGATCGTCCGAGCTAGAACGTCTCCAAATCGAGGCCATGCATGCGTGGTATGTGGAAGCGAACTACGAGAAGGGAATCACCGCCAATCTCGCAATCCTGGACAAGTACCCCACCGATCTCTACGCGTTGCAGAACATTGCCGCTCTGTACAACATCCTGGGCCGCGATGCCGAGCGCAATCAGGCATTGCGCCGGGGCATTGACGCGAATGCCGTGAGGTCCATTTCGTACGGGAGCTATCTTGGGTACCTGCGGGCTGCCGGGCGCCTGGCCGAGGCCGATACGATCCTGGCGTTGTTCGCTGAGCGCTTTCCGGACAGCCCCGAGATCGCGTCGCGACGATCGCAGCTTGCCCTGGCCCGGCAGGACCTGGACGGCGCCGAGGCCGAAGCCCGTCTGCTGCTCGGTGCCGCTCCGGGGCTTCAGGAATTCGCCCACAACCAGCTCTCTCTCCTGGCCCAGATGCGCGGGCAACTCCAGGTGGCGGCCCGGGAGCGGCGCGAGGCTTTGCGAATCGGGGCTGCGCGGTTGGACCGGCGGGCCGAGAACGAAATGCAGGCGGAGGTGGACGGAATCGAGCAGGCTTTAGCGCACGGGCTGGGAGACCGGAGCGAGATGGCGGGCAGGCTGGAGCGTCTCTGGCCGCGCCATGTAGATGCGCTGGCGGCCCGCGGCGCCAATCCTCCCTTTGCGGCGTACATACCCCTGTTCGGCCGCGCCGGTCGTCCGGCTCGGGCCCGGCAGCTGCTCGACGAATGGCGTGGGCGTCTCAGCGAGCGCCAGCAAGAATTGCGGGGCACCCGATTCAATTTACGGACGGCTGAGTACGAGATCCTGCTGGCGGAGGGTCGGCTCCGGGAGGCAGCGGCAGCATATCTCGATGCCTGCGAGCCCTACGTCCGGGAGAACGCCTACTGCATGTCTCCGGTGGAAGTGGCCGGCGCATACGACCGTGCCGGGGACGTCGACTCGGCCCTGGCCTACTATGAGGGATTCCTCGCCCTCAAGGCCACCCGCTTTGACGCGGACCGCCTGTGGTATGCACAGGCGCAGCGGCGGACGGGCGAGCTGTTTGAGGTGAAGGGCAACCGCGAGAAGGCGCTGGAGTATTACGGGCGGTTCGTCGAGTTGTGGAAGAATGCGGACCCGGAACTGCAGCCGGTTGTGAGCGAGGTGAAGCAGCGGATGGCCAGACTGGTGGGGGAAAGATGAGCCGGCGGCGACGGCCGATGGTGTGGAGTACCGTGGCCCGCGCAAACGATGAAGAGCCGAACGACGGATCGTTCGGCCCTTCGGGCGCAGCGAAACTGGCTGCGCGGACGCCTCGCAAGCAAGTGATAATTTACCCGACCTCCGGGCGCAATGCAATTCACGACCGGATGGCGTGGTGCGGCGGGTGCCGGCGCCGAGATTCGAACTCGGACGGGCTTTCGCCCAGACGCTTGCGAGGCGTCCGCGTCTACCAGTTCCGCCACGCCGGCACCCGGACAGTTGACGGTTCCGATAGCTCTGACGCGGCCCTCCACAAGGTTCCTGCGCCGCGGCCCCAACGTCACACGGAGCGGGGGATTGTGGGTAACCGTTTGAACGCAATTCGGTACGGATTATTGCGATCGGCCGGCTGGGTGGGGCATGGCTGAGCTTCGCGACCGGCTCCAGTCAGCGCTGGGTTCGGGCTACCGTGTCGAGAAGGAACTCGGCGGGGGCGGGATGTCGCGCGTCTTCCTCGCCGAGGAGGTCCGGCTTGGAAGGCGCGTGGTCGTGAAGGTCCTCCCGCCCGAGATGTCGGCGGGTGTGTCGGTTGACCGGTTTGAGCGCGAGATCCAGCTCGCCGCGAAGCTCCAGCATCCGCATGTGGTCCCGCTGCTCACCGCGGGATCGTCCGACGACCTGCTCTACTACATCATGCCGTTCATCGAGGGCGAGTCGCTTCGTGCCAAGCTGGCGCGCGAAGGTGAGCTGCCCGTGTCCGAGGCACTCCGAATCTTGCGGGACGTGCTGGACGCTCTGTCCTATGCCCACCACCAGCACGTGGTGCATCGCGACATCAAGCCGGACAACGTGCTGCTCTCGGGCAAGCACGCCTTGGTCACGGATTTCGGTGTGGCGAAGGCGGTGGCTGAATCCACGGGGAAACACACGCTGACCTCGATGGGTGTCGCGCTCGGGACGCCGGCCTACATGGCGCCGGAGCAGGCGACGGCGGATCCGCACACGGATCATCGGGCGGACATCTACGCGGTGGGCGCGATGGCCTACGAGATGCTCTCGGGCCGGCCGCCCTTCGCCGCGACGACCGCGCAGGCGATGCTCGCGGCGCACGTGACAGAGGCGCCGGAACCGGTGACCAAGCATCGGACGACGGTGCCAGCCGCGTTGAACGAGCTGATTCTCAAGTGTTTGGAGAAGAAGCCGGCGGATCGGTGGCAGAAGGCTGATGAGCTGATCCCGCACGTGGCGGCGATGCTGACGCCGACCGGAGGGACGACCCCGACCGCCACTCAGCCGCACCCGGCGGCAGCAGCGGCAGAGGCGGCAGTGGCGGTCGATCCCCTGCGAGTTGCGGGGTTGTTCGCCGCGTCGTCCCTCGTCGTCCTTGTTGTCGTCTACCTGGTCGTCCAGTTGGTCGGCCTGCCGGACTGGGTGTTCCTCGGCGCCGTTGGGCTGCTGGTGGTCGGGCTGCCGATCATGCTGCTCACCAGCCGGTACGAGCGGAAGCGCGCGGCGGCAGCCCTAACGGGCGCGCACCAGACCACGCCCGTGGGGCTGGAGCGTCACGTGACATGGAACAAGGCGCTGCTGGGCGGCGGCGTCGCGTTCGGCGGCCTTGCGCTCCTCGCGGCCACCTACATGGTGATGCGCGCGTTCGGCATCGGGCCGGCCGCCACGTTGATGGCCACCGGGACGTTCGGACAGCGCGAGCTGTTGATTCTCTCAGACTTCGCGAATCGAACCACGGATTCGACCCTCGGTGCCACGGTGACCGAGCTACTCCGGGTGAGCCTCACGGAGTCGCCGGTGATGCGCCTGGCGGATCCCGCCCGGCTGGCGGAAAGCCGGGCCCGGATGCAGCTCGCGCCCGAGGCCCGCATTGACGAAGCCGTAGCCCGCGAGATCGCCGAGCGGGAGAGTATCAAGGCGATCATCGCGGGAGAGGTGGTGCCGTTGGGCGGAGGCTACTTGGTCTCGGCGCGTGTGGTGTCGGCCACCGGCGACGTGCTGACGGCGCAACAGGCCTCGGCCGCAAGTGCCGGCGAGCTGATCGGCGCGGTTGACCAGCTGTCGGCCAAGTTGCGGGAGCGGATTGGCGAATCCCTCCGTTCCATCCGACGGACCCTGCCACTCGAGCTGGTCACCACGGGATCCCTGCGCGCCCTTCGGTTGTACGCCCAGGCCACGCAGGCTGAGATCACTGGGGACGAGGATCGGGCCGTGGCCATGTTGGACGAGGCGGTCGCCATCGACTCCACGTTCGCCATGGCGTATCGCAAGATCGCTACGATTCTCACCAACAATTTCGGTCAGCGCGCGAAAGCTCGCGCCGCGGCAGTCAAAGCGTACGAGTTGCGGGATCGTTTGACGGAGCGCGAGCGCGGATACGCTACAGCGCAATACCACACCGATGTCACCGGCCGCCGCGACGAGGCCCTCGCGGCGTACCGGACGATCTTGGAGCAGTACCCCGACGACCACCGCGCCCTGAACAACTCCGGGGTGTTGTATTTCCAACTGGGGGACCACGAGCGGTCTCGGGACTTCTACCTTCGTGCCCTGCAAACGGACTCCACCTGGTCGCTGGGTTTCACCAACCTCGCGTTTGAGCAGAAGAACCTGGGCCAGTTCGCCGAGGCGGCGCAGACGCTCGACGCGATGGAGGCGCGGTTCCCCAACAATCCGCGCACGACGGAGGCACGTGCCTTCCTGGCAATGGCGCAGCGCGACTTGGACGGAGCCACCCGCCATCTCACCGGCTTGCGCACCTCGCAGTTGGGCAATCCGGCGTGGGAGGCAGATGCGGCCGAGCACTTGGCGTTCGTCGAGGCCGCGCGCGGTCAATTCCGGGAGAGCGAGGCGCTGCTGAGCGACGCGATTGCGGCGAATACCCGGCGTAACCTTCCCGCCGAGGGTCAGCGCCTGGCGGCGTGGTGGCAACGCGATCGGGCTGCGGCGCTGGGGAGCCGTCCGGCGTCGTCGCCACGACTGGAGCGCCTGATGTCAGCCGAGGCGCTTGCCGCGTTGCCGGTAGCGGACCGCCAGTACGAAGCGTTGATCGAGTACTACGCGCTGCTGGATCCAGGCCGGGCCCGCGCGCTGTACCGGGAAATGGAGCGTTCCGGGCAGGCCGAGCTGGGGCTTGAGTTCGAGCGGGGCTCCCACCGTTCCGCGGCGTGGGTGTTCCTGGCCGAGGGCAACCCGCGCGAGGGACTCGAGCGAATGCGGACCGGCGTCAATGGCTGGACCTGCGGGCCGTGCGGGCTGGTGGCCATGGCCAGCGCCCATGACATCGCTGGCGGCGCAGATTCGTCGCTTCACTACTGGCACGCCTACCTCGAGACCACGTGGGGGATCCCGTCCATTGATTCCGGCGCGCTGCCTATGGCGTACCGGCGGCTGGGGGAGCTGTACGAGGCCAGGGGCGATCGCCCAAAGGCGGTGCAGTACTACGGGCAGTTCGTGGAGCTGTGGACGAGCGCCGACCCGGAGCTACAGCCGGTGGTGGCCGAGGTGAAGCAGCGGATGGCGAGACTGGTGGGGGAGAGATGAACGGTCAGGCGGCAATCTCTCGGCGGGCGGACGACGAAAGGCGACTGAGGACGACGAGGGACGACGAGGG
>JACQHC010000165.1 GCA_016199245.1 Gemmatimonadota bacterium | reverse complement strand
TGATCATGTGGAATCTCCCGCGACGAAGGACTAAGAGGTTGGCGATGCGCACTGTTCCGGCGGAGACTCGATTTCCGGCGGAGGCTCATTCACGCTGGGGTTCATGATCTTCCCCAGGAAGAAAATCGTACCAGTGAGTCGCTCCCGGATCGCAAGAAGAAAAGGTCGATCGACAACGATGGTCAGCGGCGCGCTCGTAACACCCACGCCGACGGACGTCGCAGCGGCCGCTTCGGTGCCCTCTTCGTTCACATCGATGAACGTCTTGTGTCTCACATCGTCGATGTAGAAGTTCTCGCCGGGCCGGATGGCGAACATGTTGCTGAAGTCGGCCCGGCAAGGATCGAACGCTTCCGCCATCCCCAGCTCCTTCAGCACGTCGTTCAACCGCAGGGCGTACTCCAGCGTGAACTTGGGAAGGGACACGAGTATCGAGGTCGAATCGAGCTCGCCGATCCAGTCGTTCCACTGATCCTGCGTCAGGCTCGTCGCGAGCGCTTGCGCGCCGGTCGGCTCCCGAGGCAGGACGATGGTCATGACGTATGCCCGCCGGCTGTACGGCAGATCAGCGACAACGACGTCGCCGGTGTTGAGCATTCGAATGGACTGTTTCCCCTTCCGCGACATCATGGGCACGGACGCCTCACCCCCGTCCGCGAGTTGAAAGGGCTGGTCCCGCGTGAGGCTCTTGTCGAACTGATACGTCCAGTCCCCCTTGAAGTAGATCGCGTTGATCAGGTACATGACGATGTGCGCGGGAATCCCTTCCGGTACGATCTTCTTGATCTTGCCGCTGGTGTTCTCGTCCACCCACCGGTTGATGGTCGCCGCGGCGTCCGAGCGAGAGAAGTCGAGCGCCTGCACCGTGGCGTCCAGGTACTGCCGGTTCACGTCCAGGAACGACTGGACCGGCACGAACGCGGGGCGGTGCCAGATGGAATTGGCCAGTCGGAAGTCCACGCCGGCATCCAACCCGCGCAGGAGATCGATCAACCCGCGAAACGCTTGATTGACCTCGCCGATCGACATCCCCTGGAGCTCGAGGGCCTCGGCCATGGCGTCACGGGTCGTTCCCGCGGCCCCGTTATAGGTCATGCCCAGGGCCATAACCACGCTCAACGGAGAAACAAAGACGTTGCGACCGGCCGCCTCTTGCCGATTGACCTCGCGGAACAGCGAGAAGGCAAACGCATTGTCTGCCTGCACCAGGCGCTGCTCCGCCACCGTCAGCTCTCGCGGCAGCTCGGTCAGCGGATCCAACACCCCTCCCCCGCAGGCCGCGAGCACAACGCTCAGAGAACAGAAGCGGAGACCGAAAGCCCGTCGCATGTCGCTCCTCCGGATCACGCATCGGCGAGGGGTTCCTGAGGAGGGAGACCCCGACCAGGCGGGTCGCGTCACGCGGGCGGTCGGCAGGTTACTGAGAATCGGGCATCTGGGCTGGCGACCGAGCGGACGCGCTCGCACCCGTTCTTCAGCTGCTTGCCAGTGTGCCGCCGACGCGGCCGCCCCCTGGCTATCCCGCGCCCGTTGGGGTATCACCAATGACCGGCGTGACGGAGCGCGAGGGTGGCGGGTCATATTAGTTGGGAGCATGAGAGCGACGCAGCGCTGGTTCGGCGCGTGCTCGCCGGAGACGTGGAGGCCTACGCCGGCCTCGTGGCGCGGTACCGCGATCGCCTGGGACGCTACGCCGTGCATCTCCTGGGCAATACGGCCGATGCAGAAGACGCGCTGCAGGAGACCTTCGTCCGGGCGTATCGCGGGCTCGCGGGGTGTGCGACTCCTGAGCGGTTTGGCGCGTGGGTGTTTCGGATTCTGGTCAACCGCTGCCGCACCATGGGCGCGCAGCGCTCCCGGCGCGAGCGGGTGGTGATGAGCAACGAGTCGATGCTGGGAGAGGCGGACGTGGCGCATCCGGCGGACCGCCAGGCCTGGGCCGAGGCTATCCGGTGGGCGCTGGACCGCGTCAGCCCCGAGCAGCGGGAGGCGTTCCTGCTGAAACACGTGGAGGACCTGAGCTACCAGGAGATGGTTGAGGTGACCGGCGTGCGGGAGTCGGCGTTGAAGATGCGGGTGAAACGGGCATGCGAGACGTTGCGCGCTCTTCTCGCGGAGGTTGAGCGTGCGTGAGCTCGAGGACGAGCTGATCGAGCGCGTGGCCGAGGCGCTGCGGCAGCCGGTGCACCTGGACGCGGCGCTCGACGTCCGCGTCATGGCCGAGGTCCGCACACGCCCGCTGCGGCGGTCGAATTGGTTCCTCCGGTCTCGCACCATCCGTGTCACTCCGCTCGGCGCCCTGGCCCTGGCTGCTGGAGTCGCGGCGCTGGTGCTCGGAACCGCGTTCGCCGCGCTCAGGCTGCGGCCGGCACCCGCCACCGTCTCCGCCGCCAGCGCCGTCCCATTCGTGCTGGTTGCGCCCGAGGCGCGCTCTGTGGCGCTTGTTGGCGACTTCAACGATTGGGATACGGCGGCGACGCCGCTTCGCGCGACGGGCCTATCGGGAGCCTGGGTAGTCACCGTGCCGCTGCCTCCCGGCCGCTACCGCTACGCGTTTGTGATCGACGGCATGCGCTGGCTGCCAGACCCGGGGGCCCCGCGCGCACCAGACGATGATTTCGGCACGCCGAATTCCGTGCTGACTGTGGGGACCTGATGAACAGCATGACCCGAATGGGCGGCCTCGCGCTCACCCTCATCTCGGTACTGGGGCGGTCAGCGCCGGCGCAAGACGCGCGGCTCGACCGGCTCGCGCCCGACGCGCGCGCGCCGGTCGCCAGCCTCATTGATTCCGCGCGCGCCGCCGGGCTCCCCGCCGAGCCGCTGGTGGACCGCGCGCTCGAGGGAGCGAGCAAGGGAGCGGCAGCGCCGCTCATCGTCGCGGCCGTGCGCCGCCTATCCGCTGACCTGGGCCGGGCCCGCGACATCCTCGGCCGGGCGGCGGGACAGGCCGAGCTCGCCGCCGCCGCCGACGCCCTGCGCGCCGGCGCCCCGCCCGACGTGCTCGTTCGGCTGAGGGAAGCCCTTGGCGTCCGGCGCCTCGCCGTACCGCTCGGCGTCACCGCCGACCTGGCGCTGCTCGGCGTGCCAGCGGATAGCGCGGCCACCATCGTCATCACCCTCGCCCGGTCGCTCGGGGACGACGATCTGCTCGCGCTCCAGCGCGACGTGGAACGCGACGTGGCGCTCGGCGCAGCCCCGCTGGCCGCCGCGGGAGGGATGCTCGACGCGTCCCCTACCGGCATAGATGTGACGGGGGCGGGCACGACCAGGGGCACCCCCAGCGCTCCGGTTCGGCGAAAGCCGTAGCTCATCCCCCTCGCGGCAACCAGGCTTGCCGTCCGTTCGGTTAGGGAAGCTCTGCGCATGTCGCTGCGAGATCCGAGGCCGCGCTGTCGGAACGGCACTCGTGGTTGCGCTGGCCCCCGCCCCCATTGGGGCCGCCGCGCAGACCGTTGGGAGCATCGACGCGGGCGCCTCCCACGTCGAATACGACGGCTTTCTCCCTTCCTCAGCCTTCTCGCTCACCCCGGCCCTCCGCCTCCTCGGCGACCGGTGGGCGCTCGGGGCTCGAGCCACGTGGCTCCGGTTCGAAAGCGGCAATAGCAGCGTGCAGGGCCTCGTCGCCGGGTCGGTGGTGCTCGACCCCGGTCCGGGCCTCGCAGCGGAAGTCGGTGCGGAAGTGGGTGGTAGCCGCTACGAAGATTTCGCGCAGTTCTCCCACGCGTTGGCCAGCGCGCGGCTGCTGTTCCCCGGAACGAACGGCGAGAGCGCCTGGTTCACGGCCACGCTCGGGACCGTCGCGCGAGACTCGGAGCAGCGCCCGGTGCAGCGACTGGGGGCCGCGCTCCGGTTCGACGGACCGGCGGTGTCTGTCACGCTCACCGGCACGGGGACGCTAGTGGGTGGCACGAGCTATGCCGACCTGGCCGCCACGGTCCGCCACCTTCACCGCGGCGGTTTCGAGGCGGAAGCGGTCGTGGGTGCGCGGGCCGGCGACAGCGACAATGACGTCGGCCCCTACGTCGAGGCAGCCCTTACGGTTCCCCTGTTCGTCCACGCCGCACTTGTGCTCGCCGGCGGGCGCTACGCCACCGACGCCGTACGAGGCAACCTTGGGGGCCGTTACGTCACGGCGGCGCTTCGCGTCACGGCGTCGCGTCGCGCGCGCTCCCTTCCCCAGGCGGCTCTTCCACCCGTGATCCCACCGGCGGGAGATGGGGCAGCCGTCGCCACAACCCTGATCGAGACCCGTCGCGGACGAGCCGACGCCTGCACGCTCATCGTACACGCCGCGGGTGCCACCACCATCGAGGTAATGGGAGACTTCACCGACTGGCTGCCAGCTACGCTCCGACTTGGGGGGCCCAACCGGTGGAGCATCACGCTGCCCATCGCGCCGGGACGCCACCGCCTGAATGTCCGCGTCAACGGCGGTCCCTGGAGCGTGCCCGCAGGCACTACGCCGGTCGCGGACGATTTTCAGGGGATGGTCGGGACCGTGGTCATCCCGTAGTCGATTCCCGCTCCCGCGCCTCCGGGCAGCGAGCTCGACTACCGCCCTGGCGCTCCCGCCGTCGACCAGCGCGCCTCAAGCTCCACTCCGAGTCCGTCGGCAATGCGGTTTACGAAAGCGTAGTAGGCGGTGATCGCGCAGATGTCGTGGATGGCGCGATCGTCGAACCAGGCACGCCGGAGAACGCCGGCATCCTCCGCAGTCATCTCGCTGGGGGTTCGCGTCAGCTTCACGGCGTAGTCCAGCATGACCCGATCGGCGCTCGCCAGCGCCGCCGTTCGGTAGTCAGCGGTCAGGGCATCGACGAATCGCGCCGCATCGGCCGCCGGGATGCCCGAGAGGGAGAGCTGCGAACGGAGACCCGCTCCGTGATGGACAATTCAATAGTGGCAATGGTTGGCAGCGGATACCACAACGGCGATGATCTCCCGCTGGATTCGCGTCAGCGGGCCCGGCCCCCGCATGAGCTCCGCATAGAGATCGAAGTGCTGTCGCAGTACCGCAGAGTGAACGCCGTGCACCTGGATGATGTGGTCGTCGTCGGCGACGCGATCGGACGGCGGGATCTGGTCGGGTGGGACGTAACGGATGAACGCCATTGGAAATGGACGACGCCGACGGACCCTTTCTCAGCGCCCTTCACTCACCAGCTGCGCAATGCACGCTCGATTCGCATCCGAAAGCCACGGCAAGCGCTTCACTTTGGCATGGACCTCAGGGCTTCGAGAATCATCTCGTTCGTCGGCCGAATCCTGTAGTTCACCTCCGTGAACTTCCAGCGCACCACGCCGCGCTTGTCGAGCACATACGTGGTCGGATGGGGGATGCCTCGCTGGTCATCCGGGTTCAGCAGGCCGTAGCGATCGATGACCCGGTGTCCGGGGTCGGACAGGAAGACGTAATCGGGCAGCTTTCCGTCTTCCTGCGAGATCCGATCCACCATCTTCTGGAGATCGTCCTTCGGGTCGACCGACACCGCCAGCAGTTCCGTGTCTCGCTTCTCATCGGCAATTAACAGATTTCTCAGCTCGCCGAGCTGACGGGCACAGTAGGGTCACCAGTGCCCCCGATAAAAGACGAGGACGACGTTCTTCCGATCCCGATACTCGGACAACGTGATGACCCGTCCGTCGAGCGCCGCGAGCGTGAAGTCCGGCGCTGCGTCGCCGAGTTTGACGCGTTCGAGATTGGTGGCTGGGACGAGCGGGCCGTCCTTCGGGCCCAGGGCACGACGCCCTTGGCCGCTCGCGGGGCCGACACCAGCGAGCAACGCAACGATACTCACGCCGAGCGGTATCCGAACGCTCATCGTCCTCCTCTAGGCGTTCCCCGGGGGAGACATTCCCGGGGTGACAGGAATCCTATCTGCAGTTGCTCCGAAATGCGAGGCGCTCTGACGCCCGGCCATTGCGCGGACGCCGTCGCAAGAAGACCGCTCAACCCCTCGCTGGAGAGCGCTGTGCAGCCGCGGATCCGCCGTAGATCGCGCCCACGATCGCCCCGTACACCAAATGGCCCATCAGGCTGCCCTCGATCATGGACATATTACCGCCCGAGAATACGCCCCCACCCATCATCGGCGTGACCACGAGCTGTGCCACAAGGAACACCGCGAACCCGTAGATCGCTCCCCGGAGCGCGGGGGCGCCCGGAAGCCGGCCGGCGAGAAACGCGGCGTAGATCGTGGCCAGCATCAGGCCGATGATCACGTGCATGGCCCATCCTGCCGCTGTACCGATGCGGAGGAACTGACCGAGCATTTCGCCAATCGGCATGGGCGGCATTCCCATCATCGGCGCCGCCAGCATCATCATGGTCATGACCGCCGTCCCGACGAGCCCGGCGACGACCGCCCGGCCGACGCTGAGAGTAGTCACCCCTGTCTCCTGAGGTGGAGCCAGGCGAACAATCCCTCGATGGTCCAGAAAGTTCCCGAATGCCGTCCCGGTGCCTGTCACGGACCGCCGGGAACTTCCGCTGCTCGCCGGGGATTGTTTGGGCCAGTCATGAGCGACCCAACGGTCCCGCCGGAGACGGGGTTTGAAGACGCCCTCGTCGCCGCCATCCCGGCGGTCCATCGGTTCGCTAGGTATCTCACTCGTGACGCGGTGCGCGCGGAGGACCTGTTGCAGGAGACCTATGCCCAGGCACTGGTGCATCGAGACCAGTTCGCGTTGGGTACGGACTGCCGGGCCTGGCTGTTCAAGATCGCCCACAACCTTCATCGAAAGGGCCAGGCGCGCGTCCAACGAGAACGGCCCGAGGACGATGCCACGCTGGAGGCGCTGGCCGCCGCGGGTGTCTACGCAGGGATCCAGGGAAGTGATCCGGTTGGACGGGTGTTCGAGGGCGTGGATCTCCTGGACGCCCTGGACCGCGCGCTGGAGAAACTGCCGGAGGATACCGGGCCGTGGTGGCGTTGGTGGACCTCGAGGATCAGTCGTACACCGATGCGGCCAGGGTGCTGGGGCTTCCGTTGGGAACGGTGCGGTCGCGCCTGTTCCGCGCTCGCCGTTTGCTGCAACACGATCTGCTCGCCCACGCCCAGGACGCCGGCCTGCTCCGGCCACCCATGGAGGACCGCGCACGATGATCAGCTGCCGGGACGCAATCGAGCGCCTCTGGGACTATCTGGACGGGGAACTGTCGCCCGCGGACACCGAGGCCGTGGCCGCGCACCTGGCAGAATGCGCTCGGTGCTACCCGCAGTATCGCTTTGAGTTTGCATTTCTCGAGCTGCTCGTGAGGAATGGCGAGCGGATGTCCCCGCCGCCGAGGGAGACGGTCGACCGTCTGCGGCGGCTTATTGGAGTCTAGAAACCAATCGAAGGAGGCACGAGATGTTCAAGCGTACTGGCTCACTGGCTGGACTCGTTGTGGGTCTCTCGTTGCTGGCTGCGCCGGCCGCCCGGGCGCAGGCCGGTGGCGGCATGGCTATGAAGGCCCCGGCCTCAAGAGACGTCACGATCACCGGCACCGTGGTGGATGTGTCATGCAAGTTCGGTCAGGGCCTGACCGGCGCCGACCACCGGATGTGCGCCCAGGTGTGCGCCGACCGGGGCATCCCGCTGGCGATTCTCAGCACCGACGGGAAGTTGTACCTGCCGGTGACGGCCGCGATGCCCGGTGACGGGCAAAACGGTCGGCTCAAAGAGTTCGCCGAGCAGAGAGTTACCGTCAGGGGTAAGGCGTTTTCCGCTGGTGGGGCGGAGGCGATTCAGATTGCGGATATCAGGGGTTCCTGAGCCGAGCAGCCGAGCGGGGGGCCCGAGTTCCCGGGCCCTCCGCCCCCTCGGGGCCATTGCTGCACTGGCCGTCGCAGTTTCCGCGACGGTCGTGTGGACCGGCGGCGACACTGGCTCAGGTCGGCCCGCGTTCGCGGTTCCCAACGGGAACGCCTCGCCTGCGGTAGTCTCAGTGGTGGGATCGGCGCGCCACGTGATGTCTGCAGAGGCGCCCGAACGACTCGTGCCAGACACGGTGTTCCCCACGGAGCCGGTGCGGCTGCTGTGGTTCGAGGGCCGTCCGGCACAGCCGCTGCGCGGCGCCGCCGTCGTCACGCCGGATGGGGCCGGTGGCGTGCTGGAGTTCGACGACCGGCTGCACGCGCGCCGCCCACCTCTGGAGACCAGTGGTCGCGAAATCGTGGCAGCCGCGGCCGGGCCGGGCGACGGGTTGTGGCTAGCCGATGTTGGCGGGGAGGTGTTCCGAGTCGACCGGGCCGGGCGGCGCCAAGGCTCCGGACC
>JACQHC010000169.1 GCA_016199245.1 Gemmatimonadota bacterium | reverse complement strand
GATTCCCCGATACTGCTCCGTAGCTCCCGTCCCAGATGCTCCACGGCCTCGATCAACTGGGCATCGTCCCGAGCGGTCGCCCGAACCGTCAGCGCCTCGGTTCCACTGGTCGTGGCAATCACGCGCGCCGTGAGCTGGTACCCGCCCCCGAGTCGACCAATGTCCCCAATCACGAACGCCTTGGCACTCTCCCGCTCGGCCAGCTCCTGGACCTGGCTATCCGGTAATTCCGCGCCTGGCTCGAGCCCCATGCGACGCATCCCCGCCCACATGGCCTGCTGGCCCATGATCTGAACCACGCGCGATTGCTGGAGCTCCACTCGGATGGCGTCGGTGACGGTCGCCGCCAGCGTCGCGTCCGCCGTGCGGTTTTCGAACTCGGCCACCAGCACGAAATCATGCTCCGCGAGCACGTCCTGACCAATCAACGTCCCGGCGCGGCCGACTTTCTGGAACCAGGTGACTCCAAGGCCGCCAACCACCACCGCGGCGGCGAGCCCGCCGATGACCGCGTACCGCCGCCGCGGCATCCGCGGCGCCGCCGGAGCGAGGCCGGTGGGCGTCACCCCGCCGCTCGGTGTCGTCGTCAGGGCTTCCAGTTGGCGCAGCAGTTCCGCCGCGCCCTGCCAGCGGTCCGCCGGCTTCTTCTCCAGACACCGCATCACCACGGCTTCCAGCGCCGGCGGGACCGTGTCGCGGTACCTGGAGACGGGGTCCGGCTTGTCGGTGAGGTGCGCGGCCAGCATTTGCTGCGCCGTGGTGCCGATGAACGGCGTGCGCCCGGTCAACAGTTCGTAGGCCACCACCCCCACGGCGTAGATGTCGGCTCGGGTGTCCACGTTGGGGTCGGCCGTGGCCTGCTCGGGCGCCATGTACGCGGGCGTCCCCAGGGCGACTCCGGCCGTGGTCAGCGCGTGCCGCCCCGTGGCCTCGCTCACCGCCTTCGCCACGCCGAAATCCGTGACCATGGCGTGCTGGCCGGAGAGGAGAATGTTCTCGGGCTTGATGTCCCGGTGGACCACGCCGTGCTCGTGCGCGTGCGCCAGGGCGTCCGCCACGTCCCGCAGCACGCGCACCGCCTCGGCGATGGGGAGCTCACCTCCCCTGGCCAGCCGGCCGCGTAACGATTGCCCCTGCTCGAAGGGCATCACGTAGTAGAGGAATCCGTCCGCGTCCCCGGAATCATAGAGCGGCAGGATGTGCGGGTGGTGCAGGCCCGCCGCGATCTCGATCTCGCGCAGAAACCGCTCAGGACCCAGCGTGGCGGCCAGGTCCGGCCGCAGCACTTTCACGGCGACCTTGCGGCGGTGCTTCAAGTCCTCCGCGAGATACACGGTCGCCATCCCGCCGGCACCAAGCTCGCGCTCGATGCGATAACGGTCAGCCAGGGCAATTGCCAGACGATCGAGCTCGGCCACGTGAGGCTTGGTGGGTTGGGGCCCGACAAACCTACGGATTCACGACGCGTTGGCCAAGGCGACTGCGCCGTTGCGTTGGCTTCAACGTCGCTGAGGCGCCCCCGGGTCACATCACGGCCAGACGCTGAAACAACGGGCGCCCGATGGCGATCATCGCACAGCCTCGCCGCTTCTCCCGCCGTTCCCTATCTTACCCGCCGCATGAGCGATCCTCTCCAGGCCCTCCGCGGCGCCCTTGCCGGTCGCTACACCGTCGAACGTGAGTTGGGCGCCGGTGGTATGGCGACGGTCTATCTCGCTGAGGACGTGCGACACCGTCGCAAAGTCGCCGTCAAGGTCCTGCGCCCCGACCTCGCCCAATCGGTCGGGCCCGAGCGGTTTCTGCGCGAGATCGAGATCGCCGCCCGGCTTCAGCACCCGCACATCCTCCCCCTGTACGACTCGGGCGAGGCGGCGGGATTCCTGTTCTACGTCATGCCCTACGTCGAGGGAGAGTCTTTGCGCCAGCGCCTCTCCCGGCACGGGGAGCTGCCGGTCGCGGACGCGGTCCGCATCCTGCGCGACGTGGCTGACGCGCTCGCCAAGGCGCACGGGCAGGGCGTGGTGCATCGCGACATCAAGCCGGACAACGTGCTCCTGGCCGACCGCCACGCGATGGTGGCCGACTTCGGCGTCGCCAAGGCCGTGAGCGAGGCGACCGGCCGCCACGGCGTGACCACCGCCGGCGTGGCGCTCGGCACGCCGACCTACATGGCGCCCGAGCAGGCTGTGGCCGACCCCAACCTCGACCATCGCGTGGACATCTACGCGTTCGGGGTGCTCGCATACGAGATGCTCACCGGGGAGCCACCGTTCGCGGGCCCGAACGCGCAAGCCGTGCTGTCTGCGCATATGACGGAGGCGCCCGCGCCCGTGACCGGACGCCGCGCCGCGGTGCCGGAACCGCTCGGTCAGCTCGTGATGAAGTGCCTGGAAAAAAAGGCAGCCGATCGCTGGCAGACGGCTGACGAATTGCTGGGGCGGCTCGAAGCGATCTCCACTCCCAGCGCGGGAGTCACCCCGACCGCGACGTCGCCGATCGCGGCGGCGGGACGGCCTGCGTGGAGCCTGTCGTTCGATCGGCGGAAGGCAGGTGTCGCGGCGACGGCGCTCGCCGCGGTCGTGGCCCTTCTGGTGTGGGCCCCGTGGCGCCGCGGTGGTCCGGCGATCGATCCGAATCTCGTGGCCGTCCTTCCCTTCCGCGTCGTCGGTGGCGATGCCACGCTCGCGGATCTCAGGGAAGGCATGGTGGACATGGTCGCGACGTACCTGACCGGAGAAGCCGGGACGGTGCGCGCCGCCGATCCCGGGACCGTAATCAGCGCCTG
>JACQHC010000011.1 GCA_016199245.1 Gemmatimonadota bacterium | reverse complement strand
TTCGTGGGCCTGGAATTGCTCGGCGCCAAGGAGCGCATCCACGAACGCCTCATACTGCTCGGAAGTCATGGGGCTATTGAGATAGTCGTCCCCCCCGCCTTTCCCATAGCGGGACAGCCGGTACAGGCGACTCAGGTCCAGCGAATCGGCCGCGACAATCGGCGCGATGGCGTCGTAGAACGCGAGCGAGCGCTGTCCCAGGCGGTCCGCGATCACACGGGCAAGGGCCTCCGAGGTGAGCGGGCCCGTGGCCACCACGCCGGCGGACGGGAGCGCCGTCACCTCTTCCCGCACGACGGTGATCCGGGGATGCCCGGCCACCCGGCGCGTGACCGCCGCGCTGAACAGGTCCCGGTCCACGGCCAGGGCGGACCCCCCGGGCACGCGCACGCCGTCCGCCACGTCGAGCAACAGGCTCCCGAGCAGCCGCAATTCGGCCTTGAGCAGCCCGTGCGCGTTGGTGATTTCCGTGGATTTGAAGGTGTTGCTGCAGACGATCTCGGCGAGGCGGTCGGTCCGGTGCGCGGGCGTTCCCACCACCGGCCGCATCTCGTGGAGCGTGACCGTGGCACCGCGTTCGGCCAGCGCCCAGGCGGCCTCGCAGCCCGCCAGTCCGCCTCCGACGACGGCGGCCTTCACCTCACGACCGCCGCGCCCTCCTGCGCTCCCCGCACGGCGAACTCGTGACCGCACTTCACACACCGGCGGTAGTCTCCCCGCGTTTTCGTGGATCGCTGCTCGACTCCCACATAGCCGCACTGCGGGCACGGCTCCGGCACCGGGCGGTGCCAGGTGGAGAAGGTGCACTCGGGATAGCGTGAGCACCCGAAGAACGACCGCCCTTTGCGCGTGCGCCGCTCAGCCAGCTCCCCCGTGCCGCACTGCGGGCACTTCACGCCGAGCGGAACCGGCCGGGTGTGCTTGCACTTGGGGTAGCTCGTGCAGGCGAGAAACTCGCCGTAGCGCCCCGTCTTGATCACCATGGGAGAGCCGCACTCGGCGCACTTCTCGTCGGTCGGCCGGTCCGGCGTCTTGTGTCGCTTCAGCGGCTTCGTGTAGCGGCACTCCGGGTACCGGGTGCACGCGATAAACGGGCCGAACCGACCGCCCTTGACGGTGAGCTTGCTGCCGCACTCGGGACACGGTGTTTGCTCGACCTCTCCCACGTCGTGTGCCTCCCGAATCAGTGACGCCGTATCCACGCTCTCGAGCGCCTTCGCGAACGGCCCGTAGAAATTCTCCAGCACGCGCTGCCAGCCCAGCTCGCCCTCTTCCACCTTGTCCAGCTCGTCTTCCATCTCGGACGTGAACACGACGTTGAAGATATCGGGGAACCGGCTCACCATGACCTTGCAGACCGTCTCACCCATTTCCGTGGGGTGAAAGCGCCGGTCCTTCATCGTGACGTAATCCCGCGTTCGCAACGTTGAAACGATGGACGCGTACGTGCTCGGCCGGCCAATGCCCAGCCGCTCCAGCTCCTTGACCAGGCTCGCCTCGCTGAACCGCGGCGGCGGCTCCGTGAAATGCTGGCTCGGCGTGACGGCGTGGACCCGGACGCGCTCGCCCACCTCGAGCGCCGGGACGGGAGCCAGGTCGTCGAGCGACAAGCCTTCCTCAGCTTCCCGGCCTTCGTGATACACGGCGTGGTACCCGTCGAACAGCACCACCGAGCCCGTGGCGTGGAACAGGTAGCGCCCCACGGTCAGGTCGATCGTCGTGGTGTCGTACACGGCCGGGGCCATCTGCGAGGCCACGAACCGCCGCCAGATGAGCTGGTACAGCTTGAGTTGATCCGCGGACAGCAGGCCCTTCAGCGCCTCCGGGCGGCGCGACACATCCGTGGGCCGGATGGCCTCGTGGGCGTCCTGGGTCCGTGCGGCCTTGTTGAGATAGAGGTTAGGCGTGGTGGGCAGGTAGCGCGCGTCGAAGGTCGAGCGAATGAACGACCGCACGTGGTCGATCGCCACCGGGGCCACGCGCGTCGAGTCCGTCCGCATGTACGTGATGAGCCCGACCGCGCCCTCGTCTCCCACCTCCACGCCCTCGTACAGATCCTGGGCCGCCCGCATCGTCCGATACGTGGCGAATCCGAGCTGCTTGGCCGCCTCTTGCTGGAGCGTGCTGGTCGTGAACGGCGCGGACGGGCGCTTGCGGCGCTCTTTGCGCGTGACATCCGATACGACGAACGGCTTTCCCTTGACGGCCGCGACCACGGCCTCCGCGTCGCCGCGGCTGTGGAGCTCGGGCTTCTTGCCGTCGACCTTGTGCAGCCTGGCCGTGAACCGCTTGTCCCGCCCCTCGCACTGCGCCTCGATGGTCCAGTATTCTTGCGGCCTGAACGCGCGGATCTCCGCTTCGCGCTCCACGATGAGTCGCAGCGCGACCGTCTGAACGCGCCCGGCGGACAGGCCCGTGCGCACGGAGCGCCAGAGCAGCGGACTCGCCTTGTACCCCACCAGCCGGTCCAGAATGCGCCGCGCCTGCTGCGCCTCGACCTTACGCTCGTCGAGCGCCACAGGGTTGGCCATCGCCTCGTGGACCGCGTCCTTGGTGATCTCGTGGAACAGCACCCGGCGCACCTTGCGGCCGCCGTTGATCTGCTCGGCCACGTGCCAGGCGATCGCCTCTCCCTCGCGGTCCGGGTCCGTCGCGAGATAGACCGCCGCCGCCGTCTTGGATGCGCGCTTCAGCTCGGCCAGCGCCTTCGCTTTGCCCTTGATGGTGACATAGGTCGGCGCGAAGCCCTTGTCCACGTCCACGCCCAGCACACGCTTGGGCAGGTCACGCACATGGCCGACCGTCGCCTTCACCGAGTAACCGGGACCAAGATACTTCCCAATCGTGCGGGCCTTGGTGGGCGATTCCACGACCACCAGACCGCCACCCGTTCGCTCACCGGCCGGCGGTGAGCGCTTCACGGCCTTCGCCCGCGATCCCGGCTTCGTGGCGACCTTGGGCTTCGCAGCCTTCTCGGGTCTCTTTGCTCGCGCGGCCTTGGCCGCGGGTCGCTTCTTTGGCGTCATACCTTTATCTAGTGTCGGTTCTTGCTCATTCGTTCCCTGACAATCCTCAAGCGAGGCGTCAACCAGCTATCAACCGCCGTTGACAGAAGCCCACCGGCGGCTCCGGCTCCATTGCTTTCCTCGCCCAGCCGACCGCTCGCAATTTATTACATTACATGGACTTACGGCACAGGAAGGGTGCTGCGTCGGTCGGGCAGGATCGCCGCGATTATTACCACCCGCCCACCGATCGCGCAAGTTGGGCCACGTCTCGGGCCACGCCTTCGGGGTTCTGCCCCACGGTTTCGACGGTCGCGCGACACCGAGCGTAGAACGGCTGCCGCGCCGCGAGAAGCCGTTCGAGGGCTCCCCGCAAGTCGCTCCGCGGCAGCAGGGGCCGGACGGTCGATCCGTCCGCGGCTAGCCGCCTGGCCGCTTCTTCCGGCGTCACGCTCAGGTACACGGTCAGCGCCGCCGCCGCCGCCTCGAGGTTCCCGGGCTGGGCGGCCCATCCGCCTCCCGGGGCGATCACACCTGGTTCGCCAGCCAACTCGCTTGCGACTTCGTCGCGCTCCAGCGCGCGGAACGCCGCTTCACCGCGCTCGGCAAAAAGGCGCTCGACGCGCATCCCGGTTCTCGCCTCCACCAGCGCATCGACGTCCACGAACCGGGCGTCGAGGGTCTGCGCGACCAGCTGACCCACCGTGGTCTTGCCCGATCCCGGGAGGCCGACGAGGAGGACGTGACACCTCACGGACGATTGATGCGGGCAACGTATCCGTCGTAGTTGGCGCGCATCTCAACCAGCGAATCGCCGCCGAACTTCTCGGTCATCGCGTTGGCCAGCACGAGCGCCGTCATCGCCTCGGCGATTACGCCCATGGCCGGGACGGCCGTCACGTCGGACCGTTCCGACTGCGCTTTGGCCGCTTCACGCGTCTCGAGATCCACCGTGCCCAGGGGTCGCATGAGCGTGGAAATAGGTTTCATCGCAACCCGCAGCACGAGGGGCTCGCCGGTGGTCATTCCGGCCTCGAGCCCGCCGGCCCGGTTCGTGCGTCGGACGAACCCGCCCGCTCGGGCAGCGCCGCCCGAGCCGATCTCGTCGTGCACGTCCGAGCCCGGCCGGCGCGCGGCCTCGAAGCCGAGTCCGATCTCCACGCCCTTCACAGCGGGAATGGACAGGATCGCCTGGCCCAGCCGTCCGTCCAGCTTGCGGTCCCACGACACGTGTGAGCCCAGCCCCAGGACGAGGCCGCTCGCCACAACTTCGACCACGCCGCCCAGCGTGTTGCCATCCGCCTTGGCCTGGTCGATGGCGTCGATCATGCGTTGGGAGGCCGTGGCATCGAGACAGCGCACGGCGGAGCGATCGGCCACCTCGTTGAGCGTCGCCGGCAGCGTATCCGGCACGGGCGCGCGGATGCCGCCCAGCTCCACCACGTGACTGCCGATCTCCACGCCGAACTCGGCCAGCAGCCGGCGGCACACGGCGCCGCACGCCACGCGAGCCGTGGTTTCACGCGCGCTCGCCCGCTCCAGCACGTCGCGCGCATCCTCGCGAGCGTACTTCAGGACGCCCACCAGGTCGGCGTGCCCGGGCCGCGGACGCGTGACGCGGCGGCGGCGCTTGTCGGACCCGGGAGGATCTGGCTCCGGCGCCATCACGTCCCGCCAATTCTCCCAGTCCCGATTGGGAACGAGCAATGCGATAGGAGACCCGATCGTTTCGCCCGCCCGCACTCCGGCGAGCAATTCCACGGCATCGGCCTCGATCTTCATACGGGCGCCGCGGCCGTAGCCCGCCATACGGCGGCGCAACTCGCGGTCCACGTCCTCGGCGAGCAGCGGGAGTCCGGCCGGCACGCCCCCGAGAATCGCGACGAGCGCCTTGCCGTGCGATTCGCCGGCCGTGGTGAAGCGGATGGCAGTCATAATGCGTAAGAGGTAAGGGGTGAGGGGCCAGGGGGGCCACCCCCCTCACCCCTCACCCCTTACCCCTCACG
>JACQHC010000160.1 GCA_016199245.1 Gemmatimonadota bacterium | reverse complement strand
GTAGTAATGGCACCGCTTGTGAATGCGGTCGCCTCGATGCTGAAACCACCACTCGACACTCCCCAGCGGCCCACACAGCTCGAGCCGGGCCACACCGGTTTCCTCCGTCGTTTCCCGCCGCGCCGCCTCGCTCGGCAACTCGCCGCGCTCCACGTGCCCCTTGGGGAAACCCCAGTTTCCGTGGCGGTCCAGGATGAGCAGCCAGCGGAGCTCTCCGTCGACGCACCGGAACACCACGCCGCCGGCGCTGGTCTCCCGCCGAGTCCGACGCGCCATCAGAACACGGAGAACCGGAAGTACTTGCGCGGATTGGCCTGGATGTCCTCGAGCAGCTGCCGCAGCTGCGCTACCGTGCGCGTGGTCTCCACATACAGCGTGGTGTCGCCGACCAGCCGCCCGAGCGTTCCGGTACGGTCCCGCAGCCGGGTCATCACCGAATCGGCGCCTTCCATGATGCGCACGAGGCTCGCCTGGTTTTCTCGAGCGGCGCCCACAAGTGCGGCGAAGTCCCGGGCCGCCGCGCCGATCTGCTCGGAGGCCAGCTCCGTGTTGGTCAGGATCGTGGCGAGTTGTCCCTGGTTGGTGGCGGAGTCCACGCGCGCCAGCGAGGCGGAGAGGCTGCGCGCGGCGTCAGCCAGCACGTCGCTTCCCTGTCGCAGGTTCCCTCCCACGTCCCCCAGGATCTCCGTCTGCTGCTGCGTGAATTGGGTGAGGCGATCGCTGACGCGACCGAAATCCCGAATGGACCGCTGCAGATCCACGACGGCTTGCGAGTCGAACACTGTCTGGAAGCGGGAGGAGACATTCGCGATGTCGGTGGCGATGCGGCCTGCCTGCGCCGTCAGCTGGCCGATGTCGGGCAACGTGGCGCCGGGCCAGGCGTCGTCGCCTTCGGCCATGGCCTCCTCGAGGTCGCGCTGGACGATGGGGTCGTCCACGGGCTGCACGCCCAGACCGATGACCCCCGCCTGCCATTCGCCGAACAACGACGCCGACGCCGCGATGATGGCCGGGCGCGCCGGGAGCGCCACGCCCTCGTAGACCTGGAGCTCCGTTTCCACCCAGTTCCCCTGGGCCAGGCGGATTTCCTTGACGCGCCCGACCCGCACGCCCCGCAGCACGACCGGGTCCCCCACTCCCAGGCCTCCCACCGAGCGGAACCGGGCGACGTGCACGTCGCCGCCCTGCCCCAGCTGTGACTCGGACAGCCACACCGCGCCCGCCACAATCGCGACTAGCGCCGCCAGAACCGTCGCTCCCACAACGACGTCGTCCCGCCGCTTCACGTTACGATCCCCGCGAACGCCGTTTCCGCGTCGGCCGCGCCTTCCGGTCGGCCTTCGATGAACTGTCGCACCACCGGATCGTGGGTCTTCTGGATCTGTTCGACGGTGCCCACCTGGCGGATCGTGCCCCGATACAGCATCGCGATTCGGTCGCCCACGGTGTATGCGCTCCGGATGTCGTGCGTCACCACGACGCCGGTGACGCCGGTCCGCTCCCGGGCCCGCACGATCAGGCGGTCAATCACGGCGGCCGTCACCGGATCGAGCCCGGTAGTCGGCTCATCGTACAGGATGTACCGCGGGCGGAGCGCGATCGCCCGGGCGATCCCCACGCGCTTGCGCATACCGCCGGACAGCTCCGACGGATAGCGGTCGTCGCTGCCCGCCAGGTCCACGAGGGCCAGGGCCTCTCGCACCCGATCGTCCGTGTCCGTCTCCGCCAGGCCCTGCCGCGCGAGCCCCAGGCCGATGTTCTCCCGCACCGTCATGGAATCGAGCAGCGCGGCGAATTGAAACACGTAGCCGATCCGCGCGCGCAGCGCCATCAGCCGCGCGCGGTCCAGCTGGTGCACCACCTCACCGTCCACCACGACCTCTCCCGCGTCGGGCTCGAGCAATCCCACCACGTGCTTCAGCGCCACGCTCTTGCCGCTCCCCGAGTAGCCCAGCACGACCATGGTTTCGCCGTCCCGCACGTCGAGCGTGAAGCCGGCCAGGACCGGCTTCTGGTTGAAGCCCTTGTGGAGATTGCGGAACTCGATCATCCAGCCCGCCGTCTAGAGGAGCACCACGGCCCAAAACGCGTCCAGCACGAGAATCATCATCGCGCTCAGCACGACGGCATCCGTCGTGGCGCGCCCGACGGACTCGGCCCCGCGACTCACCGACAGGCCCTTGATACAACCGATCAGCGCGATGAGCAAGCCGAACGACAAGCTCTTCACCAGGCCGAACCAGATGTCCTTGAACTGGTAGAACAGCTTCAACCCGCGCACGAACTCGACGGTGGAGAGATCGAGCAGGTTGACCGCGGTGAGCCACCCGGAAGTGACCCCCATGACCATGGCGAGCGCGACCACGATGGGAAACATGACGGTCGCCGCGACCACCCGGGGCACCGCGAGATAGGCGATCGGATCGTACGCCAGGGTCTCCAGCGCGTCCACCTGTTCGGTGACCCGCATGGTGCCGAGCTCGGCGGCGATGTTGGCGCCGACCCGTCCGGCCAGGGCGAGCCCGGTGAGCACGGGCCCCAGTTCCAGCATGATCGTCTTGCCGACCAGCGTGCCGACGAAGTACATGGGCACGGCGCCCGTAAACGTGTAGGACGCCTGGAGGGCGAGGACGACGCCGGTAAAGGCCGCGATGAACAGTGCGATCGGGACGGACTCGGCCCCAATCCGGCGCATCTGAACAAGCGTCAGGCGGGTCCAGGTGGGCGTGTCCCGGAGTCCCCGGGAGACGTCGGTAAGGAAGTGCCCCACGCGGCCGACCGCGACAAGCCCGCCGCGCGCGCGCGCGGTCACAAGCTCAAGCACGGGGCGAATTTAGCGCGAAAGCGACAGGGACGGCAGGAGCGGCATGGGCGGCAGGAGCGGCAGGAGGCCCAGTGAGAAAACGAATCGGCGGACCAGTGAATGCCAAGTCCGCCGATTCGATCTGCCGCCTCTGCCGCTGCTGCCGCCGCTCCTATGCCGCAAAGCTCGCCAGCGCCCGCCCCACTTCGCCTTCGCGCAGCCGCTTGAGCGCGCGGTCGCGCAGCTGGCGCACGCGTTCCCGCGTCACGCCGAGCATGCCGCCGATCTCTTCCAGCGTATGCTCGCGCCCGCCGTCCAACCCGAAATAGAGCCGCAGCACCTTGGCGTCCCGCGCCGGGAGCGTGCGCAGCGCCTCCTCCACCTCGTCGCTGAGGAACCGCTCCATGGTGCGCTCCTCGGTGTCCGGCAGATCCTCCGCGATGAAGCGCTCGATCAACGCGCGGTCCCCATCCGGGTCGAGCGGCGCGTCGAGCCGCACTTCTCCCGTGTTCAAGGCCGCGAGGGACTGCACCACTTCCAGCGAGAGGCCGGTGGCCGCGGAGATCTCTTCCGGCGTCGGCTCGCGCCGCAATTCCTGGCGCAGGGCCTCCGCCGTCCGTACGATACGCGACAGGTCCGCTGTGCGGTTCAGCGGCACCCGGACCGTGCGGCCCTGGCGCGCCAGCGCCGCGAGGATCGCCTGCCGGATCCACCACACGGCGTACGAAATGAACTTCACGCCCTGGTCCGGGTCGAACTTGCGCGCAGCCGTGAGCAGCCCGACGTTCCCCTCGCCGATCAAGTCGGTGAGGGGCAGCCCGCGGTTCTGGTATTTCTTGGCCACGGAGATGACGAAGCGGAGATTGCGCTTGGCCAGCTCCTGCATGGCTTCCTGGTCTCCGGCGCGCACACGCCGGGCCAGCCGGATCTCCTCTTCCGCCGTCAGCAGCGGCGTCTTGCTCACCTCGTAGAGGTACTGGTCGAGCAGATCGCGGTCCGCCTCGTTGGGGGCGAGGACCGGGGCTGGCCGGCGGCGCCGGCGGCGCCGCTCTGGAGCCTGAGTCATCATAGTCCCTTCTGTATTCCTGCCTGCTCACCGGCCTGCCCAAGAGCGGGGCCGCCCGCGAGCGTCCGTTTCAGTGAGAATCACCCAAGGACTTCCATTACTACCCCGGCCTGAGCTGGAAGTTCGCTTGACACTGGAGCGGGACGCCCGCTAGCTTGCTATGTTTCCCG
>JACQHC010000161.1 GCA_016199245.1 Gemmatimonadota bacterium | reverse complement strand
GGCGCGATCGCGGGACTGTCCTCCGTGATCCTGGTCATGCTGCTCGGCCAGTCGCGGGTCTTCTGGACCATGTCGCGCGACGGGCTGCTGCCGCCCTTCGTGAATCAGATCCACCCCCGGTTCCGCACACCGTGGATCACCTCTATCGTGACTGGTATCGGCGTCGCAATCTTTTCGGCCCTCGTCACCGTGCGCGAGGCCGCGAGCCTCGTGTCCATCGGCACGCTGCTGGCGTTTGTCATCGTGGCGGTGGGGATCCTCGTTTTGCGCGTGCGTGAGCCAAACCTGCCGCGCGCGTTCAAGACGCCGTGGGTGTGGTTCGTGGCCCCGATGGGCGTCTTATCGGCCCTCTACCTGATGCGGTCCCTTCCGGGACGCACGTGGGCACGACTGCTCATCTGGCTCTTGATCGGGCTGGTGATCTATTTCGGGTACGGGATACGGAAGAGCAAGCTGGCGGGCCCCACCACACCCTAACTCATCACTCCCCCGGCGGTCCCGCCCGGCCCAACCTCACCACCCGGCGGGTCCCCAACCGCCCCGCTCCGCCACCCAGGCGGACGGGGCGGTCGGGTTTGGCCGCCTGGGCACCAGCCCGCCGCAGTCGCAAACTCCAGCGCCCGGGACCGCCTAGCCTTCCAGCTTCTCCCGCGCCGCCCGAATCAACATCGCGCACAGCACGCCAAACATCACGAGACCGATGAGATCGGCCGCGCCACCCAGGCGCTCCCAGCCGTGAACGTTCACCTTGTCCAGCACCCACTGCAGCACCGAGACCTCCTGGTCTCCCACCGTGATGGCGATTCCCGCCAGGAGCGCGATCGCGATGCCGGTGAGCGAGCCGCCGGCAACGAGACCGGTGCTGTACAGCATGCCGGAGGTCACCTCGGACTCTTCCGTGTGCCGCCCGCTCATCTTGTCCATGATGCCCTTGAGCGCCCCACCCACGAAGATCGGCGCGGTGGTCGAGAGCGGCAGATACGCCCCCACCGCGAAGGACAGGGACCGGACGCCGCACAGCTCGACCACGACCGAGATGAACATCCCGGCGAACACGAGACCCCAGGGCAGGTCCTGCGCCAGCAGGCCCTTGATGATCGTCGCCATCAGGGTCGCCTGCGGCGCCGCGTAGCGGTCGGTTCCGATCGCGTGCTGCACACCCTGGATCCGCATGGATGCATCCAGCGTCTGGAGCGTCCACCCGATCACAAACGCCGACGCCAGCACGCCGATCACCAGACCGATCTGCTGCGAGATCGGGGTGGCCCCCACGATGTAGCCCGTCTTGAGGTCCTGACTGGTGGCGCCTGCATTGGCCGCCGCGATGCACACGATCCCGCCGACCGAGAGCGCCAACGCCTGATAGACCTCGCCGGTCCACCCGATGGACACGAAGATCAGACACGTGGCCATCAGCGTGGCGATCGTCATGCCGGAGATCGGATTCGACGAGCTGCCGATGATCCCCACGATGCGCGAGCTCACCGTGACGAAGAAGAACCCGAAGACCACAACGAGGGCGCCCATCAGCAGCGTGCCCGGGAACGTGCCCGGCAGCTGCGGCAGGACCGCCACGATGAGCACGAGAATCAGTGAGCCCGCGATCACCCAGGTGATCGGCAGGTCGCGCTCCGTGCGGATCGGTTCCTTGCCTGCCCGGATGTCCCGCAGCGCGCCGAAGCTCTCGCGGAACGCGGAGACGATCGTGGGGAGCGTGCGGATCAGCGTGATGAGACCCGCGGCTGCCACGGCGCCCGCGCCGATGTAGCGCGCGTAGCCCAGCCGCACTTCCGTCGCAGACATCTCGGAGATGAGCTTGCCGCCGGGACGGAGCACCGTTTGGAGTCCCTCGCCGAAGATCGAGATCAGCGGCACGAGCACGAGGGCGGTGAGCACGCCGCCCGCGACGAGGTTGCCGGCGATCCGCGGCCCGATGATGTACCCCACACCGAGGTACTCGGGCGTGATCTCGCCGTGCAACGTGGCGTTCGGGTATGCCGAGGTGCGAGACGTCACGTAGCCGGGCACGTCCTTCCACAAGCCCAGGATGCTCATCAGCGACTTGTACAGGAACGCGATGCCGAGCCCGCGGAACACCAGCCCCGCCATGGAGCCGCCCCGCTCGCCCGCCACCAGCACCTCGGCGCAAGCCGTGCCTTCCGGGTACGGCAGCAGGCCGTGCTCTTTCACGATGAGCGCGCGGCGCAGCGGCACCATCATGAGCACGCCCAGAATCCCGCCCACGATCGCGAGCGTGAGGATGTTGAAGTAATTGAAGAATGCCTCGCCCTGCGCCAGGAACAGCAAGGCCGGAATGGTGAACACGACACCGGCGGCGATGGACTCGCCCGCCGAGCCGATCGTCTGGACGATGTTGTTCTCGAGGATCGTCGACCCCCCCCGCTTGAACAGCGCGATCGCCAGCACCGCGATCGGGATCGAGGCGGACACCGTGAGCCCGGCACGGAGTGCCAGGTACACGGTTGACGCGCCGAAAATGATCCCGAAGATCGCGCCGACCACCACGGCGCGGAGCGTGAACTCCGCGACGGTCTGCGATGCGGCAACGAACGGCGAGAACGATTTGGACGTGGGCTCGGCCATGGCGGGCGAATCCTGGCTGAAAGGCTGGCCTATGATGCGGCGCGTGTCGCGGTTCCGCAATCCGAATGACAGGAAGGCGTGAGGAGGAGGGACCGCCATTGCATCCCCGACCCCCGGTCGCACAATCAAGGTCTGCCTGGCGCTCCCGGTTCCCGCGTGCTAATTGAAATGTGGAGCCCGAGAGGAGGCCTCCCATGCCGGAGCAACAGATCGGTACGGTCACCCACTACTTCGGCGGTCCGAGCGTCGCGGTGGTGAAGATCGAGGCAGGCGAGCTGGCCGTGGGCGACACTGTTCGATTCGTGGGCCACACCACCGACTTCGCGGAGACCGTGACGTCGATGGAAGTGGAGCACGGCAAGATCGAGCGCGCGAAGGTGGGAGACGAGGTGGCGGTGCAGGTGGTCGGACGGGTGCGCCGGCACGACCGGGTGATGAAGGTAGACTAGGCGACGGCGGGACTCTCGACTGCCAACCGCAGGTTGCTAGGCAACGCCTGCGAGTTGGCGATCAGGCGGACGCACTCGCCCTCCGCGATGCCTATGGGCCGAGCCAACCCACGCCACCGCACCGGCTACTGGGTTCGCGCCCCGGCATCGCTCCGGGCAAGCGCGTTCCGCCCGAATCGCCAACCACGCCCGTTTGTTTACCAGCCTGCTAAACGCTCGTCGAGGCCGCCGCCCGCAACAGTTCGCGCTCCAGGCCGGGGTGGGTAATCAACACGCATTTCCCCATCGCGAGCACCGCGGCCAGATTTCCGACGCCCACCGCCCACCACCCAACCGCGCCCAGTACCCAGGCGCCCACGCTCCCGGCCACAGCAACGAACACGCCTTCGAGCACGACAAACGCGATGAAGGCAAGCAGCCAGATGCTCGGGGCGCGCGCGAGCTGATCGCCCACCCACGTGAACACCAGACCGACCACAGCGAAGGCCACGACGTGGAGCATGGTATAGGCTCCGACGACGCCCCAGCTGACCTGCACTGCGTGCGGGCTTGCCGCACCCAGGAAAAGCGTGGAGCCGAGCGCGGCTGGAGTGAAAAACGGTCGCGCCATCACCACGTCCAGGATGAAGAACCACACCGCTACGACGGCTGCCCCTGCCAGACCAGTACCCAGGCCGCGCACGAGAAACCGATGCCGCGCAAGCACGGCAAGGCCGAACGGGTCCGCGGGATAGAGCGCGAAGTGCAAGTAGGTCATCAAGACCATGCCGCCCGCGAGGTTCGCGGGGAGCACGTACTGCACCGGCAGGACCGTGAGAAAGGTCGCGTCGGTTGCCAGGAGGGACCCGTAATGCACCGTGTTGAGCACGACAACGCCAAACACGGCCCCGACCAGCAGCCCGGGCGAGGTCCCGATCAGTTCGAGTACGGTTGCAGTCGCCGCGCCCAAGAGCGCGAACGTGCCAAAGTGGAGCAGTGAGTAAGTGAGGACCAGTCCGAGCGTGGGCTGGAGCGCCTCGATCGAGCGTTGCAGGAACACGCCCGCCAACAACGTCGGGGTCAGGAACGGCTGGCCCGCAGCACTATCCAAGGCCAGAAACCAGATCGCCACAACCAGACCAGCCCCGATGCCACCCACCGCACCGTGGATCGTGGCACGTGCGAGAGGTCGCTGCATTTCACCCCTCCTGCACTCGGTGGCGTAGCGACAGATCTACCCGCACGCCCCCGGTTAGCGCTTACGCCTGCTCGTCGCCCTCCCCGGACGGCCTGAACCCCGGGCCGCTCCGCCGCGGCACGATGTCGATCAGCTTCTCGGTCGCGGCCCGGGCCTCCGCTTCACGGGCGCCCGCCTCCGTCAACCACCTGGCCGCGGACGAGCCGCCCGAGATCAGCGCGAGCAGCAAATGCTCGGTACCGATCGAGACCTGCTTGAGCTCGGCCGACCAGCGCGCCGCTTCGAGTAGCAGGGCCCGCTCGTCCACGGAGGAGTCGGGCTGCCGTTTCTCCAGCTCGGCCCGAACCCGCTCCGCCAATGCCTTGTGGTCCACCTGCATGTCGCGCAACACGAACAACGCCACGCACAGGTGGTCCGTGAGAATCCCGTAGAGCGCGTGCTCGGCGGTCAGGACCGGGTGGCCGAGCCGGGCCTGTTCCTCGCGCGCGCGCTTCAAGATGCGTTCGGCGCGGCCGGTGAGTGGAGGGATCTCGGGAT
>JACQHC010000163.1 GCA_016199245.1 Gemmatimonadota bacterium | reverse complement strand
TCAGAACTCCCGATTTTCGGGCGCGGGCCGCGAAAGATAACCGCGCCGCGATCGTCGGAATGCTCAGCCTGGCCGACGCGCCGGTTTCTCCGGCGGCTTCTTCTCCGGCGGCTTGGGGGGCTGCTTCGCGGGCTCTCGCTGCGGGGTGCGCGGCTGTGCCTTGGGCGACGTGGACGCGGGCGGTCGCGCGGGCTGCGCGCGAGAGGTAGGCTCACGGGGCTCCAGTCGGGGATTGAGCTCGCGTGGCACGGCGCGACGGTCCGGGGCCGCTTCTCGCGCGGCCGGTTGCTCGGTCGGCTGGCGGGTGGCGGGCACGCGTTCGGGCCGCTCAGGTTGGGTGCCGACGCCGGGCCGCTCGGGTTCAATCGTCCGGCGGCCGACCGCCTCCTGGGCCGGCTCGGGCTGGCGCTGCACGTCGAGACGAGAGCGCGGTACGACGACCTGCTCGCGCCGCGGGTCACGGGATTCCGGCACGCGCACCGGCGTGGGGATGGTGCCTGCCCCCCCGATGTCCCGCCCTGTGACCCCGCGATCGACCTGCTCCACGGTGGGCCCCGGCTCGTCCGGCCGGCGGGACGCGGGCTCGGCGGCGCGCTGCCGCAGGCGTACCACGTACGCGTCGCTGGGTGAACGGTCCTTGAACACGTACCGCGGTTCGAGCTGCGGCGCCACTCGGTACACCACGCGCGTGCCAGGATATACCCGCGCCGGGTAATAGTATGGATCGTCGTAGATCACGATCCGGAAGCGGGCGCACGAGTAGCGGTACGGGTCCCAATACGGATACGCCGCGTATGCGTGGCAGTCGTAGCACAGGAAGCGCGGATAGTCGTAGCGGCGCTCGACGTCATACTCGTACACGTCGTACCCGTACGATTCGTAGTTGGCGGGGGCGATCAGGTCCACGAGGTCCTGTAGCGCCGCGTACGGATCGCCGGCGATCCGCCCGTTGGCGGCTACGGCCCGGTAGTCCCAGTGGTCGCCCCGCACGATCGGTGAGTAATCGAACGGGTCCAGCGTCGCGATGGCGAACAGATACCCTTCGCCCGGGTACTCATCCACCACGAATGCGTAGTCGTCGTACCGGCGGTCGATCTCGTAGGAGCGGCGTGCCCGCGCGAAGTTGTCTTCCCAGGGCTCGTCCGGGTGTAGCATGCGCACGCGCCCGTCGGTATCCACGCGGAAGACGGTGACGTATGCGTCGTCGTCGGTTCGAAAGAACACGCGCAGGCGGTCTCCACGGTGCAGCACGTCCCCGTGCCCCCGATTGGTCCACAGCTCGACCGACGGACCCTCCTGAGCGTGCCGATAGATGGACACAGCCGGAGGGCGCGAGGTCAGAGAACCGATCACCAGGGGGAAGACGATCAAGCGGAACATCAAGACTCCTTGAGGCAACAACGCATCTTCAACGCAGCGCGGCCAGATGGACGTGGCCGCCGCCGATCAGTGACCGGAGCAGGGAGCATGCCACCTTGCCGGCCCGGTTATCATATTGAGAGACATGATCTTGCGACAACGCCGCACGGTCCTCGACGCGCCCATGTGTCCCGATCTCAGGACGCCCGTGGACCCTGAGATGGTCGGGCCACGTTCGTCGCTCGGCGAGGGGGCGACGGGCCCGGTACCTTGAACCGATGCCCAACAACCGCCCCGACCTGCTCGATCCGTACGAAGTCGCCCAGCTCGGCGGCGTGGAGTTGGTGGCCGAGGGCGTGGTGGAGGGATTCCTCGCCGGCCTGCACCGCTCGCCGTTTCACGGGTTCTCGGTCGAGTTCGCTGAGCACCGTCCGTATCAGCCGGGCGACGAGCTGCGCTACCTCGACTGGCGCATGCTGGCCCGCTCGGACCGTCTCCTCGTGAAGCAGTACGAGGAGGAGACGAACCTGCGTTCCATGATCGTGCTGGACGTGAGCCGGTCCATGGACTGGACGGGGGCCGAGCGTCGGCTCACCAAGCTGGAGTACGCGAAACGGCTCGCGGCCGCGCTCGCGCTGGTTCTGCTGCGGCAGCGCGACGCGACGGGGTTCATCGGCTTCGCCGACACGGTGCGGATGATCGTGCCGGCGCGGTCCCGTGGCCGGCAATGGTGGACCCTGCTCGCGGCCCTGGACGCCCTGGAGGGGAGCGGTGGCACGGCGGCCGAGCCGGCGCTGCGGCGTGTCACGGACCTGCTGAGGCGCCGTGGGCTCGTGCTGTTCGTTTCCGACCTGTTGTTGGAGCGGCGACTGGCGCTCCTGGCCCTTCAGTATCTCCGGCACCGCGGTCATCAAGTCGTCGTGTTTCACATCATGGATCCCGGCGAGCAGACGCTCGAGGGGCAGCCGGAGGCGCTGTATCAAGACCCGGAGAGTGGAACGGGTGTGGTCGTGCGTCCGCGGGAATTGCGCGCCGCCTATGCCGAAACCGTGGGGCGGGCGGTGCGCGAGTGGCGCGCGGCGTGCCGGACCGGCGGCATCGCCTATCACCACGTGCTCACGAACACGCCGTTCGGGACCGTGTTGCGTCGCGCGACCGCGAGGCGGACAAGGGCCTGACGGGTGCTCGCCTTCCTTCAGCCGCTGGTGTTGATCGGCCTCGTGGCTGCCGGCATCCCGACGCTCCTCCATCTGCTCACGCGCCGCTTGCCCCCGACGGTCACGTTCCCGGCCGTGCGGTACCTCGCGGAGACCGAGCAGCGGCAGAGCAAGCGCATCAAGCTGCGGAACCTGCTGTTGCTGCTGCTGCGGACGCTGCTCATCGTGCTGGTGGTGTTGGCCGCGGCGCGGCCGGTGGCATCCGTGCGGGTCGGGGCGGGACACGCGCCGACGGCGCTCGTTTTGATCCTCGACAACTCACTGTCGTCCGGCGTGGTGGTCGCTGGCCGGCGCGTGCTGGATGATCTCACGGACCACGCCCGGCGGATCGTCGGTCAGGTTCAACCGGATGATCGGCTGTGGCTCATGCTGGCCGACGGCGTGCCGCGGCGTGTTGGCACGACGGAGGCGACGCAGGCGCTGGATGGCGTGACGCCGTCGTCCCGCCGCCTCGACCTCGGCCGCGCGGTGCGCACCGCCGCGCAGGTTGCCGGTGGCGAGGCCATGGCGGCGCGGGAGATCGTCGTGCTCAGCGACCTCCAGAGTAGCGCCCTGTCCGCGGGGGACCCGATAGGCATCCCGGTCCTGATGCTGGAGCCGGGACCGGCGCCGGCGAATCACGGTGTGGATTCGGCCCGCGCGGAGCCAGCAGTCTGGGCGCCGGCGGGCGCCGTGCACATGTCGCTGGGCGGTGACGGGCGCGAGCCCGTGCCCATCCGCCTCGAGGTGGGCGACGCGGTAGCCGGGCGCGCGCTAGCGGTGCCGGGCGACCGCGTGGGACTGGGCGGGCGCGGCGCTCGCCCCGGCTGGATCGCGGCGCGCGTGGCGACCGACCCGGACGAGTTGCGCGCCGATGACGACTGGCACCTGGCGCTGCGCGTGGCGCCGCCGGCGGCGGTGTCGGTCCAGAGCGGCGCGGGCACGTTCCTGACCGAGGCATTCGACGTGCTGCGCGACGGCGGGCGCGTAAGCGCGGGGTCGGCGATCGTGCTGGCAGATCGTCCCGTCGGCGGCCGCGCGATCGTCTTCCCACCCACGGACCCCGCGGCCGTTGGGGCAGTCAACCGGGCGCTCGCCGGGCGTGGGGTCGGGGCGCGGTTGGCGGACCGGCAGACGGGCGAGTGGGTCATCCGGGGCGACATCGGGCCGGCGGACGGAACGCCGGTGTTCCGCCGGCACCGGATTGACGGCGGTGGAACCGTCCTGGCGCGTGCCGGCGCGGAGCCGTGGCTCGTGCGAGAGGGCAACGTGGTGCTCGTGGCGAGCCGGCTCGAGCCCGAGTGGACGGCGTTGCCGGTCAGCGCGTCCTTCCTGCCGTTTCTCGATTTGTTGGTGAACCGCGTGGCAGCGGGCGATGCGCCGGTGGTTCGCGCGGCGCCGGGCGACGTGGTCGAGGTCCCGGCAGGACCCGCGGATCTGATGACCCCCTCCGGCGCTGTCCCGATCACGGGCGATCGCCGTGTGACGGCTCCCCTGGAGTCGGGCGCCTACTTCCTGCGGTCTGCCGCGGGCGACACGGTGGGCGCGCTCGAGGTGAATCATGACGCCAGGGAATCGCAGCTGGCGCGCGCGGACTTCCGAGCCGTGCGAGCCAGCCTCGGGCCGGTGGCCCGCCTGCTGAGCCAGCGGGCGCTGGAGCGCGACCTGTTCGGTGGCGCGGGGCGCGCGGAACTGTCCGGGCTGTTGCTCGTGATCGCGCTTGCGACCGCAGCCGCCGAGTTCCTCGTGGCCAGCGCCGGGGCGCAGCGCGTCGAGTCGGGGGCGGACTGATGCTGCCCGGACTGATCGCGTGCGTGCGCGACCTCCCGGCCTACCGCGGCCTGCTGGGCGACCTGCCAACGCGCGGGGGCGCCCGAGCCGTGAGCGGCCTTCCCGGATCGAGCGGTGCGGTGCTCGCGGCGGTGCTGGCGGAAGATCTGCCGCAGCGCGTGCTCGTGATCGTGACCCCCACGCCCGCGGCCGCCGAGCGGTGGCTTGCCGACCTCGGTGTGCTGCTGGACGGAGCCGCGCGGCTCTACCCGCAGCGCGAGGCGCTCGGCGAAGAGGAGCCTCACCTCGAGATTGCCGGCGAGCAGGTAGAGACCATCGAAGCGGTACTTGGCGGCCGCGTGCGGATCGTCGTCACGACCACGCGGGCCACCGCGGAACGGACCCGGATGCCGGCGGCGGTCGTGGCAACCCGGTTCGTGCTCCGTCGCGGCGCAGACCTGCGGCCTGCCGCGGTCAGCGCGCGGCTCGAAGCGATGGGCTACGAACGCCGCCCGAGTGTGGTGGACGTCGCGCAGTTCGCGGTGCGCGGCGGCATCATCGACCTGTACGGCTTCGGCATGGCGAGCCCCATGCGCCTGGAATGGTGGGCCGATGAGCTGATTTCGCTCCGCCGGTTCGATCTCGACACCCAGCGCTCCGAGGGGGAGGTGGACGAGGTCACCGTTCTGCCGGTCTCGTCGTCCGCGATCGCCCGCGATCGCCCGCGATCGCCCGGGCAGGGAGGTGAGGAGGGGACTCGCCAGACCCTGCTCGATCTCCTTCCCACCGACGCCCTCGTGCTGAGCGCCGCCGGTGTGGGGCGGGAGGACGTGGAGCGCCTGTGGCAGGAAGCCGAGCACCATCTGGACGTCGCACGGCGCCGCGGCGAGGACGTCCCGGGACGTGACGCCATTCTCGCCCCACCCGAGGCGTGGGATCGCGCGTTGGTCGCGTTCCCCAGACTCGAACTGGAGCGCGAGCCCGCCGCCCATCGGTTTCCGCTGTATTCCCCTCCGCTGATCGACCGCGACATCACCGAGCTTGCGCGGCTGGCCATGCGCGCGCCGCTGCTCGTGCTGTGCGACAACGAGGGGCAGCTCGAGCGGCTGGAAGACCTGCTCAGCGAGCCCGGCGGCGGGCGGCTGCCGGGCGGGATCACGCTCGCCATCGGGGCGCTGCACGGTGGCTTCGCGCTCCCCGGGCTCGTGGTGCTCACCGACCACGAAATCTTCCACCGCACCCGACGGCTGCGCCGGGAGCGGCGCTACCGGGCCGCGATCGCGGCGCCGTCGGCGCGGGCGCTCACGCCGGACGACTACGTGGTGCATCTCGATCACGGCATCGCGGTGTACCGCGGGATGGAGACGATCCGGCTCGATGACGTGACGCTCGAAGTGGCCGTGTTGGAGTACGAGGGCGGCGACCGGCTCAACGTCCCACTGTATCGCATTGACCAGATCGAGCCGTATCGCTCGGTCTCCGACGACGTCGAGCGCCCGCCGCCGCGGCTCGACCGCCTGGGGGGGACACGCTGGACGCGCCAGCGCGACAAGACCGAGCGCGCCGTGCGGCGGCTCGCGGCGGAGTTGCTCGACCTCTACGCGCGCCGCGCGCTCGCCGCCGCGCTGCCCTGCCCGCCGGATGCGCGCTGGCAGAAAGAGCTCGAGTCCTCGTTCCTCTACGAGGACACGCCGGACCAAAGGCGCGCCTCGGAGGAGGTGAAACAGGACCTCGAGCGCCCCCGACCAATGGACCGCCTCCTGGTGGGTGACGTCGGCTACGGCAAGACCGAGGTCGCAGTGCGCGCCGCGTTCAAGGCGGTGCAGGGCGGGCGGCAGGTGGCGATGCTGGTGCCGACCACCATTCTCGCCGAGCAGCACGGGCGGACGTGCCGCGAGCGTTTGGCCCAGTTCCCGGTGCGGGTGGAGGTGCTGTCGCGGTTCCGCGCGCCCGCGGAGATCCGGCGCGTGCTGGCGGACTTGCGCGACGGGAAGGTGGACGTGGTGATCGGCACGCACCGGTTGCTGTCCCGCGACGTCCTGTTCAAGGACCTGGGGCTGCTGATCGTGGACGAGGAGCATCGCTTTGGCGTGCGGCACAAGGAGCGGCTGAAGGCGTTGCGTCTGGAGGTGCATGTCCTCACCCTGACCGCAACGCCGATTCCGCGCACGCTGCACCAGGCGCTTTCCGGGTTGCGCGATCTGTCGCTGATCGAGACGCCGCCGCGTGACCGGTCGCCCGTGCTCACATACGTCGAGCCGTGGGACGACGAGCTGCTGGCGGAAGTGCTCGCGCGCGAGCTGGACCGCGGTGGCCAGGCATTCGTGGTGCACAACCGCATCGAGACGATCGAATCCGTCGCCGGGCGCGTGCGGCGGCTCGCTCCACGGGCTCGCGTGGCCGTGGGGCACGGGCAGATGCGGGAGGCCGAGCTGGACGACGTGATGCGGCGGTTCGTCGCTGGCGACGTGGATGTGCTGGTGTCCACCATGATCGTAGAGTCGGGGCTCGACGTGCCGAACGCGAACTCGATGGTCGTGCATCAGGCGCACCAGTTCGGGTTGGCGCAGCTCTACCAGCTGCGGGGCCGCGTGGGCCGCGGCCATCGGCGGGCGTTCTGCTACCTCCTGGTTCCGGAGACGGTGGATCCGCAGGCGGAGTACCGGCTGAAGGTGCTCGAGCAGCATACCGACCTCGGGTCCGGCTATCGCATCGCGCTCCGGGACCTGGAGCTACGCGGAGCGGGGAACCTGCTCGGCGCGGAGCAGTCGGGCTACGCGCACGCGGTCGGCTTCGACCTGTACATGCGCTGGCTGAACGACGCCGTGCGCGCGCAACGCGGCGAGGCGTCGGGCGAAACGCTGCCGCCGCCGGAGGTGATGTACGACGCGCCGGCCCACTTGCCCGACGCCTACGTCACCGATGAGGATGCCAAGCTGGACCTCTATCGGCGGCTGGCGCGTGCCGCGCGGCATGATGAGATTGCGGCGCTGCGTGCGGAGTTGCGCGACCGCTTCGGCCCGCTGCCGCCGGAAGCGGAAGGACTCCTGGTGGTCTCAGACCTGCGGGTGCTGGGCGCGCGATTGGGATTACAGACCGTCCTGGTGCGCGGTGACGAGGTGCGACTGTCCTTCAGGGAAGAGTCTGCTCCGCGACTCGCGGGGCTGACCGCGGCGCTCGACCAGGTCCAGTTCGCCGCCGATATCCGTCGCGTCCGGCCGCTGGCCCTGCATCTGACGCGGCTCGGCGGGCTGGCGACCGGGCCGGCGCTGGTGCGGGCGCTCGCGGCGGCGGTGGGGGACGGTGAGGCCGTGAGCGGGACCGCGCCGGAGGGCGAGCGGCGGCGTGGAGTCGCTGGTTCGGCGAGGCACTAGGGATTTACCGCAGCGACTTGCGCAGCGCTTGTCAGTGTGGAGCCAGACGAGGAGAACATTGACGACTTCAGCCCGGGGACGTAGGACCTCACTCGCCCTCCTGCCGGCAGTGTTCGCCGGCTGCGGCCTGCTGCGTGACGCGGCCACGGCGCACGTGGATACCGCTGCCCGCGCCGCCGGCCGCGAGTTGCCGGCCGAACGGCTCGCCGAGTGGATGGCGACGGGCCGGAGCCTGCCCCTTCAGCCGGACGTGGCGGAGCGCGTGGCGCACCTCTGGGCGGACTACGTGCTGTTCGCCGAGCGCGTCCTCGCCGGCGATTCGCTGACGGATTCCGTGCGCGTGCTGGCCGCGCGGTGGCCCGACGCGCGGCGGGTGGTCGTCGGGCGGTTCCACGAGCAGTTGGTGACCGATCGCGTGAAGCTCGACTCCGCGCGGCTCGACAGCGTCTTCGCCGCGGGGGACTGGCGCTTTATCCGCCACGTGTTGCTGCGGGTGACACCGGAGATGACCGCGGAACAGGTGGCGGGTAAACGCAAGCATGCGGACGCGCTGCGCGCCCGCCTGGCGGCGGGCGGTGCGTGGAGCGAGGCCAACGCGGTGAGCGACGACACGCTGGCGCGGACTCAGGGCGGCGATCTGGGCGTGATGGCGCGCGGCGAGACGGTGGGACCCTTCGAGGAAGCAGCCTTCGCGCTCGCCCCCGGGGATCTCTCGCCCGTGACGGAAACGCCGTTCGGGTTTCACCTGCTGAGCCGGCCACGCCTCGGCGACGTGCGGCAGCCGTTCGACGCCGGCGTTCGCCAGCGACTCATCGCGCGGATGGACTCGAGCTACCTGCGGGACGCGGAGGAGCGGTGGGCACTGCAGGTCCTGCGGACCGCGCCCGCCCTGGTGAAGCGGGCGACGGCGAGCCCAATGCTGTTCCGTCTGTCGGATCAAACCGTCGCCCGGTTCCGCGGCGGCCGCGTGACGGTGGGAGACGTCGTGCAATGGCTCGACGTGCTGCCGCCTGACGTACAGAACCAGATTGCCGCCGCGACCGACGACGCGCTGCTGGGATTCGCGCGGACCATTGCGCGGGAGACGATGTTGTTCGCCGCAGCGGAGGAAGCCGGCGTCGGGCTCACGCCGGGAGAGCTGGACGGTTTGCGTGCCGCGGTCGCGCAGGACGTGGCCGCCGTGCGGACGGCGCTCGCGCTCGACGCAGCCCCGGCGGCGACCGAACGCGATCCCGTGGCGGGGCGAGTTGACGTGTACCTGGACGCCGTCGTGAGGGACCCGCAGGGCCTGGTGCCCGTGCCCCGGTTCCTCGCGGATCGCCTCCGGCAGGAAGGCGAGGCTCGCGTCTATCCCGCGGGCGTCGCCCGCGCCTACGGTCTGGCGAGCGCGTTGCGGGCGTCGCTGGACTCGGCGGCGGGGCGAGCGCCGGCGCCGTCGGGCGGAGCGAGGCTGTGATGCGGCTCACGCGCGTGGCGCTCGTGATCGGGACCGCGGTGGCGGCGCTGAGCCGGGGCGTGCCGCTGCTTCGGGCGCAGGACACGACGGTCGTTGCGCCGGACACCGGGTTCACCGAGGTGGACCGGATCGCCGCCGTGGTCGGAGATGTGGCCATCCCGTTTTCGCGGATCCAGGAGCAGATCAACGTGAGCCGCGCTCGTGGCGAGCAAGTTCCGACAGACTCCGCGCAACTGCGGGCACTATGGCGGGAAATCCTGGAGCGCGTCATCGATGACGAGCTACTCGTGCAGCGTGCGCAGACCGATACCGCGATCGTGATCGAAGATGCCGAGATCCAGGAAGCGGTGGACAATCAAGTGCGACAAGTGCGCCAGCAGTTCCGCTCGGAGCTGGACTACGAGCGCCAGCTTCACGCATCCGGGTTCGGCTCGGTGGAGGAATACCGCCGCTGGGTGGCAGATCAAGTGCGGCGCGATATGCTGACGAGAGCCCTGATGCAGCGGCTTCGTCAGGAGGGCGAGCTGAAGCCGATCCAGCCCACGCAGCAGGAACTGATGGAGTTCTACGAGCGCGTGAAGGACCAGCCGGGGGAGCGCCCGGCGAGCGTCTCGTTCCGGCAGATCGTGATCCGGCCAATGCCGGACAGCGCGGCCCTGGTCGCGGCCTACCGCCTGGCCGACTCGCTGGCGCGGGAGATCCGGGGAGGGGCGGATTTCGCGGTGCTCGCCCGTACCTTCTCGCGGGATGAGGGCTCGCGGGAACAGGGCGGGGAGCTGGGCTGGTTCCGTCGCGGGCGCATGGTGCGGGAGTTCGAAGAGGCCGCGTTCGCCCTGCGGCCGGGGTACGTGTCCCAACCCGTCCGGACAACCTATGGCTTTCACGTCATCCAGGTGCAGCGCGCCGAGCCTGCGGAGGTGCAGGCGCGGCACATCCTGATCGCGCCGGAGATCACGGACGCCGACGTAGGGGAAGCGCGCGCCACCGCCAACAGTGTGGCGGCAGCGCTGGGGCGCGGGGCGCCGTTCGATTCGCTGAGCCACCTGCATCACGACGCGACCGAGGAGTCGTTTGCGCAGGACGTTCCCCGCGACAGCCTGCCAGCCGAGTACCGGGCCGCGCTCGAAGGCCGGAAGCCGGGGGACATCGTCGGGCCCATCGAGCAGCCCCGCGCCGAAGGCAGGATGCGCTTCGCCGTGATCCGGTTCGAGTCCGAGCGTGCGGCCGGCGCGTACACGCTGGACGAGCTGCGGGACCGCATTCGTTCGCAGCTCGCCGACGAGAATGCCATCCGCCGGTACCTCCGCGACCTGCGTCGGCGGACGTACGTGGACATCCGGCTCTGACCCGTGCCGCCCCGTATCGCCGTCACGCTGGGCGATCCGCGCGGCATCGGACCGGAAATCGTCTCTCGGGTCCTTGCCGACCCGCCCGCCGGGGCCGAATACGTCGTCGTCGGTCCCGCAGCACTCATCGACGACCTTCCCGCAGCCACGCGAATCGCCGTTGAAGACCCGGGCGGTGGCCCCGCCCTTACCAATGAGTCCAGACTGACGCTGGCCCCCGAGCGGGCGGGCCGCCTCGCCGGCCGGGCGGTCGAGCAGGCTGCCGCGCTCGCGCTCGGCGGAGAGGTGTCCGCCATCGTCACCGCACCCGTCGAGAAGCGCGCGTTGCACCTGGCCGGGTATTCGTACCCGGGTCACACGGAGTGGCTCGCGGCGCTGGCGGGTGGCGTAGACGTGGCCATGATGCTGGCATCGGACCGGCTCCGGGTCGTGCTCGTGACCACGCACATTCCGCTCAAGGACGTCCCGCGCGCGCTCAGCAGTGAACGCGTGATCGCGACCGGGCTGATCACTCAGCGGGCCCTGCAGTCGTGGTGGGGGATCCCGGCGCCGCGGCTGGCCGTGTGCGCCGTGAATCCGCACGCGGGCGAGGGCGGCCTGTTCGGCGATGAGGACCGCACGGTGCTGGGTCCGGCAGTCGAGGCGCTGGGTGCAGCGGGCCCGTTCCCCGCCGACACCGTGTTCGTGCGCGCGATGCGTGGTGAGTTCGACGCGGTGCTCGCGCCGTACCACGACGTCGGCATGACGGCCATCAAGGTGGCGTCGTTCGGGCGCGGCGTGAACATCACGCTCGGCCTGCCATTCGTGCGCACGGCGCCGGATCACGGCACGGCGTTCGACATCGCGGGGAAGGGGATCGCCGATCCGGGCTCGATGCGGGAAGCGGTGAGGATAGCGATCCAGTTGGCGAATAGGCGGATGGGCGGATAGGCGGTTGGGTGGGTGGTGCCCCCCAGCGCCGGCGAATCGTCCCGCAACCGCCGAATCATGCTGCCAACCGCCTATCCGCCCAACCGCCCATCCGCCCACTTGCCAGCCACGCCCTATTGCGCTATTCACCCCACAGTGCCAGGCGCGAAGGACCCTCCATGAAAAACGTCACCATCACCGTCTCCGACCTCCGCGACATGCTGGACCGCGGCGATCCCGTCACCGTGATCGACATCCGGTTTGCCGAGCAGCACGCGGAGTGGACCATTCCCGGCAGTCGCAACGTGGACGTGTACGAAGCCCTCCAGATGGGCGACACGCGCGGGATCGACAGCGTGACTCTACCCGCTGATCGGCCGGTTGTCGCGGTGTGCAACGTGGGGCGGACCAGCCTGCTGGCGGTGGATCGGCTGCGTCGCCGCGGGCTCGACGCGCGCTCGCTCGAGGGCGGCATGCAGGCGTGGAGCCTGGCGTGGAACGTGGCGCCGGTGGCGGTGCCGGGCAGCTCGGCCACGGTGCTCCAGGTGCGGCGCACGGGAAAGGGATGCCTCTCCTACCTGATTGGTGCGGGGGGCGAGGCGGCCGTAATCGATCCGTCCGTGGACCCGGACGTGTATGCGGAGCTGGCGAAGCAACACGGCTGGCGCATCACGGTCATCCTCGACACCCACGTGCACGCGGACCACCTGTCGCGCGCCCGCGTGCTCGCGGAGCTGACCGGGGCGACGCAGTACCTGCCGGATCAGCAGCGCGTGAAGTTCCCGTTCACCGCGCTGCGGGACGGAGACGAGATTGCCGTGGGCGGTTCCAGGCTCCGCGTGCTGAGCACGCCGGGTCACACGTTCGAGAGCGCCTGCTACTTGCTGGACGGGGCCGCGTTGTTTACGGGAGACACGCTGTTCGTGAACGCGGTAGGCCGGCCGGACCTCAAGGCCGGTGACCGAACGGAAGCGACCAAGCGGGCCCACGCGTTATGGGGATCGCTCCAGAAGATCGCCGCGCTCCCGTCCGAAACGCTCGTTCTCTCGTGTCACACGAGCGAGCCGATCCCGTTCGACCGGCGTGCCGTGGTGGCGCCGCTCGCCGAAGCGCTCAAAGCGGTGGCGGCACTGGGCGGTACGGAAAAGCAATTCGTCAAGGCGATCCTCGGCCGCATCCCGGCCACGCCACCCAATCATCTGTACATCGTGGGGTTCAACGAGAACGGGGAATTCCCGCCGTTCGATCCGGCGATGCTGGAGGCGGGGGCGAATCGGTGCGCGGTGGCCTGACCTCGCCGCCCCTTTCCCACCAAGCGACGAAAGACGACGAAGGACGACGAAGGGGCGACGGCTTCCGGATTGTCGCGGTCGTCCCCTGTCGTCCCTTCGTCGCCTCCCGTCGTCGCTCTATCGCCCTAGCCTGGCTTCCCTTCGGTTCTCACCAGTCTCAGCTTCCCCACCCTTCGTCCATCCATCTCCAGCACCTCGAGCGCTGCTCCCGCTCCCGCCCCCTTGATCTGCACGCGGTCGCCGGGCTGCGGTAGCCGGCCCAGCGCGCCGAACACGTAGCCGCCGAGCGTCTGGTAATCCTCGGTGGGAAGGCCGAGCTTGAACCGTTCGTTCGCCTGGGCGATTTCCATCGCGCCGGGCAGCATCACGGCATCCCCGCTGCCGACGGGCGCCGGCTCCGTCGCGCGGTCGTATTCGTCATAGATCTGCCCCACGATCTCCTCGAGCAGGTCCTCCATGGTGACGACGCCCGCGGTGCCGCCGAACTCGTCCAGCACCACGGCCATGTGGGTCTTGAGCCGCTTCATGTCGGCCAGGACGTCCTCGACCTCGCGGCTCCCCGGCACGAACAGCGGCTCGCGCATCACCGTGGAGATGACGACCTCGGGTCGCTCGCGCAGCGCGGCCAGGATCTGCTTGGCGTGGACGATCCCCACGATATCATCCAGCGAGCCGCGGTATACGGGATAGCGGGACCGGCCCGCCTCCGCGACCCGCGTGGCGGCGTCGCGCACCGGAAGATCTTCTTTGAGTGCGGCGACCGCCGTGCGCGGGGTCATCACGTCCCGCGCCGTCTTCTCGGTGAACTCGAACACGCCCTCGATCATCCGCACGTTCTCGCGCGCGATCCGGCCGGATTTCTGGCTCTGTTTGAGGAGCATCACGATCTCCTCGGGCGAATGAATCCGTTCGAGCTCGCCGGCACTGCTCTTGATGCCCAATGCCCTCACGAGCGTGTTGGCGCTCCAGTTCAACAGCTCGGTGGCGGGCTTCGTGATCCAGCTAAAGGCCAGCAGTGGACCGGCGATCCAGCGGCTGGTCTGCTCCGGGTAGGTGAGGGCCAGGTTCTTTGGCGCCACCTCGCCCACCACCACGTGCATGAACGAGATGACCGACACGGCGACCACGGAGGCCACAGTGGCGCGGCTCAAGACGTTTAGAGGGGCAGGGAGGTTCTCAAACCACTGCCGGAACAGCAGCGCTGCGGTCTCTTCCGTGACATAGCCGAGGAGGATGGAGGCGAGTGTGATGCCGAGTTGGACGGCGGAAAGCTGCAGATAAAGATCTTGCAGTGCAGTCTGGACGGTCTTAGCCTTCCGATCGCCCTTGCGAACCATGGCGTCGATGCGCGTCCGACGCGCAGCCACCAGGGCGAACTCCGCGGCCACAAAGAACGCGTTGGCGGCGAGGAGCACGACGACGGCCACCCCACGCAGCAGCAGCGACGTTGGCGAGATTTCTTCCATGGACTGTGGCGCTAAACTACATCACGCGCGCGAGCGGGGGGAAGAACGACGGTGAGCGGGCCCGTCCCGGTGGCAGTGCGCTCGCTCGCCTGTGCCCACCGCGCGCCGTTGCTGAAGGCGCACGCGGGCACGCTGAAGCGTGTGCTGCTGCTGACCGCCGGGTTCATGGTGGTCGAGGTCGTCGCGGGGTTGCTCGCCAACTCGCTTGCCCTGCTCGCCGACGCCACACACATGCTGGGGGACGCCGCGGCCCTGGGGCTCGCGCTGTTCGTGGCCCGGATGGCCGCGCGTCCGGCGACCCCGGAACGCACCTACGGCTATCTCCGGCTCGAGATCTTGGCCGCCCTGGTGAACGGGGCGGCGCTGTTCGTGCTCGCGGGCGGCATCGTGTGGGAAGCGATGCGGCGTCTCGGCACGCCGCCCACCGTGGAGCCCCGCATCCTGTTCGGCGTGGGCGCGCTCGGCCTCCTCGCCAACCTCGTGGCGCTGCGCATGCTGCACGCCGGGCACAAGCACTCGCTCAACGTGCGGGGCGCCTACCTCCACGTGGCGGGCGACCTGCTCGGCTCGGTGGGGGCGATGGTGGCCGGTGCGGTCATTCTGTTCACCGGCTGGACGCTCGCGGACCCGCTCATCTCCGTCGGGATCGCGGTGCTCATCGTGGTGAGCGGCGCGCAGCTGGTCCGCGAGAGCGTGGAAGTGCTGCTCGAGGCGACGCCGGCTCATATCTCGCTGGGCGACGTGGAACGACAGATCGCGACCGTGCCGGGCGTGGTCGGCGTGCATGACCTCCACGTGTGGACGCTCACGAGCGGGGTCGTCGCGATGAGCGGGCACGCCGTGGTGAGCGACCCCATGGTGAATCAGCGGGTGCTGGAGACGGTGCAGGGGCGCATGGCGCAAATGGGGATCCGGCATGTGACGATGCAGTTGGAGAGAGACGATACCTGTGGGCCGGAGGAGGGGCAGGGGCGGCAGTGGCGGCAGGGCGGTAGCACAAACGATGTCGTCTGAGACGGCCGGCGATGGCAGGCGATGACGGGCGATCGCAGGCGAACTCGGGGCCAGGGTTAGCCGCCCGGTGATCACATCGCCTGTCATCGCCCAACATCGCCCGTCATCGCCTGTGTAGTCTGCCGCTTGTTTTTTCCCCCCCACCCCGATAAGTTGGCCCCACACGGGGCCCGGGACGTTTACTAAGTCGTTGTCACGTAAGGTTTTACAGCTTGTCGATTCGTAACATCGCGATCATCGCGCACGTCGACCATGGCAAGACCACGCTGGTCGACAAGATGCTGCGCCAGGCAGGGGTTTTCCGTGCCAATCAGCAGGTCGTCGAGCGGGTGCTCGACTCGAACCCGCTTGAGCGGGAACGCGGAATTACGATCCTGTCCAAGAATGCTTCGGTACGCTGGCGGGGCACCAAGATCAATATCGTAGATACGCCGGGCCACGCGGATTTCGGCGGTGAGGTCGAGCGGATTCTCCGCATGGTGGATGGCGTGCTGTTGCTGGTGGATGCGGTGGAAGGGCCCATGCCGCAGACGCGGTTCGTGACGCGCAAGGCCCTGGCGCTCGGATTGCAGCCGATCGTGGTGATCAGCAAGGTGGACCGCCACGACGCCCGACCGGTTGAGGTGCACGACGACGTGCTGGAGTTATTCGTGGATCTCGAGTCGACGAATGCGCAGCTGGATGCACCGTTCCTCTACTCCTCCGCGCGAGATGGGTATGCGGTGACAGAACCCGGGCGGATCGGTGGATGGGCGGATGGGCGGTTGGCCGAGGCTGGGCCGAAGCGTGCGTTCGTTGCCCAGATGCCGGAGCAGCCATCCGCCGAACCGCCTAACCGGCCATCCGCCGATCTCACCCCGCTCTTCGAGGCGATCCTCGAACACATTCCGGAACCCCTGTGTGACCCCACCGGGCCATTCCAGATGCTCATCTCCACCATCGATCACTCGCCCTACATCGGCCGCATCGCGATCGGGCGGATCGAGCGGGGCAGCGTGAAGGTCGGCCAGCCGGTAGGGTTGCTGCCGCTTGGGTCTCCAGGCCGCGTAAAGGAGGACGAAGTCCGGGTCGGCAGGGTCGCGAGTCTGTTCGGCTTCGAGGGAGTCGATCGGGTGGAGCTGGAGACCGCCGAGGCAGGGGACATCGTGGCGCTCGCGGGACTCGAAGGGATCGAGATCGGTCAGACCGTCACGGCCGTGGACCATCCGGACCGGCTCGCGGGTATCGCGGTGGAGGAGCCCACCATTTCGGCGGACTTCATCGTCAACGACTCGCCGTTCGCCGGGCGATCGGGCAAGTTCGTCACCACTCGGCAGGTGCGCGAGCGCCTGTATCGCGAGGTGGAGCGCAACGTGGCGCTCAAGGTCGAGGACACGGATCAGCCGGATACGTTGTCCGTCTCAGGCCGGGGCGAGCTGCATCTCACGATCCTGATGGAGACCATGCGGCGGGAGGGCTATGAGTTTCAGGTGAGCCGGCCGCGGGTCATTACGCGCGAGGGCGCTGATGGCGAGCGGCTGGAGCCGTACGAGGAGTTGCTGGTGGACGTGCCCGACGGGATGCTCGGCGTGGTGATGGAGACGCTGGGCCCACGGCGCGCCGAGTTGCTGGACATGAAGAACCCCGGGCAGGGCCGGGTGCGCATGCGCTTCCGGATTCCCGCGCGGGGGCTGTTCGGCTACCGGTCGGACTTCCTCACGGAGACGCGGGGGGAGGGCGTGCTGCACCACCGGTTTCTGGAGTACGGCCGGTGGGCGGGCCCGCTGCCCGGGCGCAAGCGCGGCGTGCTGGTAGCGGATCGGGAGGGGGTGGCGGTAGGATACGCCCTGTTCAATCTCCAGGAGCGCGCGACTATGTTCGTGTCGCCGGGCGATCCGGTGTATGAGGGCATGATCGTAGGCGAGCACGTGCGGGGCGGCGATCTCGACGTGAACGTGTCCAAGGAGAAGAAGGCGTCGAACATCCGGAGCACGGCTTCGGACGAGATGATCCGGCTGGAGCCGCCGCGGGAGATCACATTGGAGCTGGCGCTGGAGTATATCGAAGACGACGAGCTGATCGAGGTGACGCCGGATGCCATTCGGCTGAGGAAGCGCGCGCTCGAGCAGACGCAGCGGCGCAAGGCCGCGCGTCAGGCGCGGGCCGCGATGGAGTAGACGGTACTCGAGGCAGTCCCAACCCCCACATGTGCTTGGGAGGAGCCATGTTGCCCTGGGAGACGTCGATCCGGACACGAGGAGCCCGGCGACGCCAAGACGACGATGAGGAGATGGAGGAGTTCCAGGACTTCGACGAGGATCAGGAGCTCGAGGAGGAGCTCGACGAGGAGGACCTCGACGAAGACGAGGAGCTGGACGAGGAGGACTACGAGGACTACGACGACCTCGAGGAGGAATACGAGGACGACGATGAAGGCCCTCGGACGCGCCGGCGTCGCGAGTGGGAGTGAGTGAGGCGGGGGGATCGGTGGCATGCGCGGCACGGCGGCATGAGGCTCCACATGCCGCTCATGCCGCATTGGGTAAGCGGGGAGGGTTGGGCATGCCGCCCCCGGCAGGTGCATGCCCGAGCAGGCCTCCCTGCCATTGGTTCGGCGGCCGCCTCTACCTAGATTCCGGACTCCGGGGCCTGTAGCTCAGGTGGTTAGAGCGCACGCCTGATAAGCGTGAGGTCAGTGGTTCAACTCCACTCAGGCCCATTCATCCAAATTGTTGCCCCGCCTGATGTTCATCATTAGGCGGGGTTTCCTTTTTCGGCCAGGCGAGGCGGGTGTGTCCATTCACTGTGTCCATTGAATCGCTCCTCAGCCCGCGCTCGCCTCTTTCAGCGGCCTTCGTTGGGCCAGACTTTCCCGCATCGTTGCTTCGTCGGGCCGCTGGTAACATTTCAAGATGGTCTGCGGCTCTTTCCACCCGCCGAGATAGCAAAGATCCTTGAGCGGCGTCTCCTTCATCTCAGTCGCAAACTGCCGCCGCAGACTGTGCCAACCGAGCCCCGGAGTGCGCGGCACTTTTGCCAACGCTTCACCGCGCTGCCACCAATCCCGCATTAGATGCCGTGACACGGGTTGGGATGCGTCCCTGGGAGCCGGCAAGAGCCACGCTTCCCCAATCATCGGGCGTTCTTTCCAGACGCGCTTGAGTGCCTTCAACGCCTTCGCCGTCAGCGGCGTGACGTGCTCGAACCCGATCTTGTCATTCTCGCCACGCCAGCATGCGGTCTGCTTGTCGAGGTCGATGTCCGACCATCGCAGGAGCTGCACTGAACCAATCCGGTGGCCCGTCTCGTGCGTCAGCTCGAGGGCAAGTTCAAACAGCGGACTGATCTGTCGACTCACCTTGAGCATTGACCGATATTGCCGATCAGTGAGAATCGGCCGTTGCGTGCTCATCTCCTTCGGAAACGGCAGGCCCTTCAACGGGTCGCGTTCGAGCAGATACCCGCCGCGGCCGTCCCCGGCCATAGTCGCCCAATTCAGGATCGCGCGCAGCGTCTTCAAGTTCTGCGTCACGACCCGCGCTCGCACGGGTCGCATAGGCAGACCATGATGACGCTGACTGGCCCTGAGAACACGACTATCCTTCGCGGGGCGAATCCTTCCTGCGCTGCTCGGCTGTGAGTCGAGCAGCCTTCGTGGTGAGATAGGTTCGCTCAGGCATGCTCGTCGATCGTTCCGCGGCGGCTCGGTAGTGCGAAATGGCGCGCTCGTGGTCACCGGCCATCTCGAACAGATGCCCGCGGACGGCGTCGAGACGGTAATGCCCCGCTATGCGCTTGTCGGTATCGAGTGCCTTCAACAGGTCGAGCCCCACCACCGGGCCCCGCACCATCGCGGCGGCAATCGCATGATTGAGCGCCACCATAGGATTGTCCGACATCCGCTTGAGCAAGCCATACAACGCGAAGATCTGCTCCCAGTCGGTGTCCTCGACGCGCGCCGCTCCGTCGTGGACGGCCGCGATGGTAGCCTGTAGCTGATACGCGCCGATTGATCCCTTGGTGAGCGTGTCCGAGACGAGCGCGGTCCCCTCGAGGACCAGTCGCTGATCCCACCGCGTTCGATCCTGCTCGTCGAGCGTGATCAGCTCGCCGCCCGGTCCGGTCCGTGCGGCCCGGCGCGCATCGGTGAGCAGCATGAGCGCGAGCAGCCCCGCGACCTCCCCATCGTTCGGGAGCAGACCGTGAAGGACCCGAGTCAACCTGATCGCCTCGTTGGCGAGATCAGCGCGATGCAGAGTGGGGCCGCTGCTGCTTGTGTACCCTCATTGAAGATCAAGTAAAGGACGTGCAGCACGGCGCGCAGCCGCTCGGGCTGCTCCGCATCGGTGGGCATGTCGAAAGGCGCCCTTGAGGCCTTGATGGCCTGCTTCGCCCGGCTGATCCGCTGCGCCATCGTCGCCTCCGGAACGAAAAAAGCGGAGGCAATCTCCGCGGTCGTCAGGCCGCCCACGGCGCGGAGCGTGAGCGCGATCGCAGACGGTGGCGTAAGCGCGGGATGACAACACATGAAGAGGAGGGCGAGCGTGTCGTCCTGATCCGCCCCGATCTCCCCATTGGGCGGCGAGACGAATGGCTCGTCTGTCGACAGCTCGCTGGCTATGACGCCCTCGCGGCGGCGTCTCGCCAGCTCACCGCGCACGTGATCGCTCAAGCGCCGGACGGCGACCCGATAGAGCCACCCTCGCGGGTTGTCGGGGAAGCCCTCCGCGGGCCATTGCGTCGCCGCTGCGATCAGCGCTTCCTGCACCGCGTCCTCCGCCGCGGCGAAGTCTCCATGGCGACGCGCAATGGCGCCGAGCACCTGCGGCGCGACCTCTCGCAGCAGGTGCCCGACGGTCGAGTCCAAGGATTCCGATGTCACACGTCCATGAGGCGAGCGTCCATCACTTGGCGCACCTCGATAGGGATGATCAGCGGGACTCCACCGAGTCCCGGTGCCGCCGAGGCCTTGGCCGCGATCTCGTGGGCGCGTTCCGGCCGGTCGACGTCGACGATCCAATAGCCCGCGAGGAACTCCTTCGCCTCCGGGAACGGTCCGTCCGTTACCGCCGGC
>JACQHC010000162.1 GCA_016199245.1 Gemmatimonadota bacterium | reverse complement strand
CCATAGACAGTCGCCGCCCAGTCGCGCACGCTCGATGAGGGCGACCCGAGCGCCCAGGGCGGCCGCGCCGGCGGCCGTGACCAGCCCCGCCGTGCCGCCACCGACGACGGCGATGTCGTACGGAGTGTCGCCCATTCTACCGGCGCCGGGGCCCACGCTGCGCCGGACGCCTCGCTGGCACCATGCCCGTCATGGAGTACAGCGATACGAGGAATGGCACCACATAGGTCAGGCCGATCTGCGTCAGGAGCCCTGCCGTGAGAGGACGGGTCACGAGTGCGCGGCCCTGATTGATCGCGGTCAGCACCGTTCCAACCACAAGGGCGGTACGCACGGCTCTCCCGACCATGCCGCGGGGGATTGGGTACGTCACCGCACTAGCCTCGCATCGGGCCGAAACACCGCCCAGACGAACCAGAACGGGTTGGTGTGGGGCAGGGGAACCAGGCGCCGCAGCGCCAAGGGACCCGCCAGCGCGCGTCCCGTCGCGTCCCATTCGCTCTGCGTCTCCCGGTCCCGAAAGCGCCCGTCCCCCACGGCCTCGAACGACAGCACACGGCCGTCCACTCGCCGGTCGAACGCGCCGGTCGCGCCGACGTCGCGGCCGCCAGCGAGCTCCGCCGCGTCGAGCGCGCTCGCGACGCCCGGGGTCCAGAACACGACGATCGGCTGGCCGGCGAGCGTGTCGTTCACGACCCGTTGCTGCGCGAGCAGGGAGAAGGTGTAACCCACCGCGCCGCCACTCGACTCCACGGCCGCCACACGCTCCATCGCAGGGAGCCGAGGATCCACCGATCGCCGAAAGAAGCGCTCGAACGGCGTGCGCCGACCGTCGTAGCGAGAGTACGGATTGCGCCCGTAGGGGCGGGAGTGACCCGTGTCGCGCGACAAGACCAGCGCCTCCGGATACGTGCGCCGGAAATCGCGCCAGCTCATAAGCGGCGTCGCGAGCAGCGGCAGCCGCTGCCCGGCGTGGACACCAACGATCGCCTCGCCGGTGGCCTGTTGCCACCAGGACTCCGTTTGGCGGTCGTACATCACCAGGTCGGAATGCCGCAGGCGGCCGGTGGTCCCAAAGTCGAGCACCACGCCGTTCACGGTTCGGTCGAACGTCATCGCCGTATTGCACAACGGGCAGTAGGTCACGGCCACCGGCCTGCTCCCGACCACGTCATTGACGATCTCGTGCCAGATCAGGATCTGCAGCGGGTATGCCCGCACGTCGTCGTCCATCGCGACCACCATGACGGGCTCCGGGTCCTGCAACCAGCGGTCGGCGCGCGCGACGGACTCGAACCGCGGCTCGTCGAGGGCGGCGATCCCGTCTTTGGGTGGTCCACCGGAGACGATCTCCTCGAGCGGTACCGTGGCCCGGGAGAAGTCCGTGCGCCATTCGGTGCTCTGGGCCGGCGCGCGGGCCGCGCCCACGGTGAGCGCGAGCCCGAGCGTGACACACGCCGCCCGATCGATCACCGTGCCATCATTGCGTAGACGCTACCGGCGAGCACGGCGGCAACCGGGACCGTGACGACCCAGGCCAGCAGGAATTCCCGTACGATCCTCCAGTGGACGTCCCGGCGGCGCAGGCCGATGCCGACGATGGCGCCGGTCGAGACATGGGTGGTGGATACGGGCGCCGCAACGAGCGACGCGATCCCGACGAGCGCGGCGGTCACCAGATTCGCTGCCAGACCATGGTCGGCAGGTATCGGGGTCACTTTCTGGGCCAGCGTGTCGGTGACCCGCCCGCCGGCCAGGTGACTCCCAACCCCCATCGCGAGGGCGACCAGCACGATGAGCGAGCTTCCGGAGAGTCCGACCGCTGCTCCTCCCGCCAGCCCGAGCGCCATCACCTTCGGCGCATCGTTCAGGGCACGGGCGAAACTGGCAAAGCCTGCGGAGGCCCAATGAACCGCGTCCAGCGCATTGAGCCGGGTAAGTACCCGGGGCGGGCAGTCGGCGCCGGCCAGCAGCTTCAGCTCGCGGGCCGCTGGCACAGACGGGCCTCTGGCCAGCGCGAAGGCGAACTCCTGCTGTTCGAGGCAGACGCAGTATCGATTCAAGCGTCCAAAGGCGCGCGTGACCGGCGGTGCCACGACAGCCACGAGTCCCAGGGACACAACGGGTGAGAAGGCGAGCGGCAGGGCGACCTTGCCGGCAACCGTCGTCCAGCCGATTCCTGCGAAGCCGCCGGCCGCGAGGCCAACCCCGACCAGCCCGCCGACCAGCGCATGCGTCGTCGACACGGGCAGGCCGATGCGTGTGGCTATCGCGAGCCAGCCAAGGGCGCCGGCTGCGACGGCTGCCGGAAACATCCACCCTTCCGGTGGCGCGTCGAGTACGCCGTTCCCCGAGAAGAGCGCGACCAGCCCCTGGGAGACCAATCCTGCTGCCAGGGCGCCGGCCACGGTGGCAGCGGTTCCCCACCGCAGCGCGCGGCCGGGACTGCCCAGGCCGGCGCCGACCAACGTCGCGACGCCCTTGGACGCATCGTTGGCGCCGTTGGCGAACGCGACGCCGGCCATGAGGACCAGGAGCAACAACGCCGCCGGCATCAGCAGCAGTCTCCCTCGGGCCCGCAACAGGCGTAGCCGGCCCGCTGTTCACCGGGTTGGAGAATCGCGAACATGGCCTGATACGGCGGTCGCCCAAGTCGAGCCACGGTGTCAGTGCAGATGTCGGTGGGCTCGTTCCGCGGGAACAGGTGACCTTCCTCGTCCATGAACGCCTTGGCCGGACCGAGGTAGACCGCACGATGTCCCCGGTAAACGCAGCCCGCTGATTTCTCGTGCTTGAACCCCTGGACGGTGATGGAGAAGAAGGGATAGTCCTCCACGTCCTTCCAGTACGTCTTCTTGAGCACGGTGAGGCCGTAGAATCCCGCGCGCTCGAGCTGCGCGAGGAACTCCTCCTCCGTTAGCGCCCCAACGAGACACTCGCCCCACAGCTGCGGGTTCACCTTGAGGTGAGGCGGCACCTCGCGTTCGCTCACGATATCGGCAATCACGATGCGGCCGTGGTCCCGCAGCACCCGCCACATCTCCTCGAACACGCGCGGCTTGTCCGGGGAAAGGTTGACCACGCAGTTGGACGTGATGAGATCGACCGATCGCGCCTCGAGCGGGATCTGCTCGAGGTAGCCCTTGTGGAACTCGGCGACGTCGTACCCCAGCGCGGCGGCCACGTCCGGCTTGCACTGGTTGGCCACGGCGAGCATGGCGTCGGTCATGTCGACGCCGATGGCCCGCCCGGTCGGGCCCACCAGCCTGGCCGCGATGAACACGTCGATGCCGGCACCCGAACCGAGGTCCAGTACCGTTTCACCGGGTTGGACGTTGGCGGCGGCGATCGGGGACCCGCAGCCGTAGAACCGGTCCAATACATCTGTTGGAATGTGCGCCACCAGGTCGGGCTCGTACTTTGTCGGGCAACAGAGGTCCGGCTGCGGTTGCTCCGCGGCCGCGCCGTAGTACTCGCGCACCTTGGCCCGCGGCTTGTCCACGTCGAACGAGAGCACGCAATTGGAATGCAGGGTGAGCACCGGTCGTTCGGCCAGCGCGCCGTCGGCGGTGCCGCACGCGATCGCCCCCTCGCCCATGGCGTGGAGCACGAGGGGAGCACCGTAGCCGGAGCGCAGGTTCTTGCGGTTCTGCTTTTCCGTCCCCAGGGCCGTCATCACCCGCTTGACCAGCGCGAGCTGGATGGGATAGTACGGGTCCGGGGCCAGGATATCGCCACCCGAGAAGGCCCAGGCATGCTCCCAATCGCCGCCGCCCGTGAAGAAGCGGAACGGGTCGGCCGCGGCCTCCGGTTTCCGCGCCACGGTGGCGGCACGCAGGGCTCGGATCACGGGGGACCGGCGCAGGATGGTCGCGAGCTCGGCCCGGCACGCGTCGCCGCACACCAGGGCCGGGGTGTTCGCGAGGGCCGCGGTCGGATACACTTTGCCGTCGAAGCTCACGCACAGCGAATCCCAGCCGCCGTTGCCGAGGTCGTACTTGACTCCGGGGACCCCGTTCACGCGGCGTTTCACCACCTCGACGTTGTCAAGCGGAATCCCGGCTCGGTCGGCGGCATCGGCGGTATGCAACACGGCCGCGAGCACGTCGGGGACGTCGGGGAAGAACCCGTTCAAGCTCGCCGCTGCCCGCCCCCGTTTGTGGGTCCACATCAGGTGCTGGCTCTTCGCCCCGTGCTTGAGCGCTAGCGCGGGTAGCTCGGGGAGCTCGGCGAGATTCCGTCTGGTCGTGACCGTGGTCATGGAGACGTCAAAGCCCAGATCGGCGAGCAGGCTCGCGCCGTTGACTGCGGCCGCAAACGTCCCCGGCCCGCGGATCGCGTCGCTCGTCTCCGGCCGGGCACCGTCGATGGAGACCTGAAACCGCACCCGCTGCCGGTCCAGCGTCGCGAGGCCTGCGCGAACCGCGCCACGGAATACAGTGGCGTTGGTGAGCACGATCGCCTCGAGCCCGCGGTCCTCCGTCGCGTGGCGCAACAGGTCGAACAGGTCCTTGCGGACGAACGGCTCGCCGCCGGTCAGGTACAGGCGTTCCAGACCCAGCTCGGACGCCTGGTTGACCACCGCACGGAGAAAATCGAGTGGCGGACCCTTGTCCTGCCCCGGCCCGGACGACACGAGACAATGCGCGCACGACAGATTGCAGGCGTTATTGATCTGAATCCACAGTTCCCGCAGCCCGTCCGGCGCCACCAGCGCCGAGCGGCCAGGGTAGGGCTCACGGACGAACGGCTGCGTCTGCAGCATGCCGGCCCGCGCCAGCGCGCGAAGAAAGTCGCGCACGGCCACCCAGGCGCGGGCGGGCTCCATGGCGCGCGTGGTCGCATACCCGGCCAGCAGCTCCCCGAACGTGACCCCCGGCGTCGCCGAGATGGCCTCGAGCAGCCAGCGTCCCTCATGCTCGACCGCGACCCAATTGGGCGAAGTCGGATCGATGGCGTAGCTGAGACCGGCCTCCTCGAAGACGTGGAGGTCGGGAACGTGGAGAGGCGTGCGCGCTTCTAGAACGGTCACGGAGGGCTCCTGGCAATACGTTCGGAGAACCGGCCCGTCGCCGCCACGCGGCGGGCGATCCGTCATGCTGGTCAAGTGGAACAATCCCCATCACGCCCGGCAGGTTCCCAGCCACGCCGTGGATCGCTGCTGGAGCCCGGGGGGTGATCCAAACGAACGGGTGAGGGAACCAAATGGGGCCGGAATCGATTGTCCCAACCGATGACGCCATGCGCCTCTTCATCCACAATCGGCGCCGGGCCGTTGTCCGTTCTATTGCCGATCCGGCAAGGAGGCGCCGGCCCGCGTTCGACACCTGCGGCGTCCTGGCTGGCGCCGGTGAACCTGGTCGTCATCAACAGCACTCGTGAGAACAAGAATCATCGTCGCAATCGGGGCGGCGGCACTCATCGCGCTGGGCGCCTGGCAGTGGGAGTGGGACGTGTCGTGGCTCGAGTCCTGGATTGGGCAGCACGCCGTGCTCGGCGCGGGGATGTACGTCGTTATCGTCGCAGCGTCGGTCGTGTTCCTGCCGTTTTCTTCCCTGCCGCTGCTTCCGCTCGCCACCCGCAGTTACGGCGTAGTACTAACCGCGCTGCTGAGCGCGGCGGGCTGGTGGGCCGGTTCCCTGATCGCCTTCCAGGTCGCGCGCCGGGCGCGCCGGTACGTTGAGCGCATGACGTCGTTGGAGGCGATCGACCGGCTGGAAGCCGTGGTGCCGGAAGACGTCGGCTTTGGTGGTATTGTCGTGTTGCGCTTGATCCTGCCCGTGGACGTCGTGAGCTTCGCGCTCGGCCTCCTGAAGCGGCTGCGCTTCCGAGCCTACGCGATGGCGTCTGTGGTCGGCATTCTGCCGTTTGCATTCGTGTGGAGCTATGCCGGCGGCCAGCTCGGCGCCGGTCGCCTCGTGTCCTTCGCCCTGGTTGTGACCGGGATGACTGCGGTCGTGCTCGTGGCCCGGCGGCTGTGGAAGGCGTACCGGTGAACGGGCGTCCGTCGCTCGCAGGAAGTCGGATGTGGAACCGGAAGTGGCTTCACGGCATTGTTACCGTGCACGACACGTCATCAATAAGCCGTTTCACTTAACGCCGTTTCACTCAGTCAGTGGACTACGCAACAGGAGGCTGCACCGTGCCCAAAGTATCGATCGTCGTGATGGCGGATACGGAGACTCACGAGGGGATGGGCCGGATGGCCAACGCCCTCGAGCTGGCGAAGGAGCTGAAGCAGGCGCACGAGGAGGTAGAACTGGTGTTCGACGGGGCCGGTACCAAGTGGATCCGGGAGCTGACCAATCCCGCCCACAAGCTCAGCGGCCTCTACCAGGGAGCCAGGGACCACGTGGCCGGAGCGTGCGAGTACTGCGCCGGGGCGTTCGGCGTGAAGCATGCCGTGCAGGCTGCAGGCGTCCCGCTGCTGGGGGAGTTCGATGGACACCCCAGCCTGCGGAAGCGCATCGTGGACGGCTACCAGGTGATCACGTTCTAGCGGGAAGCCACCACAGGGCCCGTATCACCCGCTCCGCACAGCGATCGAGCCGATTCGGAGGCGCTCGATCGCTGTGCGACGCGATGACGACGGACCGGACTTCCCCACGGAATAATGCGCGTTCTGCATCCGCTCTTCGTCCACTTGCACGTTGCGTTCCTGCTCATGGCCTTCATCGCCATGTACGCGTGGCTGTTTCGCGGATTAGCCACGAGCGTCTTTGAGGACCGGATGTACCGGTTTGCGAGTGCCAACACGTGGGCCGGCGTGGTCACCGTGGCGCTGTCCGTGATGGCGGGTATCCGGGATGGGATGTACGGCACCGTGGCGCAGTTTCAGTCGGCCAGCGTGGGTGGCTGGCTGTTCGTGAAAGCCGTGCTTCGCGGCCTTGCTGTTGGTGAACTACGGCATCTTCCTGCACCACAGCCGCAAGAAGCCGCGGTACCTGCAGGAGGACGGTCGCCGCATGGCGTGGTGTCTTGGAACCCAGCTTGTCGGCATCATGGTGGTCGGAATCATCACGACGATCGGCACGATGCTCGTCTACTACCAGGACCTGTTGCCGCCTTTCGCCTGGCCGCTCGGGTGAGGTCCGGCCCGAGAGTCGTCGTCGTCGGGGGCGGTTTCGCCGGGTTGTACGCCGGCGCCTATCTAGGATCGTCCGAACTGGGGGACCGGGGAGCCGACGTCCTGCTGCTCTCCGAGCGGAACTACTTTACGTTCACGCCGCTTCTCGCGGAAGTTGCGGCCGGCGCGCTGGGGCGCGAGCACGTCACCGTCGCCTACCGCACGCTCACCCGACGCTATCGCATCCGCTTCCTCCAGGCCCGGATGCAAGCGCTCGCCCCGGCGGAGCAGGTGATTCACACGACGAGGGGACCGATCCCCTACGACTACGCGATTCTGGCCCTTGGGTCCGAGCCCAGGTTCTTTGGCAACGACGCCTTGCGTGCCGCCTCGCTTCCGTTCGCCACGGTGGACGACGCACTCAGGATCCGCGACTGCGTGGTCCAGCGTGCCGAGCTCGCGGCGACGGCCGCGAACCGGCGCGAGCGGGCGCACCTGCTGTCGTTCGTGATCGCGGGTGGCGGGCCGGCGGGGGTGGAGGTGGCGTCCGAGATCTGGCACCTTCTGCGCGACGTCTTGCCGAGGCATTATGAAAGGTTGGACGTCGCCGCAGTCACGCTGGTCGAGGGCGGTGATCGCTTGCTCACCGGCTTCGACGGTGGCCTCGCCCGCCGCGGACTGGAGCTCCTGCGTGGCCGTGGCATCCAGGTGCGGTTGGGCACGCGCGTCCTGAGCGCTGGGGAGGAGCGGATCGAGGTGCAGGGGGCGCTGGGGCGTGAGACGATTGACGCGGGGGTGCTCGTATGGACCGCCGGGACGGCGCCGGCCGCCGTCCTCGGACAACTGGACATCCCCCGCGCGGACGGAGGGCTGGTCGCCGTGAATCAGGCCCTCCAGGTCGAGCGCGCGCCCGGGTTGTACGCTATCGGCGACATCAGCGGCGTGCTCGACGCTCGGACGGGGCGCCCGTACCCCCGCGTAGCCCCCATCGCCATCAGTCAGGGCATCCGTGCGGCGGCCAACGTGGAGAATGAAGCGCTGGGGCGTCCGCCGGACCCGTACACGGCCTTTCACGCCGGCAAGATCGTCTCGCTGGGTGACGGCCAGGCGCTGGTGGACATCTTGGGACTCGCCCTCACCGGCCGACCGGCGTGGTGGCTCTACCGCATGGCCTACCTCCTCAAGCTCGTCGGCACCAAGAACAAGATCCGAGTGGCCTCAACGCTCGCGCTGAACCAGTTCTTCGGCCGCGACCTGACCTGCGAGTGCTGAGTGGCTCCCACATCCGGATCGTCAACGGCCTTCGTGTTCGCCGCAGGCGGCAGCCTGGGCGCGGTGCAAGTCGGCATGCTGAAGGCGCTGGTGGCCGCCGGCATAGCCGCCGATTTCGTCGTCGGCGCGTCGGTGGGCGCCATCAACGCCGTCACCTACGCGGCCGACCCGACCGCCGAGGGCGTAGAGCGCCTCGAAGCGATCTGGCGCCGGGTGCGCCGGCGCGACGTGTTTCCCCTCTCGCCCATCGGCGGGATGGTGCGATTGCTATCGGGTCGGGACCACCTCGTGAGCCCAGACGGATAGCGCCGGCTGGTGGAAGGGAACCTGCCCATTGCGCGACTCGACCAGACCATGATCCCCTGTCACGTGATTGCGACCGATATCCTTGAAGGCATCGCCGTGCGCCTGGCCTCCGGATCGGCCGTCAACGCGCTCCTCGCCACGACAGCCATTCCCGGCGTCTTCCCCCCGGTGCGCCTCGAGGGGCGCACCCTGGTGGACGGGGCGGTGGCGAACAGCACGCCGGTCGCGGCGGCGGTCGCCCTGGGGGCCGAGCGCGTGATCGTGCTGAGCCCGGGCTCGCCCTGCGCGATCAAGCGCTCGCCGGCAGGCGTCGTGTCCATCGGCCTGCACTCCTTGAACCTGCTGATGGTGAATCAGCTGCTGGCTGATCTGGAGCGACTGGCGGACAGCGCCGAGATCGTCGTCGTCCCGCCGCTCTGCCCGCTGGCGGTCTCGTCGTACGACTTTTCGCGCAGTGGTGAGCTGATCGACCGCGCGGCCGCCGCCACGCAACGCTGGCTGGACCATAAGGGGTTCAGCCCGGGCCTTCCCGAGGCGCTGCGTCCGCACACGCACTGACCGCCGCCCCGGCGTGACGCTGCTCCTGAGCGCTGCGTGACGGTCCCCTGCTCGCGGCCAGGCACGTGGCAACGGCGAGCAAGCGACCTCCCGGAAACTCCGTACGCATGGCATCGAACCGGCGAGACCTCGTCTCATCCGGTCCGACCGATGTGCCCCGCGTCTCGCGCGTCAGGTGATTCTCACAGCGCCCCATAGCGGCGAGCCGCCGTCGGCGAAACGGTGACGGCCTCGGCCCCGCACCTGCAGGATGCTTGAAGCCACCGGGCGGCCACGGCACGCACGAAGCTGAGGATGTGGTTCAACGGGCCTCCTTCCCGGTCCAGTAATGGATGACCACTGAGACAATCCGCAGCTCCCCTCGACGGTTCCCCCCCCTGACGCAAGGTTCCGAGCGTTGCCGGGCCCCCGTGTCCCGCAGCGCTGATTCGTGCGATGGCGCTGGCGGCGTCGGAACCAAACGCAGCCTGAGCGGATTCTCGCTTTACAGATACCTCGCGAGGTGTCGCGGCGGGAGACATGTGGTGTCCCGCCATCGACTGTTTCACATTGGCCTTTGATGCAAGGAGGAATTCATGTTCGGACGTTATCTGGCGCTGGCAGCCGCGGCGACACTGACCGCCGGGGTGCCCTCAACCATCTCGGGCAGGCGACGAACCGCCCGGCGTACGATCGGGTGACGGTTGCCGGTGGATTCGGCGGGCTCTCCGGGGTACGTGACCTCAATCAAACGAACACCGCCGACACGCGGCTGGGTTGGGCGGCGTCGCTCGACGTCACCGTGTGGCTGCACCGCTTCGTCGGCGTGAGGGCCAGTGGCATCTGGGGGCAGGACAGCGTCGAGGGATCGACGCCGAGCCTCGTCGGCCGTCAGCGGTTCAACAAGTTCTATTACGACGGCAGTGTGGTGTTGCGCTACCCGTGGTCCGTGGGGTCGGGAGATCTGATTCCCTACGTGACGGGCGGCGCGGGCGCGCTGAGCTACCAATCAGCTCGATGGCTCCGGTACCCCCCCCCCGATTCGCCGGGAACTTCGGTGCCGGCATCGAGTACCGATATCGCCGCCTCGGATTTCGGGCCGAGGGACGGGATTTCATCTACGAGTTCCAGCGATTCGGCTTCGACAATACCCAGCACGACGTCGTGTGGGAGGGGGGCTTGACCGTCTCGTTCTGATGCCGAGGAGGACCTGACCGGATATCGAAACGGCTCCGGAACGCGCCCTCGCGGGCGCGCCGGGGCCAGGGAGGGACCATGCACTATCGTCCCACCACGTCGACGGGGTGGACATCGAAGGACCGTCGGGCACGGCGAGTTCCTGGGCGTGCCGGATCCCGACATTATCCGCACGGCTTTGCACACGCCTCCCGGCGTGCGGCGGCCCGCCTGGGTCGGTAGCCACCCTTGACCTTGTACCGTGGTACAGGGTTTATCCTTGTGTCGAACGTAGGAGAGGCTCCCATGCCCCTGACGATCGGCCGCGCTGCTCAGGCGGCGAACGTGAACGCCCAGACCCTCCGGTACTACGAGCGGCGCGGGTTGCTCTTACCGGTGAAGCGGACACCGTCCGGGTATCGCCAGTACTCCGAGGACACCGTCGCGCGCCTGCGGTTCATTAAGCGGGCGCAGGAGCTCGGCTTCTCGCTGAAGGAGATCCAGGGGCTGCTGGCCCTGCGCGTTCGGCACGGGAGCGCCTGCGACGCCGTGGAGCGGCGCACCCGTCAAAAGATCGCGCTGGTCGAACGGAAGATCGAGGATCTCCGGCGCATTCGGCGCACGCTGGAGCAACTGGCTGCTGCCTGTGCCACGCGGGAGGCCACCGATGAATGCCCCATCCTGGGGGCCCTGGAGGACCATGCCGTCGTTCGTGAGTAAGACTGTCGTCGCGGCCGGCGGGACGGTGGCCGCCGCCATCGGCTCGGCGCTGTGCTGCGCCGGCCCGCTTGTGGCCGTATCCCTGGGGCTGAGCGGGGCCGGGCTCGCCGCCACGTTCGAGCCGATGCGACCATACTTCGTGGGCGGCACCGTCGTGTTCCTGGGCCTCGGGTTTGCCGCCGTCCGGCGTGAGGAGCGCCGGGCCTGCGAGCCCGGCACCTTGTGCGCCTCGCCGGTCTGGCGCCGGCGCATGAAGCGGGCCCTGTGGATCGCGACCGCCCTCGCGATACCGCTCGTGACGTTCCCCTGGTGGTCACCCCTCGTGCTGGGATAGGAGGATTCATCTATGATGATCGGACCATTGAAGGCACTCCTGCTGACGGCCGGCGTCAGCAGCGCGGCCGTGCTATGCCCGCCGTGTGATCTCACCGCATCCCTGGCCAACAGGCCGGTGCGCCTGGCCGCGGTTGCCCCAACCGACACCGCGACGGCGCGGCTCCACATCTCTGGCATGACCTGCGGCACGTGCCCGGTCACGGCGCGGCTGGCGCTGCGGCGAGTCGCCGGCGTCTACTCCGCGACCGTCACGTTGGAGGACAGTCTCGGCGTGGTGCAGTACGATCCCGCCCGCGTCACGCCGGCCGACATCGCCGCCCGGCTGACCGAAGCTACCGGCTACGGCGCGAAAGTCCTGGCGGATCCCAAGACCGGCAGTCCACGCCGCCGGGACGGTTGAGTGCCATGACGGCGGCACGGGAGATCTCGCTGGAGATTCGCGGCATGACGTGCGACCATTGCGAGCGCACGGTGGCCAAAGCGTTGCGGTCTGTGCCGGGGGTCGAGAAGGTCGTCGCGGTCAGTTACGCCGAGGGCTCGGCACGGATCAGTGCGAGCCCGGAGGCGACACCCGAGCGCATCGCCCAAGCCGTGGAGCAGGCGGGCTATGGTGCGCGGGTGCGGGACGAGGCGGCTGTCCGCGCACCCGAGGTCGCCGCGCATGGGGCGGGGGACTACGACCTCCTGGTGCTCGGCGGCGGCTCAGCCGGGTTCGCGGCCGCCATCAAGGGCGCCGAGCTCGGCGCCCGCGTGGCGCTGGTGGAAGGCGGTACGCTCGGCGGCACCTGCGTCAACGTGGGCTGTGTGCCATCCAAGACGCTGATCCGGGCCGCGGAGGCCAACCACCGCCGCACGCACCACGGATTCAGCGGCATCGCCGCCACGGACGGCACGCCACAGTGGTCCGCGGTCCGAGCGCAGAAAGACGAGCTCGTGACCGCCCTGCGCCAGGCGAAGTACGCCGAGGTGCTCCACGCCTACGACGCGATCACGTTGATCCGCGGGCGAGCCGCTCTCACCTCCGGTCGCTCCGTGCGACTCGACGGCGGTCGAACGGTCACGGCGCGCAAGATCATCGTCGCCACGGGCGCGTCCCCCTGGGCGCCACCCATTCCCGGGCTCGCCGAAGCGGGCTACCTCGACAGCGAGACGGCGATGGCGCTCGAACGCCTGCCGTCGTCCATGATCGTTCTGGGGGCGAGCGCCGTGGGACTCGAGCTGGCGCAGATGTTTGCCCGGCTCGGCGTGCGGGTTACGGTGCTGGAGGCCCTGCCGCGGATCGTTCCCGCGGAGGATCCAGCCGTCGGAGACACGCTGGCGGGACACCTCGCGGCCGAGGGGCTCCACATCCACGCGGGTGTGACGATTGAACGCGTGGAGCGAAGCGAGTGCTATACCGTTCAGTTTCGCGCGGGGGCGCGCACCGGACGGGCGACGGCCGAACAGTTGCTCGTGGCCACCGGGCGGCGCGCCAATACGCGCGGACTCGGGCTGGAGCACATTGGCATCGGACTCGGAGGGAAGGGGGAGATCCTGGTCAACGAATTCCTCCAGACCGCCAGCCCGGATCTCTACGCGGCGGGGGACGTGATCGGGGATCCGATGTTCGTGTACGTCGCGGCGTATGCGGGGTCGCTTGCGGCCGAGAACGCGTTGGGGGGCAATCCTCGACGCTACGATCTGACGGCGCTCCCGCGGGTGACGTTCACCGATCCGGCGGTGGCCTCGGTGGGTCTCACGGAGGAGCAGGCGCGTGGCCGTGGCATCGAGCCGATCGCCTCAGCTCTCCCGCTCCACCACGTGCCGCGCGCCCTGGCTGCCCGGGATACGCGGGGGTTCGTGAAGCTCGTGGCCGATGCCGCGACCCGGAAGATCATTGGCGCCCATGTCCTGGCCGCCGAGGCCGGAGAGATCATCACGGAGCCGGCCCTGGCCATCAAGTATGGGCTCACGATCGAGGACCTGGCGTCGGCCTTCCACCCGTACCTGACGCTCTCGGAAGGGGTCAAGCTCGCCGCCCAAACGTTCACCAAGGACGTGGCCAAACTTTCCTGCTGCGCGGCCTAGCGCGCCTTCGCCCCCACCAGTAGAGTCGCCGAGGTTTGCCCGTTGAACGGGCGGCACTCGGCACACGGAGGCTCGTCATGAAAACATTCCAGGCCATTGTCATCGGGTCCGGCCAGGCGGGGGACCCCCTGGCGCGTGAGCTGGCGGATAGGGGTTGGACCGTTGCGCTGATCGAGCGTGAACACCTCGGCGGCTCGTGCATCAACTACGGATGCACGCCGACCAAGACGATGCTGGCGAGCGCGCAGATCGCGCACTACGCCCGGCGCGCCGCCGAGTTCGGTGTGCGCGTCGGCCCGGTGGGCCTTGACCTGGCGGCGGTCGTCTCGCGCAAGAACGACCTGGTGTCCCGCTGGCGACAGGCGCACGAGAAAGGGGTCGCCAAACGGCCCGGCATGACGCTCTACCGCGACGCCGCCCGGTTCACGGGGCCGCGTACCGTAGCTGCCGGCGGCGACGAGCTCACCGCGGAACATGTATTCATTAATACCGGTACGCGGCCGTTGGTCCTGCCAATCAGGGGAATCGAGCGGGTTCCCTACCTCACCAACAGGACGATCCTGGATCTCACCGAAGTCCCCGAGCATCTCGTCGTCGTCGGCGGGAGTTACGTGGGACTCGAGTTCGGACAGATGTTCCGCCGCTTTGGGAGCCGGGTGACCATCGTGGAGTTCGCGGATCAGATCATCCCGCGCGAAGACGAGGACGTGGCCCGGACGCTGCGAGAGGCGCTGGAGGCGGAGGGAATCGCGTTTCACACCTCAGCGGAAGTGACGTCAGTGGAGGGCGGGGCCGGGCGCCTTCGGCTGACGATTGCGCCCCGTGCTGGCCGCGCGCCCCAAACCGTCGAGGCGTCGCATCTGTTGCTCGCGGCGGGCCGCGCCCCCAACACCGACGACCTCGGGCTCGACGCCGCCGGCATCGCGCACACGCGCGGCTGGATCACCGTGAATGAGTACCTCGAAACCAACGTGCCCGGCGTGTATGCGCTGGGCGACGTGAACGGCGGGCCCGCCTTCACACATATCAGTTACCACGACTTTCAAATCATCTATCACAATCTGTTCCATGCGGAGAAGCTGTCCACGACGGGGCGGCTGGTGCCCTACGCACTGTTCACGGATCCGGAGCTGGGTCGCGTGGGCCTGACCGAGCGCGACGCGCGCGCGGCCGGACGCAGCATCAAAGTCGGCAAGATCCCCATGGGTCGGGTGGCACGCGCTATCGAACGGAGCGAGACGGCCGGCCTGATGAAAGTGGTGGTGGATGCCGAAACCGAGCGGATCCTTGGCGCGGCCATCCTCGGCGTGGGCGGAGGCGAGCTGGTGCAGACCCTCATGGCCCTGATGATGGCGGACGCTCCGTGGACGCTGTTCCGGGAGGCCGTCTACATCCATCCGACTCTGACGGAGGGGTTCTACGCGCTGATGGACAGCGTGCGCTAGGCCTACATCCGACCGAGAAGACCTTCGGCTACCATCCCAGCCGGATCCCGCCGTTTACCGTGAACCCGCTCAGCTCCGTCCACGCGTCCGTCGTCCACCGCCCACCGGCACCGCGCGAGGGCAGGACCAGCGGGTGGAAGTCGGTCTGCCGCACGTTCCCCACGTTCTCGGCGTTGAGGAACAGCCGCGCCTGGCCGAGCGCTGCCGGTGCGCAGACCCCGCAAGTGGGCGGCCAGCATGGAGAAGGCGATGGGTGTCACAACGCAGTGCACGCGTGCATGCGCAGTCCAAGCGGTTCACCGGGAATACCCACGGTGCCTGACGCGAAGTTAACGACTCTTTCATTACGCTACATCTTCATCATCGCCTCGTGCCGCTCGAGCAGCCGCCGCATCCTACCCGCGTGCGCCCGCATCCGCAGCACCAGCTGCTCACCCGTGAGCCCGGGGATTGCACCGAGGTCTGCCCGCACCGAGTCGGCCAGCAACT